>CAZESL010000026.1:0-23186 GCA_964515215.1 uncultured Eubacteriales bacterium
CTGTTGCGTTCGTGAGAAGAGAATCCCCGATCATACGACTGAGTAGAGAATGCGGGTAGCCTTTTGGTACATATCTGTTTTAATTTTTATCGGGGATTCGAAATGCAACGCTTGCGAGCGCCGCCGGTGGCGGATACAGCGAGCAAGGGTTGGCGCCGCGGTCAAAATCGGCAGTGCCGATCGGCACGACCGCCGATTTTGGGTACCGCAAGAGGAAGCACCGAAGCCTTGGGAACAAAGGACATTTGCCTGCGGCGAAGTCCGTGCAACGTTTTTCTTGCCGTCTTAAACAGACGGCATTTTGCTTCGCAAACACGAAAAAGTTGCCGTTTTGATTTGTTTCACTTGTGAGTAGACGTTCGCCTGCGGCGAAGCCTGTTGCGTTCGTGAGAAGAGAATCCCCGATCATACGACTGAGTAGAGAATGCGGGTAGCCGTCAGGTGTATGCCGTTTGATTTTTATCGGAGATTCGACAAAAGAGGTTGTCGCGTTAAAGGCGTTTTGCACAAACAGAAGAGGACTGTGGCTCCCCTTGAAGATGCAAGGCCGATTCACCCGCGGGCGGGGGAAATGTCCGCGAAGCGGACAAAGGGGGCCCGTCTCCGGGTGGAAAGCTGTCGGCGAAGCCGACTGAGGGGATTTGAAGGGTAAAACACGCTCTCAACAACCCCTCCGGCTTTTGCTAACGGCAAAAGCCACCTCCCCTTACACAGGGGAGGCAAAGCTTAGTATCCTCTTTTGTGCAATGTTACCTTAACGCGACAGCCACTTGTGTTACCGTTTCAGCACGTAAAATACGCCTTGGAATGCAGGAATGTGTAATGGCAAAGTAGTTTCGGGTGTGAGAACTTCGGTCTCACCCGTTTCGGGCATCATTTTGAGAAGTTCTTTACACGAAGGGAGCGTTACCTCGCCAAAATAGTCGCCCGCCCCCATATTGCACAGGAATACGATCATCTCGTCGTCTTTGATGCGGATATGGGAAAGAATGTTGTTGGAAACTACCTCCGTAGGCGAAATTTCAAGGCTGCCGCCGTACGTAGAAAACATGGGATTATAGCGATCGGGAGTTACACGCACGGTGGCGGGAAGCACGTCTTTAACGGGAGAATAATCTCTGCCGCTGACAAAATGCAACTTGCCTTCTGCGCGCAAACTTAACAACTGCATATACGCGTCCGAACGCACCCCGTTTTCACGCGAGAATTCCGGCAAACGGTCGGCAACGATAACCGTACCGCCCGCGCGGATAAACTCCAGAATTTTCGTAAAACTTGCCTCGTACAGCACATACGCACAAGGGAGAACCAAACACTCGTAACAGCGCTTGCGCACGCGGAGTTTATTGTCGTCGATCGTGCCGTCCAGAAGTTCCCGCTCGTCGATATAATCAAAGTCGATCTGCCGCTTCAGCAACGCCCAGGAAGCGTCGGTAAGGCTTTCATTCAGTTGTTTCATATCGGCATCCTGTCCACTGTTGCGGGCGTGTTCGGTGGGGCGGAATGAAGCCCACGCGGCCTGCTCGGGATACAAAACGGCGGCACGGCTGTAACGTACGCCTTCGCGCAGTGCTAAACCCAACCGTGCGGTATATGCGTTCCAGCTACGCAATTGTTCATCGCTGTATTTCTCCAGCGTGTAGTACGAATGGATCTGGTTAACGCCCTGGGCATAGTGCCAGTTCATGGATGCTTTCGCCCACTCGATCGGCAGACGCATATACGCCCACCGTTCTTCCATATCCGAAGCTTCCGACATACAGATCTCTTTTTCATACACGTCTGCGAACGATGCCGCCAAACGTGCAATGGGAAGTTTGTCCTGATTCATCATAAACAGCGGTGCGCTTCCCAAAATATCAATGCCCGAAAAGCCCATCTCTTTAGCGCTGCGGTAATAGGAACCGTAGTTGAACACGTGAGCAGACATATATTCTTCTTCCAACATATGACCGGAGAGGTGTGTGTTATGTGCAACACACCAATCGTTGATGACTTTGAAGAAATTCTGTGCCAACAGATCTGCTACCAGTTCCCAGTAATCGCAACGGCGTTGTATCCAATGCGGACCGCTTCCGCAGCAAACCGCCGCCAGTGCGTAACCGACGTCGTAGCCGTACCGCGCCTCGAATTGCTCACCGAAATCTTTGCCCCACGGGAGCAGGGGATAACTTGCTTCGGGAATGTTCCAGGCAATCAGCGACGGCTCGTCGGTAAAAAAGGCTTTCACGTTCTTGCCGAACTCGTCTCCTAAACGCGCGGCATAAGGCTCGTACGTGGAGCGGATAAACGCGCGGGTCGCATCAGCGTTGAATAGATCCACATAACGGCGCGGTTCGCTGTGGCTGTGTACCACATGGGTGGAATCGTATAAACGGCGTTCCACGAACATCCAAATATAATAGCCGCCCTCGGGAATCGTGAAACGCAGAGTGCCCTTGCCGTTGTCGGTCGCGGTGACGTCGATCGGCTCGCTTGCACCGTCGGCAGGAACAAGCAGCACGCTGATCAACCGTCCATCCGGAACGTCCAGACGATAGTCGACCGGACCGTCCAGCAACCGCCAATATTTAAGGCACACAATGCCAAGTGCTTCATACTCAGGGTTTTCTTCCAAAACGGCGCCGCCCGCCGTACCCGAAGGATATCCTTTTTCATCGTAGATCCACGTGGTCAGCCCGTGATCGATATAGGTGCGGAACCCTTTTTCGACGGCATCCCACTCAGCCTCGTTATTTGGGAAATCGGGAGTATAACGCAAATTACCTACAATACCGCCAAACCCCTGGCGCACGTGTGCGTCAACGTACTTTTCCGCATCAGCAACCCGTTGGTGAATGATGGGATATACACCGTATTCTCGCGGCGGGTCCCTAAATTGCTTTTTCCAATCCATTATGATTCCTCCCTTGACTTGTAAAAATATATCCATTTGCCGCTCCGCCAACGGTAGACCGTAGCTACCGCGCGAACGGTTTCATCCAGCGCCAGACCGATCCAACAACCGATCAGACCCCATCCCATCGGTATGGACAGCACGTAGGCAAGTCCCACGCTGAACACCCAACAGGATACCAACAATATCTTCAACGTAAACGTTACGTCACCGGCGGCGCGTAACGCATACTCGTAGATCTGGCTTACAGCGCGCGCCTGTTCAGCGATGATATCTACCAAAAACACACCGAGCGAAACCTGTACGATCCATACGTTATCGGTAAACATCGAAAGCAAGGGGGCGCGCAAGAAAACAATGGCGAGCGAAATCAGCAGATTGACCGCGACGGTGACCTTTACGACCGCACGGTTGAGCGCTTTGGCGTGTTCGTTACGTCCCGCGCCGCACAAACGCCCAACCAACAGCGAGTTCGCGTTGCCGACGCTGATGCTGAAAAGATAGGCATAACTTAAAATGTTCGTATAGTATACCTTTGCCGAAAGCGCCGTCGGCCCCAAAACTGCGATGAAGGAATTGGTAATTACCTGCGATATGGTGAACGACCCGCTCGAAAGCCCCGTCGGTAACCCGATACGTAACACACTGCCGATCAAACGCGGGAATTCGCCTGCCGTCGGACGTCGCATCGGAATAGCGGTGCGTATAAACGCGATGACGGCAATGCCGAGCGATACGACTTGTCCTGCCACTACCGCCAGTGCAATACCGCGCACCCCTGTGACCCGCGGATCGGCGGCGTAATACACCACATATATGCTGAGTAAGAGGTTGCAGACGTTACTCGCCACACCTGCTACGATGGTGGCACGGGGATGTCCGTAACAGCGCAACAGTGCGAGCATTACCGACGAGGCGGCGGAAACGACCAGCGCCGCCATACGTACGCGAAAATACAGGACTGCCTCCTCGTATACCGTGCCTTCCAGATTCATATACCGCACGATGGGGGCGGCGAAAACAGCGAGCAGAACACCGCACAAAAGACCGGCAACGGTACACAGAACGACGGCAGAAAAGGTCGTTTTAGCGGCACGGTCCACCTTTTCGGCGCCGATGTCGTTGCTGATAACTACCGTAGCACCGATGGCAATGACCGAAAAGATGAGCGAAAACAGATTGATCAGCGGCATTACCGCGCCCGTGGCGGCCACTGCGTCTTCGGAATAGCCGCTGAGTACCGCCGTGTTGACCGTGCCGAGCAACACGTTAAACACGTTTTCCAAAAACATAGGTAGTGCTAATGAGATCAAATTCACCGTTCCGAGTGACGTGGTTACCGATAATAAACTTCTATCAAAACGCCGCGGTTTCCGTGCTGTGTCGGTAGCGGACGGGGGAGATACCTGTCCGCTTTTTGAAGACTTTTGAAAAGTATGCCGCATCTTTATATCCCACCTCGGTTGCAATGCGCTCAACGGAATGATCGGTTGTCAGTAATAGGTTGCGTGCCGTTTCTATGCGGATCGTTTCGAGCATTTGGAAGATCGAAACGTTGAAAAAACGGCGAAATTGTTGGTTCAGGTAATCGAAATTATAGGATAACTCCTTTTCCAATATCGCTCCCGTCAATTTGCGGGCGTGGTTGTCGTACAAGTAGGTGAGCACGGCGTTGACCCGCTGTTCACCGATCGCACGTTGGTTCTGTTCGGAAAGCACCGATAAGCGGCGAAGCTGTAAAAATGCCTGCTGTACCGAACAGGCACAGTCGATCTCCCAGTTCTCCAAATGGGTATAACTGCGTGTGATGGCATCGCTGACGGTTGCAAGCAGGCGTTTGGAACCCGTGATACCCTCAATGTGCAACTGCTTCGGTAACGTGACAAACCCTTGCGAAGCTACTTCCGCCAGTGAAAGTTCGGCGGTTTCGACGCGTTGCAGCGTTGGATGGCGAAAATGGATGTAACGGATCTGATAACGGGACTCCTTTGTGCCGAAATGTAAAATGTCGGGTTCAAACAAGAAGCAGTCACCTTTGCGAAGATGATACTCCACGCCGCCTTCGTTAAAGAACATCTCGCCTTCGGTCACGAGGTAAAATATGTAATCCTCCGATACGCGCCGAATGTTTTGGTGCATACCGGTTTGTATGTCCTGTCCGATCAATGTAATGGTGGGGAGAACATTGGCATCGTAGCGAAAATAGACCATATCCGCACCTCGGTTTCATGGAATGTAGCAGTTTAAACATACTGTATCTTCTGTGAAATGTCAATGTATAATAGCCGTTCTTAATAGTAAAATAGCGAGTTTTTAAATTTTGGATTTTTTTGGTGTGTCGAATTGACTTTGCGGTGTAAGAATGATAGAATAGGGAAGGAGAGGACTGAACAGTCGCGTGCGATAACCGCATGAGGAAAGTCCGAGCACCACAGGGCGGGATAACGGCTAACGGCCGCCGGGGGTGACCCCAGGGAAAGTGCAACAGAGATATACCGCCGCATATTTTGCGGTAAGGGTGGAAAGGCGAGGTAAGAGCTCACCGGCACACGGGAGACCGTGTGGCCATGTAAACCCTATTCGGTGCAACGCCGACAGAAGCGATACATTGGCCCGATGTGCTTCGACGGGCGGCTGGAGTCGTGTGGCAACACACGATCGAGATAGATGACTGTTCACGACAGAACTCGGCTTATAGGTCCTCTCACAAAGGGCGGCCCGTAAGGGTCGCCCTTTGCTAAACCGGAAGAAAGGCGGGATGGTTTATGCAAAAAGCCAAAGACCGCAAAACTACAGCGTCCGTATCGGAGAGTGAACAACTCTCCAAAACGTTACGTGACGTGCTGGTGCGTCGCGGCGATACCGATAAGGTGGTCGCCCACGCGCTGGCGGATATCACGAACGAGGGTGAATTGCGTCATTTGTATCTGGTGCTCACCGAAAAGACGTTGTATTTGATGGTGTCGGCATACAGTGACGAGATGCTGTTTGCGGGTGCGGGAAAACCGAAACGCAATCTCTTCGTGGAAGACATCGCCGAAGTACACGCGTTTTCGCTCACGGATATTCGTAGACCGCAGATCCTGAATCAAGTGGTCGGCGGTTTGTTCGTCATAACGGTGGACGGTGAAGAGCGGTGGCTGTGCCGCTTTTCAAGCGCTCGTATGCGGGAAATGTCCCGTCTTCTTCGTGAGTTGTCCGATCTGCTTGGTGAAGAAGAAGAGCCGACGGGTGAAAAGCCGCCGCATGTGCCGCACCCCGGCAGAAAACGCCGTTCGGCACGGGAGGATGAACCCGTCTGCTGTCCGAAGTGCGGTATGCCGTATCCGGAGGTCGGACGGCAAGTTTGCCCGAAATGCATGGAAAAGCACACCGTGTTTATGCGTGTGCTGAAATACTTTACCGCGTATAAGAAGCAACTGATCGTTTTGTTTTCCTGCATTCTGCTTTCCGGCTTTTTTAACGCTCTGTGGCCGTACATAACAGGTACGCTGTTGTATGACAAAGTGCTTGGAAAAGATACGGCCTTTGCCGCGTCGTTGGGATTCGGCGGGAATCTGGTGCTGATGCTCGGCGCACTGGTGCTGTGTATGGTCGCGGTGAAGTTGTTGCAACAGATCACGGGCGTGATTCACGGCCGTATGACGGCCCACATCGTACCCGGTGTGGTGAGCGAACTCAAAAACACCGTCTTCGGCTCGCTGCAACGGCTTTCCATCAGTTTCTTTAACCGCCGTCAAACGGGCAGTTTGATGCAACGCATCAACGGTGACGCCAACGAAGTGACGGGCTTTTTCATCGATGGTTTACCGTATTTGCTGTTTAACGTCGTAACCCTGGTCTTATCCACTGCCATTATGTTTACGGTGGATTGGCGGTTGGCGATCATAGCGATCATTCTGTTGCCGCCGCTGTTTTTCGTCAGTTACTTTATGTTGCCGCGTCTGTGGCAGGTGCACGGTCGCCGTGCACGCGTCATGCGCTCGCTCTATTCGGTGCTCAACGATAACTTTACGGGCGCGCGGGTGGTGAAAGCCTTCGGCCGTGAACAAAATGAAGGCACACGCTTTGATAAAGTGAACACCCGCGTGCGCGATGCCGAGATCAACGTGGTAAACTACCGCAACACTTACAGTGTCGCGTACAGCATCGGTATGGAACTGCCCGTATTGTTGGTGTGGACGTTCGGTGCCGTATTTATCCTGCAAAGCGGCGGTGCGTTTTCATACGGCAAACTGGTTACCTTCTTAAACTACATGGGAATGCTGCAAGGTCCGCTTGAATTTTTCTCTTCTGTGTTTCAATGGTGGACAAACAGTATGAACGCCGCGCAACGCGTGTTTGAGATCATCGATTCCGAGCCGGAAGTGGTGGAAAGGAAAAACGCTTTACAGGTCGAATTGAAAGGTGACGTACAACTGAGTAATGTCACTTTTGGATATGAGCCGAACAAGCAGGTGCTGGAAAATATCGATCTTGAAGTAAAAGCAGGCGAAATGCTCGGTATTGTCGGGCGTTCGGGTGCCGGCAAATCCACACTGGTCAACTTGATATCCCGCCTATACGATCCGAATGAAGGGGAAGTTCTGTTAGACGGTATAGATGTAAAGGACATTGCCTTTTCATCTTTGCGTGGTGCCATCGCGATGGTGAGCCAAGAGACGTACATCTTTATGGGTACCGTAGCCGAGAATATCGCGTACGCCAAACCCGATGCGACCCGTGAAGAGATCGTACGGGCAGCCATGGCGGCAAGTGCTCACGGGTTTATCTGCCGTTTACCCGATGGCTACGATACGGTGATCGGTACGGGCGGCCGCAGTTTGTCGGGCGGTGAACGGCAACGCATTTCCATTGCGCGAGCCGTGCTCGCAGACCCGCGCATTTTGGTGTTGGATGAAGCCACTGCTTCAGTGGATACCGAGACCGAACGGGCGATACAAGACGCGTTGGATCAACTTGTAAAAGGCCGTACGACCATTTCCATTGCCCACCGCTTGTCCACGTTGCGTAATGCCGACCGTCTGGTCGTGTTGGAAAACGGCAAGGTAGTGGAACACGGTACACACGGCGAATTGGTTCGAAATAAAGGAACGTACTACAAACTGTTGCAATTACAATCCAAAGCACTGGCGATGAGGGGGATAGGCGATGAGTGATAAAACTGTGAAGACGGTCGATACGGCCGCCGAAGACGTTATTGAACGTGAGAAACAAGCGGTTGAAGATCTGATTGCGATGCGCAGCATCACGGCAGAAAATGCGGTGTTCAAGCGCACGGCAGGCGGCTTCGTTTCGTTGGAATACGGCGATAAAACGTATCCTCGTGTAGCGATCCACCGTTGTTTCCCACATTCCGACCCCACGCACTACATATCCGTGCGTATGCCCGACAACGACGGAAAAGAGATCGGTCTTATCGAGGATCTGAACGCACTTCCCGAAGACGTGCGTGAGATGTTGCTCGAACAGATGGAACTGCGGTATTTTGCACCGAAGATCCTGAAGATCTTCGACATTAAAGCCGAATACGGTTACTCCTACTGGGACGTGCTGACCGATCGCGGGCATTGCCGTTTTACGGCTCGTATGGGTGGAAACAGTGTGTATTCCATTGGACATAACCGCTATCTTGTCAACGATCTGGACGGCAACCGTTTTGAGATTGCCGATCTTTCCGCTTTGACTGCCAAAGAGATGAAAAAACTCGACATCTTTATTTGAGGGATCGCCATGAATCTACATTACACCTTGCCCGATGCCGAGCGGTTACTCGCAACGTCGGTTTTAGGCGAAGAAGCAATTGAATATTGCGTCCCGTACGATCTCACGGCTGACGGTACGTTTTGTACCGACGGATGGGTCGTGGTAACCAAACATACGTTGCTGTGTTTGCAAGGCGGTAACATCACAGCAACGGTCTCCCTGTCTGATACGGATGAGATCTTGTGCCTTTCTAACGTAGACAGCGGCAATCTTGCCGCACGCAAAGCAGGGGAGGACACCTTTCTCTGTCGCTTCAGTATGCGGCATATGGTACGTTTGTCTTACGTTGCCCGCGGTGCCACGCTGTTTTGCCGTGAGGAGTACCGCATACTGGAAAGTACCGAAAAGGAACGCTATTGTCCGAAGTGCGGAACGGTGTTGCCGGGTACAAACCACTGTCCGCGTTGCGGCGGCGGCGGGAGGACGTTGCGACGGTTGTGGGATCTCGGAAGACGGTATGTGCTACCGCTGATGTGCCTTACGCTGTTTATGGCAGCCAACTCGGCATTCGTTCTGTGGCAACAGTTTGTGCAGCGGGATTTTATTGATAACGTACTGGTACCTGCCAAAGGGAGCACACAGGCGGTGCTGACCTTCTTTGGGTTGATGTTCGTCATCATTATGTCATCACTGACGTTACGCATTTCCCGTCGTGCGCTCAGTAACCGCTTGGGTACGCGTATCAGTCACGATCTTCGTGCACGTGTATTTGAAAAGATCAATGTGCTGTCACTTTCTTTTGTGGATAAGCGGCAAGCGGGTGAATTGATGAATCGTGTGGTGGATGACAGCGGACAGGTACGCGTGTTTATGGAGGAAGTGTTCTCCGAAATGTTCACGCAGTTCTTCACCATCGGCGGTGCTATCGTCATTATGCTGTTCATCAACCCCGTGCTTGCGTTACTTACGATCGCATTTATGCCGTTGGCGGCGATACTGGTTCGGCTGTTCCACAATCGCGAAATGCGGCTGTGGCGTCAACAGTGGCGGTATAACGATCAAGTAAACAACCGTCTGCAAGATATCATTTCGGGTATCCGCGTAGTAAAATCCTTCGGGCAAGAGAAGCGGGAAACGGAACGCTTTCAGGAATATACCGCGCGGTATTGCGAACTGCAACGCCGCAACGAAAAGTTCTTTGCTACACTGTATCCCTTTGTAACACTGATCTTGACCATCGGTTCGTTCTTCGTCTACTATTTCGGCGGCGCAGACGTGATCGGCGGCAAAATGACCATCGGTGAACTTACCCAATTTACCGCGTATGCTTCGATGCTGTACGGCCCGCTCGGTTGGCTTACCCGACTGCCGCGTATGCTGATGCGCCTGACCAACTCACTTGAGCGTATGTACGATATTTTGGATGAAGAAATTGAGGTCGCAGAACACAAGGATGCCGTTGAACAAGAGATCGAGGGACATATCCGCTTCGAAGACGTTACTTTCGGTTACCGTTCGTACGAACCTGTGTTGAATAAGATCAATTTTGAAGTGCAAAAAGGGGAGATGATCGGTCTCGTCGGGGCTTCCGGTTCGGGAAAATCTACGCTGATCAACCTAATTATGCGTCTGTACGACGTGGATGACGGTCGCATTACGGTAGACGGTACCGATCTGCGTAAATTCTCGAAAGAGAGTTTACACCGACAGATTGGCGTGGTGTTGCAGGAGACCTTTCTGTTCACCGGCTCGATCTATGACAATATCCGTTACGCCAAACCCGATGCCACTCCCGACGAGATCATTCAAGCGGCAAAGATGGCGAACGCACACGAGTTCATCGTGCGTTTCCCCGACGGATACGATACTTACGTAGGCGAACACGGTTACACGTTGTCGGGCGGCGAACGTCAGCGAATCGCCATTGCCCGTGCTATTTTGCACCGTCCGCACTTGTTGGTGCTGGATGAGGCAACCAGCAGCCTGGATACCGAAACGGAGTTTCAGATCCAGGAAGCGCTGGATCGTTTGACCGAAGGGCGTACGACCTTTGCTATTGCGCACCGTCTGTCTACGTTGCGTAATGCCGATCGTATATTCGTGCTCGATAACCACGGCATTGCCGAAATGGGCACCCATAATGAGTTGATTCGCCGAAAAGGTGTATACTACGGTCTGGTAATGGCACAGATGCAGATGCATAAGGTCAGAAACGAAGAAACCGTATGATGCGGTATGACCAGTAAAGTAAAGGCGATCCATCCGATGACGGACACCGACCCGATCACACCTGCCAGACAAATTCCGTATAAAAACCGCGACATACCGTCACTCCTTTCGGTGACAGTTTGCCGCAGATGACCGCAAATTAAACAAAGAAGCCGTTACCTGTCGGTAACGGCTTCTTCAGTTCCTTTTTACAGATGACACGCTTCGATCTCTTCTGCCGATTGGATCTTACCGACGATCGGTTCGGGGTCGATACCCTGACGCTGATAATAGTCCGCAATAGCCGCCTTGATCGCCTGTTCCGCCAATACCGAGCAGTGGATCTTGTGAGCGGGAAGACCGTCAAGTGCTTCCACCACCGCTTTGTTGGAAAGCTGCAACGCTTCTTCAATGGTCTTGCCCATGATCATTTCGGTGGCGATGGAACTGGTGGCGATCGCCGATCCGCAACCGAACGTCTTAAACTTCACATCGGCGATGATACCGTTTTCTACGCGAATGTACATTTTCATAATGTCGCCGCATTTGGCATTGCCGATCTCGCCGATACCGTTGGCGTTTTCAATTTCACCGACGTTGCGGGGGTTGGTAAAATGATCCATTACCTTTTCGCTGTAAAATGCTGCCATAATTCAAATTCCTTTCTGTTGATCCGCTTTGATGATGTGTTCCCACAGCGGAGACATTTCACGCAGACGCGCCACCACGGGCGGTACTTTTTCCAAAATATAGTCGATCTCTTCATCGGTCGTATCTTCCGCGATCGTAAGACGCAACGAGCCGTGTGCTACGGCATGTTCTAACCCGATGGAGAGCAACACGTGACTGGGATCGAGCGAGCCGGACGTGCATGCCGACCCCGAGGAAGCACAGATACCGAACATATCCAACATCAAGAGAAGACTTTCGCCTTCGATCCCTTCAAAACTGATATTGACATTGCCGGGTAAACGAATATTACGGTCACCGTTCAAACGACTGCGCACGCACGTACCGAGCAATCCGTCGATCAAACGGTCACGTTTTGCGGCAACGGAAGGCATCGTATCTTCCAAACGGTCACAGCACAGTTTCAGTGCCGTTGCCATACCCACGATACCCGCCGTGTTCTCGGTACCGGCACGGCGGCGGTTTTCCTGTGCGCCGCCGTCGATGAGATTGTCAAACCGTACGCCGCGGCGGCAGATCAGAGCACCCACGCCCTTCGGACCGTGGAATTTGTGCGCCGACAGCGAGAGCATATCGATGTGCATGTCGGCAAAATTCACCGGAACGTGTCCCACAGCCTGTACGGCATCGGTATGGAACAGCACCCCCGCTTCACGGCAAAGCGCGCCGATCTCAGCGATCGGTTGCAGCGTGCCGATCTCGTTGTTTGCGAACATCACGGTGACCAGCCCCGTCTCGGGACGGATCGCGGCGGCAACGTCTTCCGTGCGCACGATACCGTTATCGTACACGGGCAGTAACGTCACTTCAAAGCCTTGCTTTTTCAGCGCTTCCAACGCGTGAAGTACCGCGTGATGCTCAAACGCTGTGGAGATGATATGATGCTTACCTTTTTTCTTCATAGCGGCAGCGGCCATCTTGATCGCCCAGTTGTCCGCTTCACTGCCGCCCGAGGTAAAGTACACTTCGGCGGGAAGACAGCCGAGACAGTTTGCCACCGTTTCGCGTGCCGCCGTAACGCCCTCACGCGCCGATTGCCCGAAGGTGTACAAAGAAGACGGATTGCCGTATTCTTCCGTAAGGTACGGCATCATAGCTGCCAATGCTTCGGGAGCGAGTTTGGTGGTTGCGGCATTATCCGCATAAACAAATTTTTGTATCATAAATCAAGGTTCACCTTTCGATATTTCCTGCAGAATACCTGCAAGAATAATATATACCTTTTTGGTAGAGATTGCAATACATAAAATGTAGAAGTTTCTGCCTTTTTATGCGTACACTTTAGTCAACCTGCAAATTTTTGTGACTGAGCAACCGCTAATGCGTCACATCGCTCGTTTTCGGGGTGACCTTGATGCCCGTGTACCCAGCGGTAGGTAAGGGTGTGTTTTGCCGTCAGCATCAGCAATTCTTCCCACAGATCGGGGTTCAGGGCAGGGGATCTGTCGGAACGGCGCCATCCGTTTTTTTTCCAATTCGCCGCCCAGCCTTTTTCCAATCCGTCGATCACATATTTGGAATCACTGCACAACAACACGTGACACGGCTCTTTCAGCGCTTTCAACCCTTCGATGACCGCCGTCAATTCCATACGGTTGTTCGTGGTCTGCGCCGCACCGCCGCAGAGTTCTTTTTCATGTCCGTTATAACGCAGGATCGCACCCCATCCGCCGGGACCGGGATTGCCCGAACACGCACCGTCGGTAAACAATTCCACTTGCTTCATGGATCGACACCCTTTCTGATTGCAACATGCAATTTATCATATCACAAGTTTTTCGGTATAGCAAGTAATAATTTACCAATAATATGGGAGAAAGGGCGTGTGTGGTACTTGACAAGGATGGCGTTTTGATTTATAGTTATAGATAATTATATAATAGGGACTTTGTGCGGATATATCCGCATTACATACGTTTTTTACGTGTATCAGCAAATAAGGAGGCTGTTTTTTTGACAAACGATACGCATAAGAATGCAAAAAACACACAAACGCCCAAGCGCAGTACGACTGCTGCACAGACGAGCCGCCGTACAACGACAAGTCGTACACAAAGGACGGCGTTGCCGGTCAAGATCACCTTTTTGGGTGGTTTGAATGAGATCGGCAAGAATATCACTATGATCGAATACGGCAACGACGCGTTACTGATCGACTGCGGTATGTCGTTTCCCGACGAAGATATGCCCGGTGTGGATATCGTCTTGGCAGACTATACGTGGGTGGAACGCAACAAAGACCGCATTCGCGGTATTTTGGTGACCCACGGTCACGAAGATCATATCGGCGGTCTGCCGTATCTTTTGAAACAAGTGAATCTGCCGATCTATGCGGCAAAATTAACTTTGGCGCTCATCCGCTCGAAACTGAGCGAACACGGGCTTGCAAATTCCGTACAGTTGCACGAAGTGAAGGCGGGGACGGTGGTGCCGTTTGGCGCGATGTCTGCGGAATTTATTCGCGTGAATCACTCCATTCCCGATGCCATGGCACTGGCGATCAAAACACCTGCCGGATATGTCGTGCATACGGGCGACTTCAAGATCGACTGTACCCCCATTTCGGGTGAGATGATCGACCTTACCCGCTTCGGTGAACTCGGCAAAAGCGGCGTGTTGGCACTGATGGCGGATTCTACCAATGCGGAACGCGCGGGATATACTCCGAGTGAACGTACCGTTGGTGAAAGTTTCGCTACCTTGTTCCCGCGAGCTGAGGGCAAGCGATTGATCATCGCGACCTTTTCCTCCAATCTGCACCGTATTCAGCAGATCATTGACGCTGCCGAACGTGACGGACGTAAAGTGGCGATCTCGGGGCGCAGTATGCTCAATTACGTGTCCATTGCGATCGAACTCGGCTATCTGCGCTGTCCGCAGGAATTGATGATCGATATCGATATGATCAACCGTTACCCGAAAGAGAAGGTCACCTTGATCACCACGGGCAGCCAAGGGGAGCCTATGTCGGCGCTGTCCCGTATGGCGTTCTCGGATCACCGCAAAGTGGAAGTCGGTCCGGAAGATTACATCATAATTTCCGCCAATCCCATTCCGGGCAATGAGAAGATGGTCGGTCGCGTGGTAGACGAATTACTCAAACGCGGCTGCGAAGTCGTGTACGACCGCATGTACGACGTACACGTTTCGGGACACGCGTGCCGCGAAGAGTTGAAGATCATTCAGGGGCTCACCAAACCGCGGTACTTCATTCCCGTGCACGGTGAACAAAAGCACCTGCAAAAACATGCGGAACTCGCGTACGCCATGGGTATGGAACGTCAAAACGTGTTGATCGCGGATCTGGGCATGGTCGTGGAGTTGACCGCCGATAAAATGACCGTTACGGGTACCGTACCTGCGGGGCGTGTATTGGTGGACGGTCTCGGTGTCGGCGACGTGGGAAGTATCGTCCTGCGCGACCGTCGTCACCTTGCCGAAGACGGCTTGATCGTGGTGGTGGCTTCCATCGACCGCATGAGCGGGCTGATCCTTTCGGGACCCGATATCGTATCCCGTGGATTCGTTTATGTACGGGAATCGGAACAGTTGATCGAAGACGCCAAAGACTTGGCGTATCGCGTATTGGATGATTGTTGTTTGGAACACGCGGATTGGTCCACTATGAAGACGCGTGTACGTGACGAGTTGTCTCGCATGGTGTTCCAACGTACCAAACGCAGTCCGATGATCCTGCCGATCATTATGGATGTGTAACGCATATCTTGCAAAAAGGAAGGGATGCTGTATGAAAAAGCGTTCGGTCTTTCGGCTGTCACCCATTATATGGGTATTGCTGATCGCGCTTGCCGCTTTCACTGCCGTATCATTTTGGGTGCACCCATATCTCTTTACGGCGGAGTGTGTCATTTTGGCATCTGTCACGGCGTATACGGTGTGGCGCTTGTTGCGTCTTCGCCGCGACGTGGCACAGTATATGAGCCGTATCGGTGCCACTCTCAACCACACCGAACGCGGTGCGGTCGAGAATTTTCCGCTGGCCTCTGCGGTGTGTTCCGCCGAGGGGGAGATCTTGTGGTATAATACCGCATTTCGCAACCAAGTGTTGGAAGGTAACGAAGCGTATGGGGAGACCGTCGGTTTTATCACGAACGGTAAGACGATGGGGGATCTGCGCGAAAACAGCACGTTGGACGTAACACTGAACACACGGCAATACCGTGTGTTCACGGGAAAAGTCGGATCACGTGATGCAGGGCTGAGAATACTCTATTACGTGGACATTACCCATTTGAAAGAGATCGAAACGGAATACGAGCTTAGCCGACCGGCGGTCATGCTGGTCTACATAGACAATGTAGAAGAACTGGCGCAAAACCTGCGTGACAGTGAGCGTGCACAGTTGATCGGTAACGTCGGTACATTGCTGGAAGATTGGGTGGCAACCGGTACGGGGATTATGAAAAAATACAGCCACGACTGGTTCCAGATCGTTCTGGAAAAGCGGCAGTTAGACGCTGTTATTGCAGAGAAATTCGCTGTTTTGGACCGTGTGCGTACGTTGAAACTCGGTGATCGTCCGATGGGCATTACCCTCTCCATCGGTGTCGGACAAGGCGAAACTCTTAAAGAGAGCGAATCGCTGGCACGCCAAGCGATCGAAATGGCGCTTGGACGCGGCGGCGACCAAGCGGCGGTAAAGACCAAAAACGGCTTCGACTTTTACGGCGGTGTTTCCCGTGGCGTGGAAAAGCGCACGAAAGTACGTACCCGTGTGGTGGCGACCGCTTTGCGGGAACTGTTGGACGGTTGTTCGGACGTGCTGATTATGGGACACCGTTTCTCGGATCTCGACTGTTTGGGGTCGGCAGTGGCGCTGGCGGTCACGGCACGCGGATACGGCAAACACGCGTTTGTAGTGACCGACCGCGCTAAAACGCTGGCGATGGAATTGATCGACCGCTATGATGATGCAGGGCGCGGCGGCATCTTTGTCGAACCGTCTGAGGCGCACGCTATGTTGAATGATCGTACGCTGTTGATCATTACCGATACGCACAGTAAACTGATGGTAGAAGACCCCGATCTTTTGAAGGCGGCACGCGCGGTCGCGGTGATCGATCATCACCGCAAGATGGTGGATTACATCGACAATGCCCTGCTGTTCTATCACGAGCCGTATTCCAGTTCCGCTTCCGAAATGGTGGCTGAGTTGCTTCAGTACATGGGCGATAATCAGTTGACGCAATTGGATGCGGAAGCCCTGCTGGCGGGTATTATGCTGGATACGCGCAGTTTTGTGATGAAGGCGGGCGTACGCACCTTTGAAGCGGCGGCTTACCTTCGAAAACTGGGTGCCGATACAGTGGAAGTTAAACGCATGTTCACCGGCAGTATGGATACGTACCAGAAGAAATCGGAGATCGTTTCCCGCGCGGAGATCTATCACAATACAGCCATTGCGTGTTACGAAGGTAACGGCGGAGAGGTGCGCGTTGCTGCGGCACAGGCGGCGGACGAGTTGTTATCGATCAAAGGTATACACGCCTCCTTCACCATGTTCGTCGAAAACGGCGCTGTCAACATCTCGGCACGCTCGTTTGGTGAATTTAACGTGCAACTCATTATGGAGGCTATCGGCGGCGGCGGTCATATCACGATGGCCGGTGCACAGTTAAAAGGCGCTTCTATGGCCGAGGCCAAGGAAATGTTGGTCCATGCCATCGACCGCCATCAAGAAGACCGTGAGCGTTCCCTCGCCGCGGCACAAGCAAGCAATACCATGCAATAAAAGGAGAGATTACCAATGAAAGTGATTCTGAAGGCAGACGTTAAAGGACAGGGTAAGAAAGGTGAACTTGTAAACGTTTCGGATGGGTATGCCCGTAACTTCCTGTTTCCGCGTAACCTTGCCGTTCCTGCCGATGCGCAGGCGATGAATGACCTGAAAAACAAAGAGGATGCCGCACGGTATCACAAGGATATGGAGAAAAAGGAAGCACAGGAAGCGGCGGATAAATTGAACGGCAAGTCGGTCAAGGTGGTCGCCAAGGCAGGGCAGGCCGGCCGTCTGTTTGGTAAGGTGACCACCAAAGAAGTGGCGGAAGCACTGAAAGCGCAGTATGCCGTAGAAGTGGACCGCCGTAAGATCACCATGTCCGATATCAAGGCACACGGTACCTACGAAGGTGAGATCAAATTCTTGACGGGAATCACTGCTGAGATTCAGATCGTCGTCACCGAATAATAACCGAAAGGTCGTTTTACACTATGGCGCAAGAACGCGACAAAAGAACAGAATACAGCGACAACGTAAACCTTCCGTACAGTCTGGAGGCTGAGCAAGCCATTTTAGGTGCGATCCTGCTCGACCCGAACAGTTTAAACCAGATCGAAGGACTGCGCGAAGAACATTTTTATCTTCCCGAACACCGTGCCGTTTATCGCGTGATGTGCGATAAGATGATGGCGGGCGAGGCAATTGATTTTGTTACCGTACGGGAGGCGCTAAAGCGTGAAGGCTTTTTTGAAGGGGAAGAGGGGAAGACATATCTCTTAAAGTTGGCACAGTTGGTGCCTTCCATCTCGAATATATCGCGCTACGCCACCATCGTGCGGGAAAAGGCACAGGTGCGTGCACTGATCCACGCTTGCCGTGAGATCTTAGACGGCGCGATGGAAGCAGGGGCGGAGCCGCAACAACTCTTTGACGTCGCCGAACAGAAGATCTACGATATCCGTCAAGAGCGTAATACAAAGGGGCTCGTCTCCATTCGTGACGTGCTTGTAAACGTGTATGATACGTTTTCCAAGCTGAATTCGGGCGAAGCGGGAGATATGGCCGGTATTTCTTCGGGTATTGCCGCCTTGGACAGCATTACAACAGGTCTGAACCGTTCGGATATGATCATCGTCGGCGCCCGACCCGGTATGGGTAAAACCAGTTTTGCGCTCAATCTGGCACGTAACGTGGCAGGACAAGGCAAAACGGTAGCGGTCTTCTCGCTTGAAATGTCCCGTGAACAACTTGCTAACCGTCTGCTTTCCAGTGAGGCGAAAGTATCGGTCAAGAAAATGCGCACCGGCAATCTCTCGTCCGATGAATGGACGCGTATGGGTGCGGCGGCGGCGACGCTGTACAATTTGCCCATCTATTTGGACGATACGTCCAGCCTTACGGTGCAGGAGATGAAATCCCGTCTTCTGCGTATGGATAAACTGGATTTCGTGGTAGTGGACTATCTGCAGTTGATGCAACCCGCCAAGCCCTCCGGCAACCGTGTGCAGGACGTGAGTGATATCACCCGTAACTTGAAAGTTATGGCCAAGGAATTGAACATTCCGCTGATGATCTGCGCACAGCTGTCCCGTAGTACCGAAAAAATGAAGACCAATCACCGTCCGGCCTTGGCAGACTTGCGTGAATCGGGTTCTATCGAGCAGGATGCCGACCAGGTGTTGTTCTTGTACCGTGACGAGTATTACATTAACGAAAAGGATGATCCCGCCACGGCGGAAGTCGGTACGTCGGAAGTGATCGTTGCCAAAAACCGTCACGGTGAACTCGGCACGGTCAAGTTGGCGTTCCAGGGCGAATTTACACAGTTTACGGGATTGGATCTGCATCATGACGAATGACCGTCTGTTAGAAAACGTGCGTCGCTTGCTGTGTGAGCGGGCAATGTTGCCGCCTCACGCACGGTTGCTGGTAGCGTTGTCGGGCGGTGCGGATTCGGTAGCGTTGTTGGCGGCGATGTACCGTTTGCAAGAAGAGTTTGCGATCGACCGTTTGGCGGCCGTACATATTCATCACGGTTTGCGCGGTGAAGAAGCCGACCGTGACGAAGCCATTGCCAAAGCTCACTGCGAACGTTACGGTATCCCGCTGTACGTGCGCCGTATTGACGTGGCGGCGGTAGCGGCGCAAACCCACGTTGGATTGGAAGAAGCGGGACGGGCGGTACGCTACAGTGTGTTTGACGAGTTACTCGACAGTGAGGGGTTTACTCATCTTGCCACGGCACACACGCAAAACGACAATACCGAAACCGTGCTGATGCACCTCGCACGCGGCACATCTCCGGCAGGATTGCGCGGCATCCCCGCCGTGCGCGACCGCTATATTCGCCCGTTGCTCTTCTGCACACGGGACGATGTAGAAGCATTTTGTGAGGAAAATCTGCTCACGTTTGCCGTCGATTCCACCAATGCCGACACGGCGTTTACGCGTAATCGTGTGAGGAACTGTATAGTTCCTCACCTTTACACAATAAACCCGCGTGTTCACGAGGCCATTTCCCGTTTGTCATATATGGCAGGTGAAGATGAGGAGTTTTGGCAGGAAACTGTCAAGGCGGCGATCGACAGATGCCAAATAGCGGCGGGTGTGTACGGTGCTGAAAAGCTTTCTGCGATGCCCGCGGCACTGCTGCGCCGTGTGATACAGCATATTGTCGCTGCACACGGCGGTATCTGCGAAGAGCGCCATATCCGCGAGGTGATGGCTTTACTTTGCGGCGAAGGTACGGTTACGGTCGGTTGTGGCGTACATATCACGGTAAAGCAGGGATACCTTACCGTGGGCGAAGTGCCGTGTTCTGCTTTTGAACGACCGCTTGCGGCAGGGGAGACCTACCGTTTCGGTGATACGGTATACCGTGCCCGGGTGTGGGAACGAACCACATTTGAAAATTACCAAAAAATTCACAAAATCTTATTACAATATACTTGTGATTATGATAAAATCAAAGGCGTCGCGTGTGTGCGAAGCCGTCGCGAAGGTGATACGTGCGATCCGTACCTTCGCGGAGGACGCCGAACGCTGAAAAAGTGGTTTAACGCCGAAAAGGTGCCTGCCGTGCAACGGGATAGGATTCCCGTTGTAGTCGATGAGCTCGGTGTTGCACTGGTCGTTGGGCTTGGATGTGATACGCGTGTAGCGATCGACGATGCTACGAGACGTATTTTGATATTTTTTGAAACTAATGAGGGGAGAGAAATGTATGCATAAGGATATTGCGGAAATCCTTTATACGGAAGAGGCGTTGCAATCTGCCGTACAAGAACTCGGTCAACAGATCAGTGAGGATTATAAGGATAAGAACCTGTTTATGGTATCGGTTCTCAAAGGTTCGCTCGTATTTATGGCGGATCTGATGCGCGCCATTACCGTGCCGTGCAGTATCGACTTTTTGTCGGTCTCCAGTTACGGCAACAGCACCAAGTCCAGCGGGGAAGTACGTGTGATCAAAGATCTGGACTGTCCGCTGGAAAACAAAGACCTCTTGATCGTGGAAGATATTTTGGATTCCGGTATTACCCTATCGTATTTGAAAAAGATGCTGGCTGCACGCAATCCGCGCAGTATCAAGATCTGCACTCTTTTGGACAAGCCCGACCACCGTCGTGCGGATATCACTGCGGACTACCGTTGTTTTGTTACACCTGACGCTTTCATTGTGGGTTACGGTTTGGATTATGCCGAACGTTATCGCAACCTGCCGTACGTAGGAATTTTGAAACCGGAAGTGTACGAAAATAAATAACATTAACAAAAGATGAGCGAAAATCCGCCTTTCTAAAACGGGTTCGGGTTTCACTGCTCACTCTAAAGGAGAGATGACTTGAATGGAACCGAATCGCAACGATTTGGGGAAAACGCTGCGTAATGTATTACTTCCGTTTATCGGCGTGATCTTCGTGATTATGGTGATTTGGATGATGCTGGGTAATTCCGGAAAGAAGAATGTCACCCCGTATTCCGATTACCTTGCGTATTTCCAAAACAATGAGGTGGAATCCTTTACGCTGGACTTGAATTCCGGCAAGTTGACCGCCACTCTGCGCGAATCCGCGTGGTCAAAAATGGAAGGTGCTGCGGAAAAGGAAGGAAATTTCACCTACAGCGTCCCCAACGTCAACATCTTTTTGGATGACGTGCGGGAAACGGTAGATGCTTACAACACCGACGAAAACCCCGACAACGACGTATCCTACAACTATCTGCCCGTCAAGGAGGTATCGTGGATCGTCAGCCTGTTGCCCACGTTGCTCATCATTGTGATGTTCGTGGGGTTGTGGATCATGATGCGCCGCTCGATGAATTCGATGGACGGCGGTAAAATGATGGGCTTCGGAAAAGCGCGTGTCAAGATGATGACGGACGAAAAACGCAAGACTACTTTTGCCGATGTGGCGGGTGCCGACGAAGAAAAGGAAGAATTGCGCGAGATCGTCACCTTCTTGAAAGCACCCCACAAATTTGCGGAACTGGGTGCGCGTGTGCCGAAGGGCGTACTGTTGGTGGGCCCTCCGGGTACCGGTAAGACCTTGCTTGCCCGTGCGGTAGCAGGTGAAGCGGACGTGCCGTTTTTCTCCATTTCGGGTTCCGACTTTGTGGAGATGTACGTCGGTGTCGGCGCTTCGCGTGTGCGTGACTTGTTTGATCAGGCGAAGAAAAATTCACCTTGCATCATCTTTATTGACGAAATTGATGCCGTCGGCCGTCAGCGCGGTGCCGGTCTCGGCGGCGGTCACGATGAACGCGAACAGACCTTGAATCAGTTGTTGGTGGAAATGGACGGCTTCGGTGCCAACGAAGGTGTCATTATGATCGCCGCCACCAACCGTCCCGATATTCTCGATCCCGCATTGATGCGTCCCGGGCGGTTTGACCGTCAGGTCGTGGTGGGGTATCCCGACTTGAAGGGACGTGAAGATATCCTCAAAGTACACGCTCTCGGTAAGCCGTTGGCTCCCGATGTGCAACTGGAAACGATTGCGAAGTCCACGGCCGGTTTCACGGGTGCCGATCTTGAAAACCTCTTGAATGAAGCGGCATTGCTTGCGGCGCGCCGCGATCTCCACTCTATTACGATGCAAGAGATCGAAGAAGCTACCATCAAGGTGGTGGTCGGTACTGAGAAGAAGAGCCACCGTATGACCGATAAAGAAAAGCGGCTTACAGCGTATCACGAAGCGGGTCACGCAGTCGTGGCGTTCTATTGTCCCACACAGGACCCCGTGCATCAGATATCCATCATTCCGCGTGGCATGGCAGGCGGTTTTACCATGCAACTGCCGCAGGAAGACCGCTCGTACAAACTGCGCGGTGAGATGTGCGAGGAGATCCAGGTCCTGCTCGGCGGCCGTGTGGCGGAAGCGTTGGTGCTGGACGATATCTCAACGGGTGCGTCCAACGACATTGAACGTGCCACCGAAATGGCACGCATGATGGTGACCAAATACGGTATGAGTGAAAATCTCGGCCCTGTTATGTTCGGCTCATCGAACGATGAAGTGTTCCTCGGTCGCGATTTCGGTCACACCCGCAACTATTCCGAAGAAATTGCTGCGAAGATCGACAACGAGATCAACGCGATCGTAGAATCGGGCTACGCCGCAACCCGCCGTATTTTGACTGAAAATATGGCGCAACTGCATAAGGTGGCAGCCTATCTGATCGAGCATGAAAAGTTGGAAGGCGACGAGTTTGCACGCCTTATGAAGGACGAAACGGCTTCTGCGGAGGAATAAGCGAAAGCGCAAAAAGATCCCTGCAACGAAACGTGTAATGTCGTTAGCGAAGTTTTTATTCTAACACAAAAAACAAAGCAAGTTAGAACAAAGCGTGTTAGAACCAGCATCGCATTTGTATGTACAAATGCAGTCGGGCAGTAGCCCAAACCCACTAACAACAGAAAAGAGAAGATTCGTATGTTTCAAC
>CAZESL010000027.1:0-23092 GCA_964515215.1 uncultured Eubacteriales bacterium
TGTGCCACAGGCACATTTTCTTGACGCGTCGGCCCCTTTACACAAGGGAGCCATGAGGTTGCTCGAACTTAGAGCGTTCATTCTCGGGAACATCGCCGAAAGAACTGCGAGAAGCGCTGAATACGGGCGATGTTCAGCCAGCCCCCTTTATGACAAGCGCCTTTCTTACGAAAGGGGGCCAAGGGTCACAGCGCCTTTTGCACTCGAGTGAATATCCACAAAACAAATGGAGAGAATGCATATCCGATATGCATTCTCTCCATTTTTATCCCTATGTCCACCCGTCTTAAAGGTGGTTATTTCACTTCTTCACACCGACCACCACGCGCGGCACGCCGCCGAGGTCGTCGTAGATCTGCACGTCGCAAAGCCCCGCTTTACGGAACAGTTCGGCAACGTCTGCCGCCTGCCCGATACCGACCTCCACCGCGCAAAAGCCGCCCATCTGCAGTTTTGCCACCCATTCGTTCGCAATGACACGGTAAAACTGCAAGCCGTCTGCCGTGCCGTCGAGCGCCATTTTCGGCTCGTGCTGTACCTCCCGCATCAACCCCGCGAGATCGGCCGTGGGGACATACGGCGGGTTCGAGAGTATCGCGGCGTATGCGCCGTCAAACCGTGCGGCATCCCGCAACACGTCCGCTTGTACCGCCTCTACCGCGTATTGCGGATAGCGGGCAATATTGCTTTTGAGATACGGCAACGCTTCATCGGAAAGTTCCACCGCCGTCACCGCAGGGGCGGTGCGGCAGAGCGACGCGACGCCGAGCCCCACGCAACCGCTGCCTGCACAGAGATCCAGCACGCGGGGGTGTCCCTCCCCCATGGCATCCAGTCGTGCGGCGGCAACCTCGCACAGCAACTCCGTATCGGGACGGGGGATCAGCACCCCTTCCCCTACCTTGAGAGTCAGACGCAAAAACGCCCATTCGCCCAAAAGGTATTGCAAAGGATACCCCGCAGCACGCTTTTCTGCCGCCGCCGTCACGGCGGCGACCTGCTCAGCGGATACCTCACGGGTGTCGTGCTGCGGCAGGCCTTGCGGGGGCAATTTCCCAACATCTTCGAGCAAACACACCGCATCAAAAGACGGGCTGTCACAGCCCGTCTTTTTCAGTTGTTCTTCGATTTGTAAGAATAACGTTTGATAGGTCA
Organism: uncultured Eubacteriales bacterium; assembly: GCA_964515215.1. Lineage (GTDB taxonomy): Bacteria > Bacillota > Clostridia > Oscillospirales > Acutalibacteraceae > SIG588. The sequence goes on from CAZESL010000027.1 coordinate 1,156, forward strand.
TACCGTCACCATTTGTCCGCTTCGGGATCGGCAGGGATCACCGCGGTAAGGGATGCGATCGCACACTCGATCATATCGTCATCGGGCTCCTTGGTAGTGAGCCGCTGTACCCACAGACCGGGCTTCGAAATGAAACGGGTGAACGCGTTATCCCGCCGTCCCGCCAGTTTGATAAGTTCATACCCGACAGCCACCACCACGGGGATCAGCAATATCTTCACCGCTGCACGAAGCAAGGTATTATCGTAGATCGGCACACACAGCGACACCAGAATACCGACGATGAGCGCCAGCACCAAGAAGGAAGTGCCGCAACGCGGGTGAAAACGGCTTTGCGCGCGTACGTTTTCCACCGTCAGCGGTAACCCCTTTTCGTAGCAGAAGATGGATTTGTGTTCCGCTCCGTGATACATAAACACACGGCGAATATCCTTCATCAACGAGACAAGCGCCACATAGCCTAAAAAGATCGCCAAACGCACGACCCCTTCGAACACGCTTTGTACCCAGCGGAATTGCGTCTCTGCCAGCGCAGGGAACAGCCCCTTCAGCACCGTATTGTACAAGAAGATGGGCAGCCACATAAACAGCACGACCGCCAGTCCCACGCCGAGGATCACACTGATGACCATCGCCACGGTAAAGAGGATCTTTTCTCCGCGGGTAGGCTCCTTCTTTTCCTCTTGCGCGGCCAGCAGTTCTTCCACCGTGGGCGGGACAGTACCGTCCTTTTCTGCCTTTTTCGCCGCCTTCTTTGCTTGTTTTTCGGCACGGCGGCGTGCGTCGTCGGCACTCTCTTCAGCGTCCAAGCCGCTGAGTTCCGCCGACCGCATCAGGCACTTATACCCCATCGCCATCGACTCTACCATATTGATCACACCGCGAATAAGCGGCCATTTGGTGAAACGAGGACGTTCTTTCCCTTTGGTGGGCCATTCTTCGATCACGATCTCACCCGAGGTATGGCGTACCGCCATCGCCGTCTTTTCGGGGCCGCGCATCATGACCCCTTCGATCAACGCCTGTCCGCCGATCGAGGTCTTTTTCGCGGCGCACGCCGCTTCGTTTTGATTACTCATTGGTGTCTTCCTCCATAAACTTCAGCGGTAACATCACCGACACGGTGGTTCCCACACCCAACGTGCTGTCGATATCCAGCCAGCCACCGTGACGGCGCACGATCTCGTCCGCCAGTGCCAAGCCGATGCCCGATCCGGGGCGTGTCTTGTCCGCTTTGTAGAATTTACTTTTTACGTTCGGTAAGTCTTCGGGGGCGATGCCGATACCGCTGTCGCTGATGACCACCTGCACATATTCGTGCATCACCGCCGCTTCGATACGCACCCGTCCGCCCGCATCGGAATACTTGATAGCGTTATCGATCACGTTGATAAACACCTGCTTCAAGCGATCACGGTCGGCGGTGATGGGCGGCAGGTTTGCCGACTCAACATACTGCAGGGATACCCCTGCACGGCGGGCACGATCACGGAAGAGAAATACCGCTTCCTGCAATTCCGCCGGCACGTCCACACGGTCAAAATTCAATTTCATCCGACCGCCCTGCATACGGGAAAAATCGAGCAATTCTTCCACGATCCCCGACAGGCGTTCGGCTTCGGCGGCGATGACCTCAAGTCCCTTTTGTGTGAGTTCGGGATCGCCGTCCACCTGTTGCAACGTCTCACTCCACCCCTTGATAGCAGTAAGCGGGGTACGCAACTCGTGGGATACCGAGGAGATAAAATCGTTTTTGACCTGCTCGGTCGCGGCGATCTCCCCCGCCATATAGTTGATGGTATCGCACAGTTCACCGATCTCGTCATTATACTTCTTTTCAATGCGGGAATCGTAATCCCCCAACGCGATACGCCGTGCGGCAATACCAAGTTCCGACACAGGAGTCACAATGGAATTTATGAAATACGAGCCCGACAGCACCATCAAAAAAAGAACGGCAATACCGGCCAAAACGACCACCAAACTGATATAGGTGATGTACTGATCCACCAGCGCGAGCGACACCACGTACCGCATCGCCCCTGCTACCGTGCCGTCTTCGTGATAGACGATGCTGCACAGAGCCATGACCGCTTCGCCGTTTTCGTTTTTCCCGCGCCACGTCCCCACACCGTCTTCGTTTTCCGATGCCGCATCAAAATCGGCAGGACGCGCGTTTTGGACAATGGAAAAGCCGCTCGAACTCATCAGTATACGGGCATCCGCATCCACGATCTGCAATTCCATCGTTTCCTTTTCGGTGAAACTTTCCACCAACTCGCCCGCATTTTCTTCAAAATCAAAAGAAGAGGTCAGCATGTACCGTTCCAGCAATACGGCCTGCGCACTGGCACGCACGTACAAGGCGTTTTCTACCTCGCCGTATATGTACGCCCGAAAAGCGAAGAAAAAAGCCGTCTCAAACAGTACCAAAATGACCGCGAATACACCCAGTCCGTTTACCATCCAACGGCGGGTAATACCGCGACCCGATAACGATTTCAGCGCCATGCAGCCCCTCCTTTCCTCTCAGATCATACCGACAGCGATCGCTTACGCCTGCCATTTGTAGCCGAGGCCCCACACCGTTAGGATATGGCGCGGCTCAGACGAATCCTGTTCCACCTTCATGCGTAAGCGCCGAATGTTGACGTCCACGATCTTTTCCTCACCGAAATAATCCTCTCCCCACACACGGGTCAAAATATCGTTGCGGGAGAGCGCCTTATTGGGGTTGGTAAAGAAATATTCCATGATCTGGAACTCCACTTGCGTAAGTTCCAGCGGCACACCGCGGTGCTTTAAGGTGCGCGCCCGCAAGTCTAACACAAACTCACCCGACACGATCTCCTGCAAATACACCTCGTCCTCTTTTTTTGTGCTTGCCACACGGCGGTACAGTGCCTCTACCCGCGCCACCAGTTCGGCGGGACTGAACGGTTTGGTGATATAGTCGTCCGCACCCGTATTAAAGCCGTTGATCTTGTCCGCTTCCTGTGTGCGAGCGGTCAGCATAATGATCCCCATCGTCGGGCTGTGCCGCCGCAGTTCCCGACAGACGGCAAAACCGTCCATGCCGGGCAACATCACGTCCAAAAGCGCGATATCCACCATCTCTTTTTGCGCACGGAATTGATCCAATGCACTTTCACCGCTCGCGGCTTCGATCACGTCGTACCCGTGCCGTTTCAGGTTGATGATCACAAACTCGCGAATGGCCGTTTCATCCTCACAAACTAAGATCCGTTTCATAATGCACCTCAAAATACGGTCAGCATATACCGTAATACTTCTTCATTGATGGCATAGGCATTATCTTCCTCGTACCACACCCGATAGGTCACCGTGTCGTTTTTCACAAGATCCGAAAATACATAATTCGCGTCTTCGGCAGGCGGTTCGTCGCCCTTTGTCACGCACCGCACGGCGAACACCGTCTCACCGCTGTTTTCGCCGTTTTTGAGAGTGCGCACCCACAGCGTGCGATCCGATGCGGAATACATGGTGGTAAACCGTTCGGCAAAATCATCATCCGCTAAAAGGTAATAGCGATCAACGCTGTTATAAATGCAGGAGAACTTCTTCACCGCTTCACCGAGCGTTTTGTCCCAACTCCAAAATTCCGTTAGACGACAGGTGGCGGTGTGGGTATCTCCCGCATCGTCGTGACCGACGAGCGGTCGGCATTGCGGCCACTCCCATTGACCGTCTTCGTCCATGTCTGCCGCAGGAATATCGGCAGGGCGCGCCGTTTGCACGTTTGCACCGTCCGCTTCGCTGTAAAACGGTGCGATCAGACGATCGTTATCCCAGTACACCAGTTGCGTGACCAAAAGTTCTCCGCTTTTTTCGGTGTCCATAAACACACCTTTTCCACCGTCTTCAAACGTCGTGATCTGCGGAGTTCCGAGCCGTTGTACATAACTGTCGACCGTCACACGACCGACCTCCACAATAGCACCCGCCGTCATCGACCACAGCGAGGCCGTCAGCGTTTGGGCATCGGTGTGCCACAGCAGGCAATCGTCCCGCCCGTCGGCCGTGAGATCGGCTACCGTGACCGATGAACCGGTGGCGGTAAACCGTTCGGTAATACGGTCGCCGTTCAGGCTGTACACCGCCAGTTGATAGGTGCGATCACTGAACATATCCCAGCACACCACAAGTTCCCGCACGCCGTCGCCGTCCATATCACCGAAAGTGACGCAGTGAATATCCGCCGACAGTACCGAAAGATCGTATACCGAGGACCACACGCCGTCGTTTTGGCGCAACAGGTTGATATGCGAACGATCGTTTTCGGCATCGTAAAACGCAACCGCTTCCCGCACGTCGTCGCCGTCGATATCCTCCATCAAAAATGCCGCGCGATAGTCACCGCTGCGCGGATATTTTAACGTGTAATCGTCCCGCTTCATACTCGAAGCGATGTAGGCACTGAGGGCTTCTTCCGCCGCACCTTGCTCACCCAATGCCTTTGGCGGACGCAGTTGCAACGCGATATCCGTACCAAGCGAGGCGCACCCCGACAGCAAGCACATCACCGCCGCCAACAGAGCGGCTAACAGACATCGATATTTCACGGGGAACACCTCCTCAAAACCCGAAAAAGAGGCATCCGCCTCTTTTTTCGAAAATATAGGTTAACCTACTTTACCCGGCGGCAGGCTGCTCAATGGACAAATACACCGTATAGCCCGAACTGCCGTAATACACCCACGCTTCGTCGGTACTCAACACGGGACGCACCGCATAGGTGCCGAGACTGCTGTTGCTCATATCTACCGTAGCCGACAGGTCGCTCACATCCAGCGCATCGACTACCGCTCGCTTACCAAACACGGTGACCTGCAATTCGTTCGTGAGCATCCGGACCGTCTTGTCAACCGGTACGTTCAGGAATCGAATGGGTGTATCGGTCATATCCGTTCCGATGTTCCACGTGAAGGTACGGCGGGTGTAACCTGACCAATCGAATTTCTTCCCCACGTCCAACAGAGTCGTTCCGTCTTCCCGCACCGTCACATGCTTATCGTTGCCGATGACCGTCAGCCCGGCGGGCAGTTCCAACAGATCCGACACGGCCTTTTCGGCCGTAGAAAGCGAATCGAAATCCACGGCTTTAAGTACGCCGATCTGCTCGGCATATTCATTCAGCAGTTCCTGTTCACCTTCCACGATCACCGCAGACGGTTCCAACGTGATCACATCGGCAATATTGATCCCCGCAGGGGCGTTCAGCACCTCATACGTGAAGGGGATCTCGCGGCGTTCCTTCAGCGTGACTTCCACATCCAGTGCCGTGATATCCATCAACGCGGCATTGGCGTTGACGGTGGGGTCATCGGCATACCGTAAGAATTTGCAATAATGCAGATCGAGCGGTGCGTTATCGGCATCGCGTGCCATCACATTCCCCTGAAACACATGCTTTTCGGAAAGGGCGATCTCATTTTCCACCGACACGACCAGGCGGTCGATAAGGGTGACTTCACTGCGCGGCCCCTGCACGATCAGCACATCGCCCGGCAGAGCGCCGTCTGCTACGGCGACAGCGTGAATATCGCGGTCATCGCCTTCGGCAGAGACCAGCGGTGCTTCCGCCGAAACGGCACCCGTTGCCACGGTAAACACCTGTCCTTCCACCCATTCGTCGCAAAACAGAGTGGTAAATGACGGCGAGGTGGAAAGTATCTCGTAGCCGCCCTTTTGGCTGTTACGGCTTGCCACCACGTTCACACGGCAATTTCCCGCGTTTTGAATATCCGCTGTGTTGAGTTGCACACGGATATCCTCCTGCGTCAGTTGCAGAATATCCGACCACGCGCCCTCAACCACCACGTCGACCGTAATGCTTCTTTCCTCGATCACCTGTAACGGGCCGTTACCGACCCCTACCGTGTTCAAGGTACAGGTGATGGTGCGGGTGGAAATATTCGAAGAACCTGAAATGACGAAATACCACACCGTGATCGCCAAAAGGAGTGAGCAGATCATCATTAAGCGGTCATTACGCAACAGACGGCTGATAGAAATGCGTTTCATATCATTTACCCTCCTTGCGTTTGAATATCCGCCGTTTTTTCTCCTGCGCCTCTTCCTTCTGGAAAGCCGCGAGCATCGCGCTCTCCAGTTCCGATTTCAATTCTTCGGGAGTGAAATCGCGGCGCAACGTGCCGCCCTGTGCGATAGAGATGGTACCCGTCTCCTCCGAGACCACCACCACGACCGCATCGGAATTTTCGCTCATTCCCACCGCTGCACGGTGGCGGGTCCCCATACTGGTACCGATCTGCAGATCGGTCAGCGGCAAGATGCATCCTGCCGCACACACACGCCCTTCCCGCAGGATGACCGCGCCATCGTGCAACGGGGTGTTCTTAAAAAACAGATTACCGATGAGTTCGGCAGACGGCTGTGCTTCCAGCAACGTACCCGACGCTACAATATCCCCGAGCTTCGTCTGCCGCTCAAACACGAGCAACGCACCCGCACGTTGCTCTTGCAACGCGCCCACCGCCTCTACCGTCGCGGCGATCGCCCGTTTCCACGCTTTCACCATTTCCTCACGGTCCATACCGAGAGTGCGCAAAAAGCCGAAACGGGAACTGCCCGCTTGTTCCAAAGCACGGCGTATTTCGGGTTGGAAGATAACTACGATCAAGATCAGTGCATTGTCAAACAGAATGTTCAGCAGAAACTGCAACGTTTTCAACTGAAAAAGTGTGGCGGCACCGAACGCAACGACAAGCAACAAGATGCCCTTGAACAACTGCTCCGCACGCGAATCGCGGATCAAGCGGATCAGCGCAAATGCCACCAACGCTACCAACAGAATGTCAACAACACTGGTGAGGATATTCACCGAGCTGAGCAACGTATACATACTCAACCACAGTTCGGAAAAGAAAGTCTTGATTGCTGTCATATCTTCACGCATCCTTTTTGTTCGGATTTCAACACGCCACGCAGATTTAGATATATTACTACTTATTATCATTCTACCACAAAATTCGGCTAATGCAATCCCTTTTTTATGATATTTTGTAAATAATCTGCAAAACTTTGTGCCATTCCTCTGCCGTTGTATAGCGTGAGGGTGCCAGTCGCACCGTACCGTGCGGCAAGGTTCCCATGTGACGGTGTGCCGCCGGAGCGCAATGCAAGCCCGCACGCACAGCTACGCCTTCGCGATCCAACAGCGCCGCCGTCTCCTCTGCGTCTTTCCCTTTCAGGTTAAACGAAAACAACGGTACACACTCCCCCGCCACGGGACGCGGGGTGTACAACGCCGTCTGCGGCAAGCGTTTCAATCCATCGTACAAGCGAGCACACCGTGCGATCTCGTCACGGTAAAGTGCCGCAAGGTCACATGCGGCGGTATATTGAAGTGCCGCCGAGAGGCCGCAGATCCCCACAGTGTTCAACGTACCGCACTCCAACCGTTCGGGCAGTTGTTCGGGCATGCGCGGCGACAGCGAATCGGTGCCGCTTCCGCCTTGCAAAAGCGGAAACGGCGTATATCGCTCACCGCACAAGAGCAATCCCGTTCCCGTCGGGCCGCCGAGTCCTTTGTGTCCCGGCATACACAAAAGGTCGATGTGCATCGCCTGCATATCGAGCGGTAAAACACCCGCCGTCTGCGCCGCATCCACTAAGAACACCAACCCATGTTCCCGTGCCAGTGCACCGAGTGCCGCCACCGGCAACACGTTGCCGAACACGTTTGAGGCGTGCAAGCACGCGATCGCCACCGTATCACGGGTGATAAGGCGGCGAAAATTCGCCACCGTTTCTTCCGCCGTCGCCCCCACACGTGCCACCGCAAAGGCGGGATACCGTCCGCCTGCCGCTATCAGCGGCCGCATCATGGAATTGTGCTCCATATCCGATACGATCACCCGTCCGTGACGGATCAAACTTTTCAGTGCGATATTCAGTGAAGCGGTACAGTTGGCGGTAAACACCACGCGGGAAGGATCGGACAAGCCGAACAGTGCCGCCGCCCGTTCACGGCACTGATACACCGCCTCGGCAGTACGCAAACTCATGCGGTGCCCCCCACGTCCCGCATTGCCGCCGCATTCGTGCAGCGCGCGCATCATCGCCTCTTCTACGGGCGGAGCCTTGGGGTATGCGGTGGCGGCATTGTCAAAATAGATCACGGTGCTGAGTGAACGCGGATCCCCGCCGCCTGCAACAGCCGCCGTGCACGGTCGACATCTCCCGTAACCGTCAACGTATATCCGCAGCCGGTACGTTCATCCGGCCGTGCCCGTCCTACCGTCGCGGAAATACCGTTTTGCGAAAGCAGCGTGCGCCCGCGCATCGCATTGGTGACCGAGCCTACCGCTAACGTCGTTGAATTGGTCTTACTCACTCCTTTCACCTTCTTTCTGTAACAAACTAAAAAGAGAGGCCTGTTCTCACTATATGCGCCCGCACTTCCCGCCGCCATAAAAAAGAAACCACGCGTCTGACGCGTGGTTTTACTTTTACAACAAACGGCTGTTGCGCGATGCAACAGCCGTTTGTTTAAGTTATCTTACTTCGCCGCGGGGAAGGTGTCGATCGTCTTCACTGCGTACTGTAATATAAGACGCGCATCGGTGGAATTCACCACACCGTCGCGGTTGACGTCGGCCGCCGACGTATCCAAATCGGTTACATTGATCTTTTGTACGGCATACTGCAACACCAAGCGAGCATCGGTCGAAGTGATCGCGCCGTCTTTGTCCACGTTCCCGTACATCTTTGGGGAAACATTAACGGTAAAGGTCGTTTCCTTGCCACCGTAACGTACCGTCAACGTCCGCTCCCCCGCCGCAGTCGTGTCAAACCCCTCTACGGTGAAGCCTTCCGTGAGAGTCTGCACCGTACCGTTCGCATTCCACACTTTGATCTGCAAACCTTGGGTGTCAAGGGGCTCGCCTGTACTGTAGGTCAACTTATACGGAAGTCGTTCTATCGAAATATGCGTCACTTGGTTTTCACGATAACGCACCCGTTCCTGCCGCAACGCCTTGGTATCAACGTCAAATTTCGGCTTATCGGTCACATCGCAGTACAACACGTCAAACCGCACTATCATGCCGTAAATGTTGTGGTACGGACGATAACTGAAATCGGGGGTATATATTTGTTCGGACGTTCCCGTTACAGGATCGTACCGATATACCGCCTTCGAAAGCGAATAGTAAAGATACTGCTCATCCGCACTCAAACGGGTATAGTTCTTGGTATACCCTTGTGTAGCAGAAGCGCGCCACGTATCTTCTACGCTGATCGCATTGTAAAGGGTATCCCCTTCCCAATAGCGCAGTAGTTCGCGATCGTTATCCACGTAATACAGCCGCCCGTTTACATACTGAAACGCGGTCGTCGAGGTATTCCACGGCCAATTTTGCGACTCAAATTTCGTATCGGTCGGGGTGGTGTTGTAATCCGTTGCCGTGTGACCCGTAGAGTAGATACCGTCACTCGAACGCAAAAAGTTCTCGTGATTCACCCGTCCCGTCACATCCCACACGGGATCATCCCACGTAACGTCCACATGATACCACTTGTTCTCCACCTTCACCACGTTCCACGCATGATTCAACTGCCCGGAACGGCAAACAAAACTTTCAATGCCGACACGGCGTAACAGATAGATGTACGCTTTGGCATAGCCGTCACATACTGCCACCTGATCATACAGAGCGCCGTACATGGTATGGCACTCGTACGGAACGTTTCCCGCGAGCGCCGACGCGTTATCGTAATCCACCCACGCCGCCAAGCGGTCGTGCAACAAAAGCGCTTTGTGTACCTCGGTAAGATCACTGTTCACGAGGTCGCGGGTCATATACTCCGCGACCGTCTCGCACCGCTGCAACATCATTTGGTATTCCGACTTCGAATACGTATAGTCGGTAAACCCGATGCGGGTGATCACATGTCCGTCGCGCTCGTGATGGTAAAACGCCCAATTGCTGATATGAAGCACTTCCGGCATCGTGTTGCGGATCAACCCCGAAAGGCATTCGTTCACCTCACGGCTGTACACGATACCGTAGCGTGCGATGTCACACTCCGCTTCACAGTTGCGAAGCGCTGCCAACATATCCGCGCGCAGTGCCGCCACCTGTGCGGTGGAAATACCCAAGATCGATGCCGCTTCCGTTTCGATCGGCTGAGATGCCGGATCCAACACATCGTACCCTTCCGATACGATTTCGCCATGCGCCGTGACGCTGACGGTCGGCATACCGACCGTCAGCACCGCAAGCAACAGACAGAGTGCTGACACGCGACTCCACAACGTACGCATAATAATCCCTCTTTAACGATCAGTCTTTGCGGGACAACAACGCCGCAAACGCTTTATGCGCTTGGTAAACGTCCAACTTAGACACGACCTCAAACGGCGCGTGCATCGACAATACCGGCACACCGAGATCGACCGTTTCCACGTCGAGATTGGCAATAAACTTCGCCACGGTGCCGCCGCCGCCCTGATCCACACGGCCGAGTTCGCCGATCTGCCAGCAGACGTCATTTTCGTCCATAATGCGGCGGAAACGGCCCATCAATTCCGCCGAAGCATCCGACGTGCCGCCCTTACCGCGCGAGCCGGTGTACTTGGTCAGTACCGCACCGTAGTTCAAACGTGCCGCATTACGCGCTTCCATCACACCCGCGTAGATCGGATCGATCGCCGCGTTCACGTCCGCCGAGAGACACATCGAACGGCTCAGCACGTGGCGCGGTTCTTCGCCGAACATGGCGGCGAGATCCGCAATAAAGTAACGGAAGAACTCCGAAGCCGTGCCCGTGTTACCGTCCGAACCCGTTTCCTCTTTGTCCGCAAGCAGAGTCACCGCCGTAAATTCGGGTGCCTCCAGCGAGAACAGCGAGGTCAGCGCGGGATAGGCGCACACACGGTCGTCGTGACCGTAACCGCCGATCATACTGCGATCGAAACCGACGTCACGCACGGGGATCGCGGGCACCGCTTCCAATTCGGCGGAAAGGAAGTCCGCTTCCACGATGCCGTATTTGTCGTTCAGGATCTTCAACAGATTCAGTTTGACCGCTTCGGCAACCGAATCCTCACTGCGGAACGGACGCGAACCGATCAAAATATTCAGATCCTCACCGCGCACCACGTCGTGCGCGGGACGGCCCATCTGTTCGCTCGCCAAGTGGGGCAACAGATCGGTGATGCAGAAAACGGGATCGGTCGGTGCGTCGCCGACAGACACCTTCACGCTTTCGCCGTTCTTCTTGATGATCACACCGTGCAGTGACAGCGGGATCGCCGTCCACTGATACTTCTTAATACCGCCGTAGTAGTGGGTATCGAGATAGCCCAGACCGTTATCCTCGTACAGCGGATTCGGTTTCATATCCAAACGCGGAGAGTCGATGTGTGCCGCCGCAATGGATACACCGTCGGCGATCGGGCGGGTACCGATGACCGCCAGCAACAACGCTTTACCACGGTTGTTGTAATACACTTTGTCGCCCGCCTTCAGTTTTGCGTGACGGTCAAACGGCTTAAAACCGCGTTCCTCTGCCATCGCCACGGCATTTTCCACCGCTTCGCGTTCGGTCTTCGATGCGTTCAAATAGGCCGCATATCCCTCACAGTAGGCATCCGCCGCCGCGATCTCCTCCTCACTCATACGCTCTGCCGCCGATTTCGGGGTGTGGAACAGTTGCTCGCGCAACTCCTCCGCTACCGACTTTTTCTTGTCTTCCATAATTCCTCTTCCTTTCCTCATGGTATGTCATACAGGATCTGATATATTTTTTGTGCTCTGTGCACTTTTTTAACGTAATTTGCCGTTTCTTTGAACGGAATGGTGTGTAACGTCTTGCCGTCGGCAGAATAGGCGGTATCGGACAGCCACGTCTGCACGTGCCCCATACCCGCGTTGTATGCCGCCAGTACCGTATCCTGTTCGCTGAACTGTTCGCCCAGCAGGTGCAACACACACGTGCCGATCTCCACGTTAAACGCAGGGTCGGTGAGCATCGCTTCGTCGGGTGTGCCGCTGACACCGCTGCGCATCAGCGCCCATTCCATCGTCGGTGCGGTCACCTGCATCAACCCGACGGCATCCGCCGACGACCGCGCTTCGGGGTCAAACCCGCTTTCGGTGTGAATGACGGCGTACACCAGCGAGGGCGAAAGATCGTACTTTTCCGCCGCCGCTTGCACCTCGGCTTCATACGTTAAGGGATACAGTGTGCAAAGCAACCACACCCCGCCGCACGCAAGCACGAGCAACAGTGCTACGGCGGCGATCCACCGCCGCACGCGACGTTTTCTCCTACTCGCCATAGCGTCCCCCTCGCAAGTCACCGATCCACGCTTGTACCTTTGCACGGAACGCCGCAAGGTCGCCGTCGTTATACAACACTTCATTCGCCCGTTCACGGTAAAATGCCTCGTCGGGTTGTGCGTGCATACGCAACGCCGCTTGTTCGGCCGTGATACCGTCCCGCTCGCAAATGCGTGTCTGTCGCACCGCGGCGGGTGCCAGCACCGCCGCCGTGCGGTCACACATACCGTCCATCCCGCTCTCAAACAACAGCGGGGCATCCACCGCCGCCAGTGTAAATCCCTCTTGCCACAGTGCGGCAAATCGCTCTTCCGCCAAACGTAAAATGTGGGGGTGCGTGATCGCGTTCAACCGTGCGGTCGCCTCTTTTGAAGCAAACGCCGCAGCCGCCAACGCCGCACGGTCCAGCGTACCGTCCGTGTTCAGTACGGCGGGCGAAAACGCTTTTGCCAACTCCGCAAGGCACGGATGTCCTTTCGCCGTCACGTCCCGTGCCAGTCGGTCCGCATCTACCACGGGAATCCCCGCCTCGCTGAGCAGACGTGCCGCTTCGCTCTTACCCGCACCCGTCGGCCCTGTCAGGCCGATGATACGGCCGCACTTTTCAATCGTCAAGTACGATCACCTCAAATTCCGCCGCACGTAACAAGCGATTATACACCGCAAGTCCCAGCCCTTCCGAAGACGGGCAGGCGGCATACACTTGCTTGACCGCCGGATCGTCGTCCCATCCGCGTAACACGTCGAACACGCGGCGCGCCTGCGCCGCCGCATCGTCACGCGCACCGTAGGTCTGATACGGCACCGAAAGTGCCGTATCCTCCCCATCAAAGCACATCGCCGCCACACCGTCACCTGCATGGGCGTTCACAAAAGCGGTATACGCCGCCGCCGTACCGCGTACCAGTGTCACGTTGGCACGGGGCGCGTAATGCTTATATTTCATACCCGGAGATGCCGCTGCCACCCCCGCTTGCAACATAGCGGTCACGGCAGGGTCCACTTCCACTCCGCCTATCGCTTCACGCAACATTTCCACCGTAATGCCGCCCGGACGAAGCAGGCGCGGCACGTCACGAGTCATATCCACCACGGTGGATTCCACCCCCACACCGCTGGAGCCGCCATCCACGATCGCCGCCACGCGCCCGTCCATATCCGCCGTCACATGAGCGGCCGTGGTGGGACTGGGGCTACCCGAACGGTTCGCCGACGGTGCGGCAAGCGGACAGCCCGCCGCTTCAATGATCGCCCGTGCCACGGGATGTGCCGGCAGGCGCACCGCCACCGTTTTTAAACCGCCGCTCACCACGGCGGGCACGCACGCCGCCTTGTTGAAGATCATGGTGAGAGGACCCGGCCACCACAGCGATGCCAACCGATCCGCCGTCGGGGGCACGTCCGTCACCAGCGCGTCCAGTTGAGCCCGTGTCGCGATATGCACGATCAGCGGATTATCCGACGGGCGGCCTTTCGCCTCAAATATCCGTGCGACCGCTTGGGGGTTCAACGCATCCGCCGCCAAGCCGTACACCGTTTCGGTGGGGATCCCCACCACCTCGCCGCGGCGAAGCAGGTCGCCCGCACGGGCGATCCCCTCTGCCGAAGCGGTCAAAAGTTCCGTTTGCATAAGGTTGATTATTCTCCATTCTCAAGTTGACGGGCACGGTCAGCGGTTGCCAGTGCGTCGATCACTTCATCCAAGTCCCCGTCCAACACCGCTTCCAGTTTGTAAAGTGTCAGACCGATGCGATGATCGGTCACCCGTCCTTGCGGGAAATTATAGGTACGGATACGCTCACTGCGATCACCCGTACCGACCTGCGAACGGCGGTTTTCAGCGATCGCCGATTCCTGCTCGGCAAGTTTCTGCTCATACAACCGTGCGCGCAACACCCGCATCGCTTTGTCTTTATTTTTAAACTGACTGCGCTCGTCCTGACATTCCACCACCGTACCCGTAGGAATATGGGTGATACGAATGGCCGATTCGGTCTTGTTGATATGCTGACCGCCCGCGCCCGACGAGCGAAACGTATCGATCGCGAGATCTTTCGGGTCGATGGTCAACTCCACCTCATCCGCTTCGGGCAACACCGCTACCGTCACGGTAGAGGTATGGATACGACCGCCCGATTCGGTTTCGGGTACACGTTGCACACGATGTACCCCGCTCTCAAACTTCAGGCGACTGAACGCACCTTGCCCGTTCACCACAAAACTGATCTCCTTCACGCCGCCGAGTTCGGTCGTGTTCAGCCCCGCCACCTCCACCGTAAATCCGCGTGAGGCGGCATACATGCTGTACATACGGTAAAGCGAGTGGGCAAACAATGCCGATTCCTCGCCGCCGGCACCCGCACGGATCTCCACGATCACGTTGCGGCTGTCGTTCGGGTCTTGCGGCAACAATAAGATCTTCAGTTCCTCCGCCGTCCGTTCGGCAAGTGCGCGGCTCTCACGCAATTCCGCTTCCGCCAGTTCACGCAGTTCTGCATCATCCAGCAAAAGGCGGGCTTCTTCTTCGCGCCTCACGGCATCCTGCCACGTGCGGTAAGCGGTCACCAGCGGTTCTAAGCGGGTGCGCTCCTGCATCAGCGTGCGGTACTGTTCCACATCCGCGATCACCTGAGGATCACACAGCCGCTGTTCGGTTTCCAAAAAGCGTTTTTCTACGTCGCGTAACTGTTCAAACATCGTCTTTTCTCACACCAACTGTCCGTCCCGCCAGATCTTTTTGATATGGCGTTCGGTCTTAATACGCGGCAAAAGCATCTCCCTGCCGCACCCTTCGCATTTGAGGCGGAAATCCATACCGATACGCAACACGGCAAACCGATGATTACCGCACGGGTGCGGTTTCTTCATCTCCAACACGTCCCCCACTTGTACATCCATCGGGTCTCCTCCTCACACAGTTCCATAAGTATCTCTATTATACCACATACATCCCCCATCCCGCAAGAGAAATTTGCGGATTCTTTGCGCCTTGTCGAAATCCCGAGAAAACAGTTGCATTTTTCACAACCTTGTGTTACAATGTAGTGGAGAGTTTTGAGGTTAGAGGGTGTTATTTATGCGAGCAGACGGAAAACGGCTGAAGCATTGCGATCCGATGTACACGGTGGCGGGACATATTATGCGCCAGCGTACGGATGCTATGAATATGATCACCATCGACGTCCCGTGTGAGCCGATGCAGCGGTACATCAACTCAGCACGCAAAGAAGGACGGCACATCAGCCACATGGCACTGATCATTGCGGCGTATCTGCGCACCATGGCGAAATATCCCTTCTTGAACCGTTTTTTGGTCAACTGCAAAGCGTATTCCCGCAACGAGATCAAGATCGGGATGGTGGTGCTGAAAAGCGGACAGGACGACGGCACCATGTCCAAGATCGCGTTGGAGATCACCGATACGATCGATGACGTGAACCGTAAGATCAACGAATACGTGGAGTTTAACCGCACCACCGAAGAAAACAATTCTACCGAAAAGATCATCAACACCCTGCTCAGCATTCCGGGGCTGTTGCGTGTCGGTGTGCCGATCCTGATGTGGCTGGACAAGCACGGACTGTTACCCAAAGCGATCATCGATGCCAGTCCCTTCCATGCCAGTCTCGGCATCACCAATCTCGCCAGTATCAAGACGAACCACATCTACCACCATTGCTACAACTTCGGTACTACCAGCGTGTTTATGGCGATGGGCAACACCCGTGAGGTGCCGCGCCGTCACCACGGTGAGATCGTCTTCGAAAAATGTATGCCGATCGGTGTGGTGATGGACGAACGCATCTGTTCGGGACACGATTTCGCGATCGCATTCCGCTATTTCAGCAAACTGATGGCCGATCCGACCGTGTTGGAACTTCCGCCCGAAGAGGTGGTCACCGACCCCGCACTGTAAAAAGAAAGAGGCTGTCACGTGAACTGGACAGCCTCTTTTGTTATTATTTACGGCGACGTTTCGGCTTTCTGCCCGTAGCGGAATACACCAAGCGGTCGCGTATCGAAAACTCCTTGTAGCCGAGCAGGTAACCCACTCCCGTCATGGCGGGCAATGCGAGCAGCACGGGAATCATTGCCAATACCCCGCCCCACGGCACATCGGCAGGGTTTACCACCGCTGTCGGCACCACGCTGTCAAAATACGGCAAAAAGCACATATTAAACCAGCGGTAGGTCTTCACAAAACCGGGGAACAGACCGCCCGCTTTGCCCACGACGAGCGCGCCCCACATCACCAGCGCCGGTGCGGACGCGATCGCCCCCACTTTTACACCGCGCAGACGATCTTCGGACAGGTGACCGAATTGCACCTGATTGCGGTCGTGATCTCCCATATACCACAAGGTGGAATACGGAAACGCCAAAAACAAAACGGCCATCAGGATCTGTGCTACCCAATCGGTGATGGCTTTCATCGCGGGATCGACCGCCGTACGGATATTCTCCTTATAACTTTGCGTAATGGGGTAGTTTTCCAGTTCTTCTTCGGCAACGGGGGTCTCGGTGCCGTCTTCTTCCAAAATGTACGCTTTGGTGTAGGCCTCTTTTTCCGCCGTAGCGTTGTAAGTCTCACACACGATGGTGCGCCCATCCTCCAGCACGCCGCCCACGCGTTGTCCCAGTATCTGCGTACTGCCGATAGAAAGCGCCATCGTCACCGACATATGTAAAAAGAAACACATCACAGCCGCCAATACGCTGTATAAAAAGATCTTGACCGCCATACCGACGGTCGTATTCGGGTTCTTCATACTCTCGCCATCCTCTCACCTGCCAGTATAGCACACTTCCCTTCATTTGACAATTCCCAACACGTTTTTCTCACAGAAAATTTACATCCGTAAAAATGTTCAAAAATTTTTTGATTTTTTTCAAAAATCCTCTTGACAAACCGCAATTTATCGACTAATATATATGGGCGGTGCAAACCGCTTTACATACATGGGCTCGTAGCTCAGCTGGGAGAGCGCACGGTTCGCATCCGTGAGGTTCGAGGGTTCGATCCCCTTCGAGTCCACCATGAAACAAAAAACAGACGGTCAACGACCGTCTGTTTTTTGTTTCATACGAGAAGGGGATCGAACCAGGAATGGTCGCGTTGCCGAGCGCCCGCAGTGCGGGATACAGCGAGGCATAAGCGAGTGCCGCGGTCGAAATTCACCGAGCGACAGTGAGGAACGTGAATTTCGGGCACCGCAAACGGAAGCGAACATCGTGCCTTGGCACGATAAGGAGCGTTTCGACATTCCTCCAACCGAGCGAAGCGAGGGCGACCGGACACGGTTTATATCCCTGCTGATCGGGGACTTCTACACCGTGCCCCCGAGAATGTGTTGACACACATTCTCCCAACGCGCCTGCGACCGGAAACGACCGAACTCTCCACCACAGTGGGACTACCCCAAAGGGGTGCTTCTTTTGTTTCATTATCGGTGACCGAAGGGGATCGAACCACCAACAATTTTCCTCACCCTCTCCCCTCTGCTGCATATACTGTAGCGGAGGGATGCCGATGTGGGATATTACCAACCACGCTGCACTGTACAACGTGTACGTAAATCTTCTGCAAGACGAACCGCCGAACGCCGAGCGTTTCGGTGATGCCGTCGCGCGTCTGCAGGAAAGCCAAGAGCACCCGCGAGACGGCGCTCTCCTACTGCGCCTGCAAAACGCCCTCGCTGACGGGCGTTTATCTTACGATACGGTCATCGACAGCGTATCCTTCTCCCCCGACGGTGCTACGTCCGCCGTATTTACCGAACCCGACGGTCAAACACACGTCGTTTTTCGCGGCACGGGCAACGGCGAATGGATCGATAACGGTACCGGTTTGTCGGGTATTGCGGAAGATAACACCTACGTTACCTACGACCGCCACGGTCGGCCGCTCAGCCGCGTGACCGTAACCGATGATTTTGCCACCGACCAACAAGTCGCGGCACTGAACGAATTTTACCGTATCGCCGCCGAAAAACGGTGGAACGGCACACGGCGCATCTTTCTGTCGGGTCACTCCAAAGGCGGCAACAAGGCCATGTTCATCGCTTTGCATACCGCGCTCATCGAAGCTTGCTTCAGTTTTAACGGGCAAGGCTTTTCTCCCGAAGCCCTGCAACAGTTGCAGGAAAACGCGGGTGTCCATTGGGAAGAACGGCGCGCACGACTGTTTAGTATCTGCGCCGACAACGATTACGTAAGCGCGCTTGGGAAACAGCCGATGCCGCAGGAGAATATCGTGTTTTTGAAGTCGGTCGGCGGATGGCACACACTCGAATCCATATTGGATATGCGCGGCCGCCTGCGCCCGCGTACGGCACAAGGCCGTGTTGCGCAATACGTGCAGTCGGTATCCGACACATTGATGCGTATGCCGCCCGCCACGCGGCAATACGCCACGCGGGGCGTGATGAACGTCTTTCAGCGCTACGTTGGGAAAGGTGAGCCGACCAACGGCGATCACGTTTCACACAGCGATACCGCCGCCGGTCTGCTCGTAGCACTGGAAGCCGTGTTGCGCACGTTTTAGGTTATAACCTAAAAAGAGACGGTTTATCGACCGTCTCTTTTCGCTTTCCCTTGTACATACTCGTACACCGTATTCACTTGTTGCGGAAAACCCTCACCGAACGCATGGTCAAAAAACGCACCGCCGACCGTGAAAAACGTCGGAGACAAGCGTGCCACCTCATCCAGACGTTCGTAGCTGTCGATGCTGCCGGCGAGACACGTGGGCGCATCCAACGTCTCCGTTACCGCCCTCACAAGTGCCACGGCATCCCCATCGTAACGATACCCCAAAAGATCCACACCGTACACACCGTTTTCCACACATTTCCGTGCTTCGTCGACGATCCGTTCCACCGAACCGCACAAGCGCGACGGACGACCGCTGACATCCCCCACAAACGGCATATACCGTACACCGTTCTTACGGCAATACGCATTCACAGACTCGTAAAACAGTGTACCCATCAACATGGCACAGCCGCATTCTACAGCCAAATGCGCCCCCGCTAAACACTCTTCTTCGGTATAGGCGACCACTTCCAGCACCCCGATCTTCCCCTGTGAACGTACCGTATCAAAGAACGCTCGCATCTGCCGGGCCGAAAGGCCCTGCTCTTTGATGCCCAAGTAACGCACCTTACACGCACAACATTCCGAAAGCAATTCAAGCGCCTCAGGCACGGTGCGATCATCTTTAGTGAACATCACGATCAGTTTCGGACACTCCACGTCGCCAACACCTCCTTTGTGCTCGATTGTAGCATGTTTCGGCAAAAAAGTCCAGCAATTTCGTGAAACGGTTGCTTTATCCCATGCAATATGCTAAAATGTAGGCACTCAACCAAAGGAGTCGTACCGTATGTTGAAACTGCTTTTTCCCGCCGCGTATGCCGACAGTGTGTTTGATATTGATTTTGACGTGCTGTACAAGCAGGGATATCGCGGCATTATTTTTGACGTGGACAACACGTTGGTGCATCATGGGAAAGACTCGAACGCGCAGGTAAATGCGCTGTTCGTCCGATTGCACGCCATCGGGTTTCGAACGGTGGTCCTCTCCAACAACGACAGCGAGCGAATCGAACGCTTCTTAAAGAATATCGATGCCCCCTACGTGTGCGATGCAGACAAGCCCGATACGGCGGGATATCAAAAGGCGCTCGCCCTTCTCGGCGTAAAGCGGCAGGAGGCACTGTGTATCGGCGATCAGATCTTCACCGATATTCTCGGCGCCAACCGCTGCGGCATCGACAGCATTTTGGTACATTTCATTCGAAGCGGAGCACACGAACGACCGGGAATCCGCCGACGTGCAGAGCAAGTGATACTCGCCTTATATCGTCACAGCCGCCGTTATCAACGATTGGGGAACATTTTGAAGAAGGAAGGGACTCACCATGGGACGTAAATGTTTTTGCGACATCCATCCCGTTTGTTATGAGATATCGCGTTGTAAAGAGATCGCCAAGCGATGTCTGCGGGATCTGTTCAGCGGTGAGCGTTTCGCCGAAAATCCCGTAACCGATCGTCTTCCCACGGTCATCGGCACCATGCGCACGCACATGATCCGTCGCGCCCCGGGCGTGGATCCTACTTCACAATGGAATAAGGCAACCAATATCCAACTTGCCTCGGCATGTATCAGCGGTGTGGTGATACATCCGGGCGAGATGTTTTCCTTTTGGCATCTGGTGGGTAACACCACTAAGAAAAAAGGGTATAAAGAAGGGCGCGTTATCATACGCAACCGCCTCGTCATGGGAATCGGCGGCGGTCTTTGTAATCTTGCCAACACATTAAACCGTCTGGTTCTGCACAGTCCGCTCACCGTTACGGAATTTCACAAGCATTCCGATGCTTTGGCACCTGACGAAGGTGAACGCATCCCGCTCGCCGCCGGTACGGCTGTGGGATACAACTATATTGACTACCGTTTCAAAAACGAGACCGACCAAGACTTTCAGATCTCGGTATGGTGCGACAGTGAAGACTTATGTGCCGAACTGCGTGCCGAACACCCCCTCTCCTACGATTACGCCTTGACGGAAGAGGACCACCACTTCTGTCGGGAGGGCGACACGTATTACCGCCGTTCCAAACTGTATCGCACAGTGACCGACCGCACAACGGGCGAACTGCTTAAAAAGGAATTGATTTGGGACAATCACTCCAAAGTCGTGTTCGATCCCGCACTGATACCGACAGAACTGCTAAGGATGTGATTGTCGAAAAGTACCTGTTGACAGTTTCAGAAAAACCGCCTATAATAAGGGTGTGACAATCGATATGGGGTCGTAAAGGTTTCGACGGGGATCGTGAGTCACGGTAAGCGAGTAGCGGTGACGAACCGCTATAAAATCGGCAACTTTAAAGAATAACTGACAACAATACTGTTGCTCTCGCGGCCTAATTAGGCTGCCGTTTCATCCCGAAGTACCGCGGTCGGGAATGAAGCGTCGATGAGCGGTGAACGTGAACGGTCGCTTGGTGCAGTGACCGCCACGCCTCAGCACCTACCGTAACCGAAAGCCTGCCGCTCGGCGTTCGGTGAGGGGAATCCCAAAAGATCGGCTGCACTCGGAGAAAGCTGTGACAAGTGTTTTTCGGACGGGGGTTCGATTCCCCCCGGCTCCACCAAATGGACATTGCACGAACACCTACTACTTCAAAGGCGGTTTTGCCATAGAAGAGTTCCTGTAATGTCACCACGCAAAAACGAGAGTCAAGGTTTTAACGCCTTGGCTCTCGTTTTTTAATACTTAGTTTTGACTATAATTGCTATTTCATTGCATTACAACTGTTATTTTGATATAATTAATATAAGCAATTTTATAAGGAAGGTCACCCTATGGAAAAAATTCTTTTTGATTCTGGCAGTATAAAAAGAGCCGATTTGCAATTGCGAACAAAATATTACGGCATAAAAACTAAAATCTATTTGATCGATAATGCACGATACAATATCTATGTAATGGATTATCCCGATGGTTTTGATGATATTAAAAATGACTTCGATCATAACATCCGCAGAATTGGAGATTGGGTAGAACTTGTCAATCAAGAGCCTAAATCATTCATAA
>CAZESL010000028.1:0-22510 GCA_964515215.1 uncultured Eubacteriales bacterium
GCAAACTTGCAGAACAAGGGCGAAGCCCTTCGTTCGGTATGCAGGTGAAGAAGATTACACAATTCCCTGCAGTGTAAAATTTTTGAACAGAGAAAATCTTCGGATTTTCTCTGTTTTTTTATAAAAATTCCGATTTTTCGGTTGCGATACGGTGCGGTATCTGTTATAATTAATCTATGTATAGTTATATGAAAGAAGGAGCGATTCCCGTGAAGGTGAAATTGATCACACATACCCCGAATCCCGAACAGACGATCGCGGTCGCCGCACGTCTTTGTTATTCTCCCTCGACCATTGACGAAGTGAGTGAGGCGCTCACGCCCGAAAAGGCGGCAAAATTTGTGGAAATGCTCGGTGATCTCGGGCACGACAGTCCCGTGGAACACGTGACCTTTACCTTTGGAATCGAAGGCGTTTCCCGCTCGCTGCTCGCGGAGATCACCCGTCACCGTATTGCGTCGTTCAGCGTGCAAAGTCAGCGCTACGTGGCAGAGAACAATTTCTCCTACGTCGTGCCGCCGGCTATCGCCGATATCCCCGAAGCGGCGGAAGAGTTTCAGCGTGCGATGGCGGAAGATCAAGCACATTATGAGCGACTGGCAGATATGTTGCGTGAAAAACACCGCGAGGCGTTTGAAGCGGAGGGTATGACGCCCGAAGCCGCAGCAAAGGCGGCGGAAAAGCGCGCGATCGAAGATGCACGCTTCGTGTTACCGAACGCATGCACCACCAAGATCATTATGACGATGAACGTGCGTAGCTTGCGTAATTTCTTCCATCTGCGCTGTTGCAACCGTGCGCAGTGGGAGATCCGCGCACTGGCGACCGAGATGCTTCGTCTGTGCTATGAAGTGGCACCGCATTTGTTCCAAAAATCCGGTCCGTCCTGTGTCAGCGGTCCGTGCCCCGAAGGGAAAATGTGTTGCGGTAAAACGGCGGAGGTCCGCGCGAAGTTTGCCGCGATTAAGGAGTGAAACCGATGGGACGTTTGATCGTGGTCGACGGCTTGGACGGGTGCGGAAAAAGCACCCAGCTCGAACGCTTGAATGAGTATTTTGGTACAAGCGGGATACCCTACAAACAAATTTCGTTTCCGGATTATCAAAACCCGTCCTCGGCACTGGTGAAACTGTATTTGGACGGCGCTCTCGGCCAAACGCCTGCGGATGTGAACGCTTATGCGTCGTCTTCGTTTTATGCGGTGGACCGTTATGCCAGTTTCAAGCAGTTTTGGCAGGCGGATTACGAACGGGGCGATCTGATCGTGGCGGCGCGGTACGTGACCTCCAACGCCATCCATCAGATGTCCAAATTGCCGCGTGACGAGTGGGATGCCTATCTCGATTGGCTGGCTCAGTATGAGTACGACCGCCTGGGGCTTCCGCGCCCGAACAGCGTGGTGTTTTTGGATATGCCGCCTGTCGTGGCGGATAAACTGGTGATGTCTCGCTACGCGGGGGACGCCGCCAAGAAGGATATCCACGAAAAGGATACGTCCTACCTTGCCGCATGCCGCCCCGCAGCACTGTATGCGGCAGAAAAATGGGGTTGGCACGTGATCTCTTGCGCGGAGGGCGATGCACCGCGGGCGATCGAAGCCATTACCGATGACATTATCCGTGCGGTTAAAGGGGATATTGCATTTTGATGTTTACCACACCGTTTCATACGCCGACCTTTGCGGATGCCGCACGGTGTATTCCGCTCTTAAAACAGGCGCCGTCTCGTTGCTGTGAGTATTCGTTTGCCAATATGATGATGTGGCGCGAATATTTCGACACACAGATAGCCTATAACGACGAAGTGGCAGTTGTACGCTTCGGCGGCGAGACACCGCACTATTTGGCGCCTGCAGGCGGCGCGGCCGAGCGGACGTTGCGTGCATTGTACAACGATGCACTCTCGCGTAGCGAGCCGTTGTACGTGTTCGGCTACGACGAAGACGGTATCCAACGCTTGTGGGATGATTTTACGGTGGAATCCTGCACGGAACATCGCGATGAATTTGATTATTTGTATCTTGTTGAGGATCTGGCAACCTTGTCAGGGCGTAAATATCACGCCAAACGCAATCATATTGCCGCCTTTTCCAAAAAATATGCGTGGCAATACGAAGAATTGGACGACCAAAATGTCGGTGACGTTTTAACAGCAGCGGACGTGTGGTATGAACAGCGGGTCACTGCGTACGGCGATCCCGGCGGTGCCTTAGAAGCGGAAAACCGTGCCATACACGAACTGCTCGGGCATCGCCGT
Organism: uncultured Eubacteriales bacterium; assembly: GCA_964515215.1. Lineage (GTDB taxonomy): Bacteria > Bacillota > Clostridia > Oscillospirales > Acutalibacteraceae > SIG588. Next base: position 2,257 of record CAZESL010000028.1, read on the forward strand.
GAGATCGAACTTGTGGGTGGGTTGATCCGCGTGGACGGGCGTGCAGTGGCATTTACGCTGGGGGCACCGCTGACCGACGATACGTTTGATACGTTGGTCGAAAAGGCACTGGCGCCTTATGAAAAAGCCTATGCGGTGATCAATCGGGAATTTGCCCGTAATACCTTGCAGGGTTACACCTACGTAAACCGCGAAAATGATGTAGGCGTCGAAGGGCTGCGGCGTGCAAAACTGTCGTATTATCCCACGGCGTTGGTAAAGAAGATCATGTGTACCATCCGATAGGAGGGTGTATACCGTGACGGAGTTTCTCTGGGCGGGCGAAGACCGCCTTTTGGATATTCTTTCACTGTGGAAACAAGGGTTTCCCGAGGACAGCGAAGACGATGTACGTACTTTCATGTACACGTTGAAAGAAGAGGCGCGCTGTCTTATGTTGTTGAAAGATAACGAGGCGTGTTCGATGGCATTCGTTATCCCCGCAAAAATGGGTGGTTCTACGGTATGGTACGTATATGCCGCCGTGACCGCCGAAGCGTTCAGGGGACAGGGCTGTTTTGCAAGTTTGCTGGACGAATTGGCACGTCGGGCAGAAACGCAAAATGTGCATGGGTTATTTTTGCGACCGGCGACTCCCTCGTTATTCAGTTATTACGCCCGTTTGGGGTTTGTTTCGCTGTTTTACAATACGGAGACGTGTTGTGAAGGGAATGGGCTTTACGCCGAGAACGCCGATTGGCAGTGGGAACGCGTAGCAACGTGCGACGTTGCCGCGCAACGTGACGGATGGCTTACACGACTTGGTGTGCCGTTCGTTTCATGGTCGCAAGCGGCGACGGTGTATGCTGTAAGTTTACTTGAAGGCGGCGGTGCGCTGGCTTCTGATAAAGGCTTTATAATGTATTGTCGTGACGGCGACGGTATTGAAATTACCGAATTACTGTGTGCGGCGGAAGATACGTGTGATGCGCTGTCTTCGCTGTCAAGGCATTTCGCTTGTCAGATAAAGCACTGTTGTTGTCCGCCCGCAACGGCGAAAAACACGAAAGCATACGGTATGTTCCGTGCGATCAACACGAGCGACAAGATGCACGGTGAATGGTATATGGGATTTTCATTGGAGTAAGAGAAGGTGCATACACTATGATATACGTTTTTTTAGCGAATGGCTTTGAAGAGATCGAAGCGTTGGCACCCGTGGATATTATGCGCCGTGCAGGCCTGTCGGTACAGACGGTGGGAATCGGCGGCCGCGCGGTGACGGGCGCACACGGCATCACGGTCACAGCGGACGTTGCGGAAGAGGCGCTGACGCTTGACGATATGGAAGCCGTGGTGTTGCCCGGCGGTATGCCCGGCACCACAAATCTGGAAGCCAGCGGAACGGTAGCGAAAGCGCTGGAAAAAGCGGTGCGCGAAAAGGTCTTGATCGCGGCCATTTGTGCCGCACCCTCCGTTTTGGGGCACAGAGGTATCTTAGAAGGTAAGCGTGCCACCTGCTATCCCGGTTTTGAGGATACTTTGAAAGGTGCGGTTTTGACAGACGACGGCGTCGTGCGCGACGGCAACGTGCTTACTGCGTGCGGTGCAGGCGTGGCACCGGAATTCGGGTTTGAACTGGTGAGTGCCCTATGTTCTGCGGAAAAAGCCGACGCTTTAAGGGAGGCGATGAGATGCCGGTAGCCGATATTCGCCCCATAAAAGAAGGACTGCGGCAAAAATACAAACAACAGCGTGCGGCAATGCCCCCCGCCGAAAAAGCGCGTATTGACGGTATTATTGCCGATCGTGTAGCATCTCTTTGGCAATATCAGCGTTGCCGTTTACTGCTTGTGTATGTGTCTACCAAGATCGAAGTGGATACGTTCCGTATCATTGAACGTGCACTGGCGGACGGGAAAGTTGTGGCCGTTCCGCGTTGTGTACCGGGAACGCGGCAAATGGAGTTTTACCGTATCCATAGTGTGGAGGAACTGGCACCCGGAACGTTCGGCGTGTTGGAACCTGTTCCCGGTGTGCACGAATTACTCACGGATTTTTCCGATAGTTTGTGCATCGTACCCGCACTCAGCTACGATTGGCACGGCTATCGATTAGGGTACGGCAAAGGATATTACGACCGATTTTTATCGAAATACAACGGTGTGATGATCGGTATTTGTTACAGCGATTGCGTACAGCGCAAACTGCCGCACGGACGCTTTGACCGACCGGTGGAATTACTGGTTACCGACCGGTATTTGCGCCGTACTGCCACACACAACCGAAACGAGAACTACAGACCGCGATGAATGCGGATGTCAGGAGGTACTCATATGTCGGACAGTTTGGAAGAGATCTTGGCCGAGTTGGAATTGAATAAACAAACAGACGGTGCCGAGGATATCGACAGCACTGCAAAACGCAAAGAGGAACGCCGCGAAAAGGTTGCCTCGTTTCGTTTAGACATGGATCTGGACGGCGAATTCGGTGAATATACCGCACCGCCGCAAGAGGAGCAGGAACCGATCTCTCACGCCGACGAAACGTGCGACGAGATCGATCCTTCCTTGGAAACTGAGCCTGCTGTGGCCGTTAAGATCCAAGAAGAAGCAATCGAGGAACCCCAAAAACGTCGAAAAAAGCGCGCACACATGGATGAAAAAGAGCGCGCGATGTGGGGATGCGCGGGCGGTATCTTTTACGTGCTGGCGATTCTCGGCGTGTCGTTGGTGCTGGCATGCTTTATCATAATGGCGGCTTTGGACCTGACGGGAATTAATAAATCCGGCATTGACGTTCGTGTCACATTGGAGGAAGGTGCCACTACCGAGACGGTTGCTGCGACACTGAAAGAGCATAAGTTGATCGATCACACCTTCTTCTTCACGTTGTATTCCAATTTGACGGGAGACGACAGTGAGTACAAATCGGGAGTATACACTTTGTCTGCCAATATGGGGTACGGTAATATCGTGGACCGTTTGCGCGCAGGCGTGCCCCGTACGGTGGTCTCGGTCACCATTCCCGAAGGATATACCATTGACGATATCGCCTTGCTGATGGAGGAAAAAGCAGTATGCACCAAGGGTGCGTTTTACGATGCGGTGCTGGAAGGCGATTATTCCGATTATTCTTTCATTGCTTCGTTACCGAAAGAAGAAGGCGAGTACGCAGGGCGAGGATACGCACTGGAAGGATATATGTTCCCTGATACCTATGAGTTTTACACGGGCAGCACGGGGGAGACGGTGGTGCGTAAGTTACTGAACAACTTTGACAACCGCGTGGATACGACCTATAAGACCACTATTGCCGCAATGGGTATGACGGTCAACGAAGTGGTGACATTGGCCTCCATCGTTCAGGCAGAAGCGGGCAGTGACGAATGGTCGCGCGTGGCACGTGTGCTCATTAACCGCTTGAATAACACGGCGGAATATCCGTGTTTGCAGTGTGACGCGACCATCAACTATTTTAAGAAACTGGATCTCTCGGTGAGCGGGCTTACGATCGACCAAAGTGCCTACGATACCCACGTACGCAAAGGGCTTACTCCGGGTGCCATTTCCAATCCCGGTATGAAAGCCATCAATGCCGTGCTGTCTCCGTCCGAAGCGGATGACGTGAAGGACTGTTATTACTTCGCGACCGATATGGAAACGGGTATAACCTATTATTCGCGCACCTACGCCGAACATCAGGCGATCTGTGCGCAATACGGGATATAAGGGTAGACTGTTGTTAAAGGAGAAAATTATGCATTGTCCGAAATGCAACTGTGAACGGGAGACGTGCCGCGGCGCGTGTCCCGTTTGCGGTTACAGTCGAAAACGGCTGATCATCATTATTGTCTCGGTTTGCATCGTCGCGCTGTTGTTGCTGATGTTTGCGGTATGGGGCGTTGTTTCCCTGCTTGGTGGTTGGTTTGAGCGCACGACGTTGCCTTTGTTGGACAAGCCAACACCGCCCACAACGGTAAACACGGCAACCACCCTCTCCCGTACGGTCACGGTGACGATTCCCGAGGGATACACCGTCTTAAAGATCGCCGCGGCATTGGAGAGTGCAGACGTGTGTACCGCCGACGAATTTATAAGAGCGGTGCGCGATGGGGATTACACCGATTATGCCTTTTTGGAAGGGGTAACGACCGTAAATGAAGACGGAACGGCGAACGGCCGCTATTTCCGTTTAGAGGGATACCTGTTTCCCGATACTTACGAGTTTTACCGTAACTGCAGCGGGGAAGCGGCGGTGCGGCGGTTTTTGGACAATTTTGAGCAAAAACTGACAGCATGGCAAGCGGCGCTCGATGCGAGCGGGCTTACTCTTGACCGGGCGGTAACGTTGGCATCGGTCATTCAGCGTGAAGCCAAAACGGCGACGGATATGTACCGCATATCGCGCGTGTTGCACAACCGTCTCCAAAGCCCTGACTATCCGCGCCTGCAGTGTGACGTATCCACGGCCTATCTGCGCGAACTGGAAGCGGCAGGTGAAACACCCGACAAGGCGGCGTACGATACATACGTCTGCAGAGGTCTTCCCGTGGGAGCCATCGCCAATCCCGGGGCGTCGGCACTGGCAGCGGCGGTGTCGCCTTCCGAGGAAGAGATCTGCGCAGGCTGTTATTTCTTTGTGATCGACGCTGCGGATAATACGGTATACTATTCCAAGACCTATGCCGAACATTTGGCGGTATGGGCGGAAATTCAGGAGAGAACGGGGGAGTGACGCATGCTGAAAAGGCCTGAGGTCTTAGCACCGGCAGGAGATGCGGAACGCTTAGATGCGGCACTGCAGTACGGTGCTGACGCGGTATATCTTTCAATGACGCAGTTCGGTATGCGTACTGCCCCGCAAAACTTTGACGCATGTGCGCTGACAGAAGCAGTCCAAAAAGCACACGCCAAAGGTGTCGCCGTGTATTTGACCTGCAACATTTTGCCGCGTAACGACGAGATCGCGCAATTGCCCCATTATTTTGAGGCGGCAGAGGCGGCAGGAGTCGATGCACTGATCGTGGCGGATCTCGGTGTGATCGGCATGGCTAAACGCCACGTGCCGCACATCCCGCTTCATATCTCCACACAGTTCGGTGTGGTCAATTATCAAACCGCCCGTGAACTCTACGATATGGGCGCCTCCCGCGTGGTGCTCGCCCGCGAACTTTCCATGGAGGAGATCGCTGAGATCCGTGCCAAAACACCGACGGAATTGGAACTCGAATGCTTTGTACACGGGGCAATGTGTATGTCCTATTCGGGACGTTGTTTGATCTCCAATTATCTCGCGGGACGAGATGCCAATCACGGTGACTGTGCACAACCGTGCCGCTGGCGCTACGAGGTGATCGAACCTTCGTCGCCCGATGCCCGCTATACGGTAGAGGAAACCAAAAACGGGTCGTTTATTTTTAATGCAAACGACTTGAATATGATCGAACATATACCGACTTTGTATCACGCGGGTGTCACGTCGTTTAAGATCGAAGGACGTGCCAAGGCGGCGTATTACGCCGCGGTGACCACCAACGCGTACCGTGTGGCGACCGACGGGTTTATTGCCTCGGGCTACGACGCGGCGTATCGCCCCGAAGAGTGGGTGATACAAGAGTTGCAAAAAGTCAGTCACCGTCCGTATACGACGGGATTCTACTTCGGTATGCCGAATCAGAATCTTGCTTTCGGCGGGTACGTGCGGGAATATCAGGTAGCGGCAGTTGCGACGGACTGGGCGAACGGCGTGCTTACCGTAAGTCAGCGCAACCGCTTTGTTAAAGGCGATACGCTGGAGGTGTTGGAAGCAGGCAAAGAGCCGTTTTCGCTTGAAGTGACGGAGTTGATCAATGCAGAGGGTGAAGCCGTTGAAGCGGCACCTCACCCGACGATGCTATGCCGTATCCCTTGTGAACGCCCCGTTTCGGCGGGCAGTTTGCTTCGCAGAGCGTTATAAATCGTAAAAGCGTCCGCTTGCGAGACTTCTCATAAGGAAGTCTCGCAGTTTTATTCGCCTTGCGGCGAGTTCTATTGCTTCGCAGTGATATTCAGCTTGCGCTGAGTGGTATTCGCTTCGCGAGTTTTGGTGGCGAATAAAATAACACTGAAACCATAGGTTTCAATAACACTATTGCTTCTGCTTTAATAAATCATTTACTTCGTTCTGCGACTTCAATCGGAGCAAATCTGCACGAAGCTCAATATGCTCAAGGAACGAAAGATTTTATTTCAAAACTCGAAATAGCGCAAAAAGAGTGTTATGCCACTGAATATTGGCTTGAACTTCTTTTTGAAACGAATTGTATGGCAGAAGAAAACTATAAAGCATTACAAAACGATTGTGGTGCAATACGTAGAATGTTAATTTCATCGCTTAAAACGATTAAATCAAATGATAATATCCAGACCCACCACAAATAAAGCAACGATCATCGTCTCCACAAGCCGACAGACAAAGTGTGCAGGATAAAATTGATATAAGAAGTAGCTTTTAGGCGGGCGTTTTTTTGTATAAGCAAGAAACCGTTGGCACACACTTTATATGAAGGAGTGTGTACCGATGATCAAACGCGCCATATGTGTTTTCTTTTTGTTCTTTTGCTTGTTTTGCGGAGTGGTGGCACGGTATATGTCGCTTTCGAAAAATCCGGCCGCTTCCGCACTGGCCGATCAATCGACCGCGACGGTGACGGTAGCAACGGCACGCGGAACGTTTTACGACCGAAACGGCGTGCCGTTGGTCAATCGTTCAAGCGAATTGCGTTTGTGCATCGCACCGTATACCCGTACGATGAGCGCTTTGGCAAACGCGTTAGCGGACGAGACCTTTTCCGCTTTGTCCGAACGGCTGGAGAGCGGACGCCCGATCGTGACGTTAGCGGACGAGACCTTTCCCGACGTGCGCGGTGTGTTGCGTTTTCACACGCCCGTACGGTACGGTGAGCGGGTATACGCCCCGCATTTGCTGGGATATTTAAGCGGAGACGGCAGCGGTGCCGTGGGGTTGGAATTGGCTTTTGACGATTTCCTAAAGAGCTGTGAGGGGCGCCTGACCGTCACTTACGAGATCAACGCGGCAGGACACTTGTTGACGGAGAACGCGCCGCGCGTGAGTGATACGATGCAGAATGCCGATGCAGGTGTGGTGCTTACGTTAGATCGTGATATTCAACAATATGCCGAACGGATCGCAGGGGAGATGCTTCCGAAAGGGGCGGTGTTGATCGCGGATGCCGCAACCGCAGAGATCCTGTCGGCCGTCAGCACGCCCGCTTTTCAGCCCGACACGGTGGCATCCCTGCTGGATGATGAAGATTCCCCGTTGCTTGATCGCACCCTTTGCAATTATAACTGCGGTTCGGTATTTAAGATCGTGTCCGCGGCCACAGCGCTGGAAAGCGGAGTATCCGTTTCAAGGCAGTATACTTGTGACGGTGCCTACGTTGTAAACGGTGTTACCTTTCACTGCCATAACCGTTTGGGACACGGTGTACTCACGATGGAAGAGGCGTTTGCCGTTTCTTGCAACTGTTATTTTATTCAACTGATGGAAGCCGTCGGGGCACGGCGATTGTATCAAACCGCGGTCGATCTCGGTTTTGACCGTGCGGTAATACCGACTGAAAATTATAAGACCGCACGCGCCGTCTTACCGTCTTTGGCGGAGTTGCAAGAGAATGCGGCGGCACTTGCCAATCTCTCTTTTGGGCAAGGATCACTGCTGGCAACGCCGTATCATATGATACAGTTGCTGACGGCGGTGGTAAATGAAGGTGAGATGTTGCGTCCGACGATCGTGCGCGGTACAATAGATGCGAACGGAACTGTAAAGGCACCGAACATTACACCTTCGCAAACCGCCTTTTCGCCGTCAACCGCTGCTGTGTTACGTCAATTGATGGTCGCTGCCGTCGGTGAGGGGGCAACGGGAGAAAATGCCGCACCGTCCAACGGCGGTGCCGGTGGCAAGACGGGGACGGCTGAGAGCGGATGGATCAGCGAAAACGGCGAGACGGTGCAAAATTGGTTCGTCGGATACTATCCTGCCGAGGAACCGCAGTATTTGATCGTTGTATTGGCGGAGGATTACAACAACACCAAAACCTCTGCCGCAACGGTGTTCAATCGCCTATGTGACGGACTGTATACGATGGCAGATCAAAATTGAGATTTTTTGCATTTTCGGTTGCAACCGTCACGGGATTGTGCTATGATTATCGGTAGGAAAGGAAGTATGATATTATGACTAAGATCGATATATTTTCGGGCTTTTTGGGTGCCGGTAAGACTACGTTGATCAAAAAGTTGATCCAAGAGGCCTATGCCGGTGAAAAACTGGTGCTGATCGAAAATGAGTTCGGTGAGATCGGCATTGACGGCGGATTCTTGCAGGATGCGGGTGTGGAGATCACCGAAATGAACTCCGGTTGTATTTGTTGCAGTCTGGTGGGTGATTTCTCCGAAGCCCTCAAAAAGGTGCTTGCGGAGTTCGCGCCCGACCGCGTATTGATCGAGCCTTCGGGTGTCGGCAAACTCAGCGACGTCATTCGTGCGGTACAAGACGTGGATTCGGCCGAGATGCAACTCAATGCCTTTACGACCGTCGTAGACGCGGGCAAGGCAAAGATGTATATGAAGAATTTCGGTGAATTCTTCAACGATCAAGTGGCGAATGCGGGAGCGATCGTACTCAGTCATACCGAAAAAATGAGTGAGGATAAACTGGAAGCGGTGATGGCGCTCTTGCGTGAACATAACACCACGGCGGTGATCGTAACCACACCGTGGAACGAGCTCAGCGGCAAGCAGATCTTGGAAGCGACCGAGCGCACCCACACGTTGGAAGAGGAACTGCATCGCTTGGCAAAGGATGCCGATGTTTGTCCGACCTGCGGACATCATCATCACGATTACGATCATGACCACGAATGTGAGTGTCACGAACATCATCATCACGATCACGACCACGAATGTGAGTGCCACGAGCATCACCACCACGATCACGACCACGAGTGCGGGTGCCACGAACACCATCACCACGATCATGACCACGAATGTGAGTGTCACGAACATCACCACCATGATCATGATCACGAGTGCGGGTGCCACGAACACCATCACCATCATCATGCAGACGAAGTGTTCCAAAGCTTCGGACGCGAAACGGCACGACGTTATGCAGCTGACGAACTGAACACCATACTGAAAGCGTTAGAGGATGAACACACCTACGGTCACGTTTTGCGTGCGAAAGGTATCGTCGGCGGTGAAAACGGATGGCTGCATTTTGACTACGTTCCCGGTGAAGCGGACGTGCGCGAGGGCAGTGCCGGTGTGATCGGCCGCTTGTGTGTGATCGGTGCCGACTTGAATGAGGCAGCACTTGAGGCATTGTTTGGATTGTAAGAGGTGAGCAACATGGAAACTCCCGTATATCTGTTTACGGGCTTTTTGGAGTCGGGAAAAACGCGCTTTATCCAAGGGACGCTGGAAGATAAACGGTTTAACGGCGGAGAACCCACCCTGCTTTTGCTGTGTGAGGAAGGGGTGGAGGAATACGACCGCTCCCGCATGCCGAACGGCGGCAAAAATATTACGGTGCAGGTGGTCGAAGACGAAGAAGAACTCACGCCCGAAGCACTTACCAAGTGGAAAAAAGCGTGTAATGCCAAACGTGTTATGGTAGAGTACAACGGTATGTGGATGCTGGATCGGTTGTATAACGCCATGCCGCAAGGGTGGGTGATCTATCAGGAACTGTGTTTTGCCGATGCCACCACCTTTTTGACGTATAATGCCAACATGCGTAGTTTGGTAGTGGATAAACTGAATAGTTGTGAGCTGGTCGCTTTCAACCGTTACCGCGCCGATATGGACAAAATGGCATTTCACAAGATCGTGCGTGCTACTTCACGCCGCGCGGATATTGCGTATGAATACGAAAACGGTAACGTCGAATACGACGATATCGAAGATCCGTTGCCGTTTGACGTAAATGCACCCGTTATTGAAATTGCGGATAACGACTATGCGCTGTGGTACCGTGATCTGAACGAAAATATGGATACGTACGCAGGGAAAACGGTGAAGTTCAAAGGTCTTGTGGCGGTGGAAGGGAAGATGCCTGCCGACAGTTTCGTGATCGGCCGTCACATCATGACCTGCTGTCAAGACGATATTGCGTACGGTGGCTTGATCTGCGACTGGAAGGGGGCCAAGACCTTGAAACAGCGGGATTGGGTGATGCTGACCGCACGGCTCACGGTGGAGTATCACAAAGCATACCGCAAGAAGGGCCCCGTTTTAAAAGCAATTAAGGTAGAACATGCCGAAGTGCCTGAACAGCAGGTCGCCACCTTCTTTTGATATTTGGCGAGTTTTGGGACATACTGTTACCGATCCTATGAAAGGACGGTAACGGTATGTCCCTCTTTTTTACAAAAAAAGTAAAGGAAAATGCGGCATTAATGCGCCAACTACTGCGTGTTTCGGCCAGTTTCGATCTTGTACTGCGTGACGTGGCGGTGGCGGACAGGGCGGCGGCGATCGTGTTTGTGGATGGGTTCGTGAAGGATGAAACCATGTCGAAAATGTTGCAGTTTTTGGTAAATCTGCAACCCGAAAAGGTGAAAGCGCTGACGAGTGCCGAGGAGTTCGCCGCTCACTTCGTTCCGTACACGGAAGTGGCGGTATCCGATCAACCCGACGAGGTGGCAACTGCGGTACTTTCCGGTCAATTGGCGCTGTTGGTGGACGGATACGACGCGGTGATCCTGATCGATCTGCGTACCTATCCCGTGCGCGGAGTGTCCGAACCCGAATCCGATCGCGTGTTGCGCGGTTCACACGACGGTTTTGTGGAAACGCTGGTGTTTAACACGGCGTTGATACGTCGGCATTTACGCGATCCCCGTCTCACGATGGAATATCGGCAGATCGGCAGTGTATCCAAAACCGACGTCGTTATGTGTTTTTTGGACGGTATTGCGCCTGCAAAGCACGTGAAGACCGTGCGCGAAAAACTGGACGCGATCACGATTCCGAGCCTTACGATGGGGCAGGAGAGTCTGGTGGAGTGTTTGTTTCGAAAGCAACAATGGTACAATCCGTTCCCAAAGGTGCGATACACCGAACGTCCCGATGCCGCCGCCGCAGCGGTGGCGGAGGGGCGCATTCTGATCATCGTGGACGGCACACCCGTGGTGATGATATTACCTTCGGGGATATTTGATTTCGTACAGGATACCAACGATTACTATTTTCCGCCTCTGGTGGGTTCCTACCTTCGCCTGGTACGAATTTTGGTGTTCGGTTTCACCATCTTTGTCACACCGGTCTGGTTTTTGTTCATTACCAACCCCGATTGGATACCGCCGTGGTTGGAATTCATTCGTATCAAAGAACCGAATACCGTCCCTGTTATTATACAGTTATTGCTGGTGGAAGTGATCATTGACGCCATTCGTTTGGCTTCGTTGAACACGCCGAGTGCGCTGAACAACGCCTTCGGTGTGGTGGGGGCGCTGATACTCGGTGAATTTGCCGTATCGGCCGGTCTGTTCGTAGCGGAAGTGCTCTTGTATATGGCGGCGGTCGCGGTGGCTACTTTTACGCAACCGAGTTTTGAATTGGGATACGCTTTCAAATTGTCCCGCATGCTGTTTTTGGTGTTGACCGCACTCTTTGGTGTGTGGGGATTTGTCGGTGGGATACTGCTTGTGTTGGTCGTTTTGGCAACCACGCAGACCGCGCTCGGAACGGGCTATTTGTATCCTGTCGTGCCGTTCGATAAGGTCGCGCTCCGCCGTTTGCTGGTGCGTCGTATTTTGCACCGTAACAACGCATTGCGAAAATAATGAAAAACGGTTCCTGTAGGTCGTTGCCTGCGGAACCGTTTTTTACGTAAAGGTATTGACAATTTTCGTGCTTTCTATTATATTAGTGTAGTATAAGTGCTAACAGCATCTAATATCAGCGGTATCCGGCAGCGCCGCAGTCGCCGAAGGTAAGCCTTTGCGGACGACTGTGAAAAACCCTTTGCGGAGGGCGTTGTTCAAAGTATCGCGTTCTCCGTGGAAATCGGAGGATCAAAACCGCAAAGGGGGATGCTTCTTATGGAAGACATTATCAAACTGCAAGACATTGCCGTATCATTCGACGGCGAACCCGTGCTGGAGGGGTTGAACCTCAACATTAAGAACGGTGAATTTGTGACGTTGCTCGGTCCGTCCGGTTGCGGAAAGACCACCACGTTGCGTATCATCGGCGGGTTTGTTACGCCGGATCGCGGTGATGTCTTTTTTCACGGCCGCCGTATCAACGATATTCCGCCGCACAAACGGGCGCTGAATACGGTGTTTCAGCGTTATGCGCTGTTCCCGCATCTGAACGTGTATGAAAACGTGGCGTTCGGTATGCGCGTGCAGAAGAAAAAGAAAGCGGAGATCGACGAAACGGTGCACCGTATGCTCGCATTGGTGAACCTGAAAGGCTTTGAAAAGCGTGCCGTGTCCACCTTGTCGGGCGGTCAGCAACAGCGCGTGGCGATCGCGCGCGCACTGGCCAACAACCCCGGTGTGTTGCTTTTGGACGAGCCGTTGTCCGCGCTTGATCTGAAATTGCGCAAAGATATGCAGGTGGAACTGAAGAACATTCAAAAGAGTCTCGGCATCACCTTCGTATACGTCACCCACGATCAGGAGGAAGCGCTTTCCATGTCGGATACGGTGGTCGTTATGGACGGCGGCCGTATTCAGCAGATCGGCTCACCGCAGGATATCTATAACGAGCCGCAGAATGCGTTTGTAGCAGACTTTATCGGAGAAAGTAACATTCTCGACGGCGTGATGCACGAGGACTATTTGGTGGAATTCTTCGGCCGTAAATTCAAATGCTTGGACAGCGGCTTTGCACCGATGGAACCCGTTGACGTGGTCATTCGTCCCGAAGATATTGACATTGTCGCCCCCGAAAAGGGCAATCTGGTCGGTACGGTGACCGAGGTCACCTTCAAAGGCGTGCATTTTGAGACGATCGTTGACTTCAAAGGCTTTAAGTGGCTGATCCAAACCACCGATTATTACGCTCCCGACAGTGTGATCGGCATCGTGCTCAATCCCGAGGATATTCATATTATGAAGAAGTCGGAATATTCGGGTATGTTTGGGGATTACAGTTCGTATTCCGAAGAGTTTGAAGAGTTGGCCGACCCGAATGCCGGTTTGACGGAAGAGACCGTAGGGGAGGACGACCGATGAGAACGAAAGGCACGGCCGCTCCCTTTGGGTTGTGGATGCTGTTGTTCACCGTCGTGCCGTTGGCAATGGTGCTTTGGTTTGCGTTTACGGATGAAAACGGAGCGTTTACTCTTGCCAATCTGCTCGCCGTGAAGGATTTTATACCCACCTTTTGGAAATCCATTTGGATGGGTGCGGTGTCCACTTTGATCTGCCTCGTGTTGGCTTATCCGCTGGCATACAGTATCTCGCGCACGTCTGTCCGCGCACAAACGGTGATGGTCATGCTCGTGATGCTGCCGATGTGGATGAATTTTCTGCTGCGTACCTATGCGTGGATGTCGCTGCTTGAGGATAAGGGGCTTATCAACCAACTGTTGACCGCGATCGGACTGCAACCCGTACACATGATCAATACCGACGGCGCGGTCATTCTCGGTATGGTGTATAACTTTTTACCGTATATGGTCATTCCGCTGTATTCCGTAATGATCAAGATCGACAACCGCTTGATCGAAGCGGCACAGGACCTCGGTTGCAGCGGCGCGCATATTTTCCGCCGCGTGGTGTTGCCGCTGTCCAAACCCGGTATCGTTTCGGGTATCACGATGACGTTTGTGCCCGCGGTAAGTACGTTTGTTATTACAAAGTTGCTCGGCGGCGGGAAAGATATGCTGATCGGCGACGTGATCGAACTCTTGTTTATGGGCAGCAGTAAAAACTACAACGTCGGTGCGATGCTCTCGTTGCTGTTGATGGTGCTGATGGTCGTGTGTATGACCGCCATGCGCTTTGTGGATAACCAAGAGGATGAAATGGAGGGTCTCATGGTATGAAATGGCTCTCTCGTGTATATAACGGTATCATCTTCTTGTTTTTGTACCTGCCCATCGTGGTGCTGGTCGTCTTCTCGTTTAACGATTCCAAAAACCGCGCCCGCTGGGATGGGTTTACGTTGGATTGGTACAAGGATCTGTTCCAAAATGAGCTGATCCTGGAATCTTTGAAGATCACCTTGACGGTGGCGGTGGTTGCGGCATTGGTTGCTACCGTTATCGGTACGGCGGCGGCAGTCGGTATTCACGGTATGAACCAGCGGTTAAAGCGTACCTTCTTGTTCGTGAATAACATCCCGATGGTCAGCCCCGAGATCGTCAGCGGTGTGGCGCTGATGTTGATGTTCGTGTTTATCTATCGGGCGACGGGTCTGCTTCGTCCCGGTTTTACCACCCTGCTGATCGCACACATCACGTTTTGTATTCCGTATGTGGTGTTGCAGGTGATGCCGAAGTTGCGGCAGATGAACCGCCACATGTATGAAGCGGCATTGGATCTCGGTTGTTCCCCCGTCAGCGCGTTTGTACGTGTGGTGATGCCTGAGATCATGCCGGGTGTCGTGACGGGCGCGTTGATGGCATTTACCATTTCGTTGGACGATTTTGTGATCAGTTATTTCAACTCGGGTTCGACGGCACAGACGTTATCGGTTACCATCTATTCGATGACCAAAAAGCCGATCACACCCGAGATCAACGCTCTGTCAACGTTGATGTTCGGAGCGGTATTGCTTTTGCTTTTACTTGTAAATCTCGGACAGATCCGCGACGGTGCCAAAAAAGCAAAAAGCACACGTCGATAAGAAAGGACGGCATACGCGATTGAAGAAACTGGCGATATTCCTTATTGCGGCACTGTTGATGCCGTTCGCATTGTGCGGGTGCTCAAAAGAGAGCGAAAATACCCTCAATGTGTTTAATTGGGGCGAATATATCGACGATGAGATACTGGACGTCAACCGTGCGTTTGAAGAAGCAACGGGTATCAAGGTGAACTATAAGACCTTTGATTCCAACGAATCAATGTACACCCTCATCAGTACAGGTGCGGCAGATTACGACGTGATCTTCCCGTCGGATTATATGGTCGGTAAAATGATCGACGAGGGATTGCTCGCCGAATTGAATTTCGACAATATTCCGAATTACCAATACATCGATGAACAGTATCGCAATATGCTCTACGATCCCGAAAACCGCTATTCCGTACCGTATATGTGGGGTACGGTCGGTATCTTCTACAACACGAAATACGTATCGCAAGAGGAAGTAGAAGCGCAAGGCTGGGGCATTCTGTGGAACAAGAAATATAAGGATAAGATCTATATGTTCGACAATCCGCGCGATGCGTTTGCGGTGGCTGAAGCGTATCTCGGGTATTCGCTGAACACTACGGACGAGAGCGAAATACGTGCGGCATACGACAAATTGATCGAACAAAAAGATCTGTTACAAGGGTACTATATGGATCAGATCTTCCAGAAGATGATCAACGAGGAAGGGTGGATCGCGCCCTATTATGCGGGGGACGGCAGTGTGATGATGGATCCCGAAGAAGGGAACACCGATATCGCCTTTTACGCGCCGCCCGGTACCAATATGTTTGTGGATGCGATGTGCGTACTTAAAACGTCGGATATGAAAGCTGAGGCTGAGGCGTACATCAACTTCCTCTGCAGTACCGAAGCGGCACTGGCGAACACGGAGTATATCGGCTATTCCACACCGCATACCGAGGCACACAAACAACTGGATCCGGAATGGGCGGACGATCCGATGTATTATCCCGATGCAGAGTTCTTAGAAACGACCGAAGTGTTTTTGACCTTGCCCGATAAGACGAACAAGTTGATGAACGAATTGTGGATCAAACTGAAGATCCATTAAGAGGTACCGCGTTATGAATAAATATCCCTTATGGAACACCGTTCCCGGCTACTGCGAGGAAACACCCGCTATCATTCCGTACATCCCTGCCGAAAAGAAGAGCGATGCCGCCGTGGTGATCTTTCCGGGCGGCGGTTACAGCGGCCGTGCCGCCGATCACGAAGGAGATCAGTACGCACGGATGTTTAACGAGGCGGGTGTTACCGCGTTTGTGGTGGAATACCGTGTGTCGCCGCACCGTTTTCCGTCGCCGATGTTAGACGGTCGCCGTGCGGTGCGCTTCGTGCGTGCGCACGCGGCGGAATACGGCATTGCCACCGATCAAATTGCCGTGATGGGTTCCTCGGCGGGCGGCCATTTGGCGGCGACTGTCGCGACTTATCCGGGAGACGAGCCGCGGGACGTGCTTGACGCTGTCGACCTCGAAGATGGCGTACCCAATGCACAGATCCTCTGCTATCCCGTGATCTGCGCGCCTGCAGGGGACGGTATCGCACACGAAGGCAGTTACAACAATCTGTTGGGAGCATCTCCGTGTGTTTCGGCAGACACGGTAGACCCCGCCAAAAACGTTACCGATACGACACCGCCCGCCTTTATTTGGCATACAGCGGACGACGACGTGGTCAACGTGATCAACAGTTACGCCTACGCTACGGCGTTGCGTCGCCACAACATACCGCTGGAGATGCACATTTATCCGCACGGTCGCCACGGATTGGGTCTCGGCGCGGACGAACCGTACGTGCGCCCGTGGGCAGAGAACCTGATACGCTGGTTTGGATGGCTCGGTTGGTTGTGAGTGAAAAAGGACACGGGAAAACCGTGTCCTTTTCGTTTTAGTGCTTTAGCGTCAGAGCGCTCACCGTAGGTGAGCGCTCAACAACCGCCCGCTATGCGGGTGGGATTAAAGCTTAAGCAAAGGGACATTCTTTCTGTTATAATGGTGATTGTTCAAGCCACCAAATTCAAAACAGAAAGGATGTCCCTTATGGCAAATAGTTTAGCACATACAAAGTGGGTATGCAAGTATCATATTGTTTTCACGCCCAAATATCGTCGAAAAATCATATACAATGAATTGAGAAAAGATATACAGCAAATCATTAAAGATCTGTGTAAGTGGAAGGGCGTGGAAATTATAGAAGGGCACATGATGCCGGATCACGTACACATTTTAGTCAGTGTTCCTCCCAAAATGAGCATTTCTTCATTCATGGGGTATCTCAAAGGGAAAAGTGCGATGATGATTTTTGAGAGACACGCAAACTTGAAATACAAATTTGGTAATCGAAATTTTTGGGCAACCGGCTACTATGTGAGTACGGTTGGAATTAATACTGCAACCGTACAAAAATATATACGCGAGCAAGATAAACAAGACCAAATCGAAGACAGTTTGAGCAAGAAGGAATACGAAGACCCTTTCAAGGGTAGCAAGTAATCATTCCACCGTGGCTTGAACGAAGTGAAAGCCAGCGTTATTTAGGCGCTGGCTTTTGTCAAGGCCTTATAGGCCGCGCGTCATGCCACCCCTTTTAGGGGTGGTCATGACTATCTTACAACCGATCGTATCGCGTGAGCGAGAGAGGAGGCGTCGGCATACCCGCACAACTCAGCGGTTTGCATTTGGGTGTGCGTGCCGCTTCGCAACAGTGACAGTGCCATATTCACCCGATGGTTTTTGATATATTGATACGGTGTGGCGTTGGTATGTCGCTTGAATTTGCGGATGAATGCGTTGGTCTCCAGATGATACCGTGCCGCCAGATCTTTGACGGTGATCTTTTCCGCGTAGTGCTTATGAATATATTCCACGGCGTCATCCACGTCGCGGTCGGCGATGGCAGAAAGCCCGAATTCGTCGCGTACAAGCATCAACCATCCTTCGAGATAGTAGGCAGTCAATGCGCGATGGCGCTCGTCACTTGCAAAGAACGGATATTGCTCTGCCAGTTGCGCAAGTACCGAAAATGCAGCGGACAACAGCGGGTATTCTTTGAGCGAAACCGCCAGTACTTCGTTGTGATACAGAGCAGGGGAGACGATGAAATCAAAGTACGTGTGGTCCACACAGGTGGCTTCGTCGGTTTGCAGACGAAAATCCAAATTCTGCGGAAACAGATACAAAACGTGCGGTTGTAACGTCATTTCTTGTCCTTCCACGTTATAAAGAACCGTACCGCTGTGCAGATAGTACAAACGGCACACACCGCCGCGCGGGGCAATGTACCAGTCGCGCCCCATGGTCTGTCGCCCGTAGGTCAAAAACGATATCTGTTGCATACTCTCCTCCACACAAATATTTCTGACAACGAGTATACCAAAGATACCGCAATAAGTCAATGAAAGAAATATTACAAGGTCGATTTTGAACAATAAACGGATGTGTATTACCATTGCGTTTTTATATAGAATACGATACTATGAAGATACGATCAGTAAAGGGAGGTAGTAAACTATGGATAACAAACAGTGGTTTAAGGAAGCCGGGTTCGGCATGATGATCCATTTCGGTCTGTATTCGTTGCTCGGCGGCGAATGGAAGGGCGAACGAATGGAACCGATCGCCGAATGGGCGCAGTCGTATTTCCGCATTCCGAACAAGGAGTATCATCAGTTGGCAAAAGCGTTTAATCCCATCTACTTCAATGCGGAAGAATGGGTAAAGATCGCGAAGGAAGCGGGTATGAAGTATTTTGTTATGACGTCGAAACATCACGAAGGGTTTGCGCTGTTCAAGTCGCAGGCGGATCCCTTTAACGTGGTGGATGCGTCGCCCTTCGGCCGCGACATTATCGCCGAATTGGCAGAAGCGTGTCAGAAGCACGATATGAAGTTCGGTCTTTACTATTCGCAGGCAATCGACTGGGCGCATCCCGATGCTATTTGCTACGACGGCCCTAAAAACCTCGACATTATGTCGTGGGGTAACGATTGGGATTTTCCCGATGCGTCGGTAAAGGATTACCGCCGTTGTTTTGAGGAGAAGATCCGCCCGCAAGTGAAAGAGATACTGACGAATTACGGGGATCTGTGTCTTATTTGGTTCGATTGTCCTGCCGGATTGCCCGCCGAATACAGTCGGGAACTCTACGATATGGTGAAGACGTATCAACCGCACTGCCTGATCAATTCGCGTATCGGTGTCGGACAGTGCGATTACGCTTCGGCGGGGGACAACGAGATCCCTGAGGACGACAAAGGCAGTATGCTGTTTGAAACGCCCGCTACGCTGAACGATACGTGGGGCTTTAAACCGACTGACCAGAACTGGAAATCGGCGGATGAAGTGTTGCGTCTGAAAGAACATTTGAACAGCCGCGGCATCAACTATCTTTTGAACGTGGGGCCCGATGCGCTTGGCCGTTTCCCTGCACCCGCAGTGGAAATTCTGCGCGAGGTCGGGCGACGCAGTAAGTAATAAATTACCGATTGAGTAAATAAACACATCCGTCTTTCGCTGCTGTGAGAGGCGGATGTGTTTATGTTGCTTATTCTGTGTTAATGTGATATACTGGGTTCAGGGTGGTGATGTTATGCGAGCAAAACGGTATTGCTTACTTACAATACTTATTGTATGCACGGCTTTGCTGTTCAGTTCTTGCAAAGAACGCACGGATATTGCCGATTATCAGTATATGTATGACGGCATTGTAGAGGATTGGAACAAGTTGACTACCGCCGATATGAAGGAGACTTCTTTGTTGGGGTTCGGTGAGTATAAATATAACTCCGAATTGATACTCTTTCCGCGCGAAACACCCTCTACTCTCAAAGAATTCTATTTTCATTGGACTCCCGGCATCGATGTAGATGGCTATGCCATATATTTTACATGCCGTTTAAGCGAGGAGAAGTACGCTGACTTTTCACAAGGGATACAAGATTTTACAATTCAAAACGGCGACACGACAACTGCGTTATTGTATGACGATACGCACTTTGCTTTGCCGACCTATATTTTACAGTGGAGTGAGGTTGGAGAAAAGTGGGAAGTGTTGGAATACATTATGCTGGATGAAAATAATCGTACCGCTGTATTCGTGTATACAATGTGCGAACTTAAGTACATTGAATCCCATTCCGATTATTGCGTTACTCCGTCACAGATGACGTTCCTTGATGAGAATTTCTCAATATACGACGGTTTTGAAAACAGCATTTTTGATCTTTCTTTTTTAGAAAGTTTGAATTGATAAGAAACCACCCGTAAGTGAGTTGCGATTAGGGATAAAAATGGAGAGAATGTATCTTGAACGGTACATTCTCTCCTTGTGTTTTGTGAATATTTATGCCACTTGGAAAGTGGCTG
>CAZESL010000029.1:0-22185 GCA_964515215.1 uncultured Eubacteriales bacterium
GGTACAATTCCGGTACGAGGACACCGCGCAGCCGTTACCATATCATAGGAAAAACGGGTAAAAAGCCCACAAAATACAAGGAAATAACACGAAGTACCACATTCGTAAAGTTCCACCGGACTGTTGCTGCCTACCTTTGACTTTCTGGAGGGTTCGTAGTTTGTGCCATTCCTCTTGCAAAACGCGCTACGTTTTGCGGCGTGCCTGAAGGGATTCTCCTCGCGCTTGACGCAACAGTCCCCCGGACTGTTGCTCCCAATCTTTCGACACGTTGTGTCTCAAGATTGGAGCTTGTTTCGAATCCCTTCAGAAGCCAAAAACAAAAACAACCACCCGTTGGGTGGTTGTTTTTGTTTGGCGTGCCTGAAGGGATTCGAACCCCTGACCTTTTGATTCGTAGTCAAACACTCTATCCAGCTGAGCTACAGGCACATTTGTTGTCCTTTTGGACAGCATAGATGATTATAGTGGGTTTTGGGGGAAATGTCAAGCCTTTTTTTCAAAATTTCAAAATTTTTCTTGACAACACCGTTTGGGGAGAGTATACTGGCGGTAAGATTTGCGACAAGGGGTGCTGACTTACGGTCGGCTGAGAGGGGCTTTGCCTCAACCCTAAACCTGATCCGGATAATGCCGGCGGAGGGATCGTCCACGGGTACAGCCCGAGCTTTGTGATAGTGTACAGATCCAAAGTGCGTCCCTCCTTCGTCGGTGGGACGCTTTTCTTATGCCCATCACAAAGAAGGAGTTGTTTGTCAATGTCAAAAATCAATCAAAGCGGGGTACACCCCCGTGTCCTGCGCCTGACCGAAGGCGCTGTCATGCTGGCACTCGCCACCGTTCTCTCACTCGTCAAACTCATCGACCTGCCGTACGGCGGCAGTGTCACCGCCGCGTCGGCGGTACCGCTCGTGTTGCTCAGTTTCCGTCACGGTGTCGGCTTCGGCACCTTTGCGGGGCTGGCTTACGGTCTTCTGCAACTGGCGTTTTCCTCATCGCTTTCCTACGTCACGGGGTTTTGGTCGGTCGCGGGGGTGCTGGTGCTCGACTTCATCGTGGCGTTTGCCGCGGTGGGGCTCGGCGGTGTGTTTCGCCGTATGAAAAATCAGCCGACGGCGCTCGCCTGCGGCGCGGTGCTGTACGGTATCGTACGGTATCTGTTGCACGTGTTGTCGGGCGCGACGGTGTGGGCGGGGATCTCCATTCCCACTTCGGCGGCACTCATCTACTCGTTCGGCTATAACGCGACCTATATGATCCCCGAGACCGTCATTGCCGCGGCGGGTGCCTACTTCTTAGGCTCGGTGTTGGATTTCCGCGGCGATATGCCCGCCCGCCGTATCGCAACACAGACCCGCGGAGCGGGATGGCTCACGGCACTCACGGTCGGCGCGCCCGTTGCCGCCGTGGTGTACGACCTGGTAGCCATCTTCCCCTACTTGCAGGATCCCGACACGGGTGCCTTCACCTTTGCGGGGTTGGCGGACGTTCGTTGGACGGCGGTAGGGATCGCCACGGCCCTCGGTATCGTATTGTCGGTTACGGCGATCCTTATTACACGCACGAAAAATAAGAAGGAGGCTTAACGATGCCGCATTGGGAGTCACTGGGGGAGAAGATCGGCGTGTTTACCGCGCCCGATCATACCTTCGGCACAGATGCGCTGAAACTCGCGGCATTTGTGCCGACGGAGTTGCGCCGTATTTGCGAATTCGGCACGGGATGCGGGGTGATCGCCCTGCAACTGTGCGAAAACGCCAAAACGGCAGGGCGGGAGTTGCCGCATATCACGGCGTTGGATATTCAACCCGCCGCCGCGGCGCTGGCAACACGATCGGTTATCCAAAGCAGTCTGCAAGAGCATATTACCGTGCTGACTGCCGACTGGCGCACCGCCCCCTTGGCTCCCGCTTCGTTTGAAGCCGTGGTATGCAACCCGCCGTATTTTCCGTCGGCAGCAGGCGGCGTGAGTGCCAACGAAGCGCGCCGTATTGCACGGCACGAAGACTCTCCCGCCGCTTTGGATGAACTCTGCGCTGCCGCAGCGCGGGTGTTAAAACACGGCGGTCGCTTTTTCCTTTGTCACCGCCCCGAACGCATGGCCGATCTCATTACCGCCTTGCGCGCGGCGAATTTAGAACCAAAACGTATGCGGCTGGTGCAACACGATGCCAATTCCTGCCCCTGTCTTTTGCTGTGTGAAGCACGCAAAGGCGGCAAAGCAGGGGTATTATTTGAGCCGGTTTTGGTGGGGTAGGAATTGGGAAAACGAGTGTATTTGTGATATTTTGCGTTGTTTATACAGATTGTAAATTATTTTGAAGATGCCGCACGCAACCCGACCGATGCGGTAGGGGCGGGCGATCTGCCGCCCGCGGACGTTTGTACGGATTTCACGGACGGGCGAGGACGCCCGTCCCTACGGTGTGCCCGTGGGTGGCGATCTCGGCGAACGCGCGATGCGCGCCCCTACCGTGTCCACCGTGGGTGCATGGTCGATTATTACCACAACAAAAGACGGAGAAAGCAAACGCTTTCTCCGTTCTTTTTATTTTTCTTATTCTTCCGCAGGAGCGGCGGTTTCAACACCGGCATCGGCATCGCCTTCGTCGATGGGAGCGGCGATCTCTTCGCCGTCCTCGTCCTCCGCACGTTCGGTGGTGACCAGCGACATAATGCGGGTGTCGCCCTGCATACGCATTACGCGCACACCCTTGGACGGGCGGCGGCACTGACGGATCTCGTCCACGTGCATACGGATGACGATGCCGTCGGAGGAGATGAGAATGATATCCTCGTCTTCGCTGACGGTACGCACCGCCGCGACCGCACCGTATTCCTCGGTGTGGTAGTTGGTAAGACCCTTACCGCCGCGGGACTGGATACGGTAATCCTCAAAACTGCTGAGTCGGCCGTAACCCGTTTCGGTCACGGTGAGTAACAACTTCGTCGGATCGTACAGCTCCATACCCACCACTTCGTCGCCTTCTTTGAGGGTAAGCGCACGCACACCGCGGGCGGTACGACCGATCGCGCGGGCATCGTTTTCATCGAAGCAGATCGCCATACCCTGTTTGGTCGCGACCATCAGTTTCTGGTAACCGTCGGTCAACTGCACCCATGCCAATTCGTCGCCTTCGTCCAGATCGATCGCGATAAGGCCGCTCTTACGCGCATTCGCGTAGGCCGACATTCTGGTACGCTTCACGATACCGTGGCGGGTGACCATGCACAGGTAACTTTCGTCGTCGAATTCCTTCGCACACACCATTGCGGAGACCTTTTCGTCCCCTTCCAGCGGGAGCAGGTTTACGATGTTCATACCCTTCGAGGTGCGACTGCCTTCCGGCACTTCGTAGCACTTCAGGCGATACACCTTACCCAGCGTGGTGAAGAACATCACTACATCGTGACTGGAGCAGAGGAACATCGTTTCGGTCACGTCCTCCTCGCGGGTGGACATACCCTTGATGCCGCGACCGCCGCGCCGTTGCGATTTATAAGTATCCGACGTCTGGCGTTTGATGTAGCCGCTGCGGGTCAGAGTGAGCACGCTCTCTTCCACGGGAATGAGATCTTCGATATCCACCTCGCCCGACACCATCGAGATGGCGGTGCGGCGCTCGTCGCCGTACTTATCCCGCATCTTGAGGCACTCTTCCTTCACGATCGCACGGATACGTGCTTCGCTTGCCAGAATATCCTCAAACTCCGCAATACGAGCGAGCAGAGCATTCAACTCGTCTTCGATCTTCTGGCGTTCAAGACCCGCCAGGCGACCGAGTTGCATCTTCACGATGGCATCTGCCTGCACGTCATCAAACTCAAAACGCGCCATCAAATTCTCTTTTGCCAGCGGCACGTCCTTGGATTCACGGATAATGGTGATGACTTCGTCAATAAAATCACACGCTTTTTTGAGCGCTTCCACGATGTGGGCGCGCTCTTTCGCCTTCTTCAGATCGAACATGGTGCGGCGGGTGATGACCTCGCACTGGAATTTGATGTACTCTTCCAGCATCTGCTTCAAGGTCAGAATACGCGGCACACCGTCCACCAGCGACAGCATGATGGCACCGAAGGTGACCTGCATCTGCGTGTAGGCAAACAACTGATTCAGCACGACCTGCGGGTTGGCATCCTTTTTCAGTTCCACGACCACCTGCAGACCCTCACGGCTGGAATAGTCCACCACGTCGTGAATGCCTTCGATGCGTTTTTCGTCCGCCAACTCGATGATGGATTTCACCATCGCGAGTTTGTTCACCTGATAGGGGATCTCGGAAATGACGATGCGGAAACGGCCGTTGGGCATTTCCTCAATTTCGGTACGGGCACGCACCGTGATGCGGCCGCGACCGGTGGCATACGCCGCACGAATACCTGAATAGCCCATGATCACGCCGCCGGTCGGGAAGTCGGGACCCTTGATGAAATCCATCAACTCGATCACGTCGGCTTCGGGGTTGTCGATCAAATGACAGATACCGTCGATGACCTCGCACAGGTTGTGCGGGGGAATGTTGGTCGCCATACCGACCGCAATACCCGACGAGCCGTTCACCAACAGGTTCGGGAAACGGGAGGGGAGCACACGCGGCTCTTCCAGACGGTCGTCGTAGTTGGGATCGAAATCCACCGTTTCCTTATCGATATCCACCAGCATATCGAGCGACATACGGCTCATACGCGCTTCGGTATAACGGTAGGCCGCCGCACTGTGGCCGTCGATCGAACCGAAGTTACCGTGTCCGTCGATCAGCGGATAACGCAGGGAGAAATCCTGCGCCATACGCACCATGGCGTCGTACACCGAGGCGTCACCGTGGGGATGGTAACGACCGAGCACCGCACCCACCGTGTCGGCGCACTTACGGTGCGGCTTATCGGGGGTGAGGCTGTTTTCATGCATGGTGTACAGAATACGGCGATGTACGGGTTTCAAGCCGTCGCGCACATCGGGCAGCGCACGCGCCACAATGACCGACATGGAATACGCCAGAAAGTTCTTCTTCATGATCTTTTCCAGATCAACGTCGAATTCCTTCCCCGTAGTCGTCTGTACTTCCTGCAAATTCTGTTCTTCTGCCATAATTCAAACTCCTTTGCCGTTATTGGAACGAAGACGGGCGCTGATGAAACAGCATCCACTCCAGTTGTTGCCGATGTTCGGTTGCCGACCACGGCACGGTGAACACCCCCGCCGGGGTAAACAGCCGTACGCCGTCGGCGGTGCGGCGCGCGTGAATATCCGCCGCTGCCGCAAAGGCTTGTCGGTTGTCCCATTCGATCAAGAGACCTTCCGACGTAAAGGACAGTGCCGTTGGGGGAGAGACCCCGTCATCCCGTCGTACTTGCAGTAACAGAAGAGTCACCGCAAACAGCGGAATAAAAAATCCCGTAAAAATTATCAGATAATCGATGAAAAAGGAAGCCGTCACGGAAAACAGCACGGTAAACATACCGCTCACCACAAGCGAGATCGCAAACAGCCACGGTAACACGCCGCGCGGCCAGACGATCATGCCTCTTTCTTCGGTGTACGCCACCCGTTCGTAGCAGACGGGCGGCTCACTTGAAAACGGCGGGGGAGCCGATGTTTCCCGACGGGCGATAAACCGACCGTCCGAAAATTGCCGTGCAGGCGGTACGGCACGCGCAATATGCTCAAACATCGTCTGCGCTTCCCACGGTGTAACGTCACTCGCCGCGACAATCATCCGCACGTTGTCGTTTTCCACCATACACCAATCGCGGTTTTCCACAAAACGCGTGTGCTCGTTGAAAACGAGTGTCTGCCGCACACGGGCAGAGACTTGCTCGATGCGGTCGGGATACACGGTGGTGGTAACTCCGCCTTTGACAGCCGCCATATACAAGCGGCGGGCACAAAGATCCTGCCGCCAAGCAGTCCGCTTACGGTAATGTCGCCCGCAAAGAGCCACACCGCATGCCACGACCAACACCGCCCACAGGAACGCACCTTCCGCCGCACCCACGTACAACACGGCAAATCCTGCCGCCGCTAAACCGAAGATGATAAGCAGAAGCGCACCTGCCGCCATGATCCAGCGAGTGGGGTGTTCCCGTTTACGAGTTTCGGCGAAGGTATATTCCGAAACGCCGTTACCGTGCACCGTAACGGGGGGCGACGGCATTTCATCGAGCGGCGGTGTCAGCGGCAACGACACCGGTGCCCTATCGCGATAATCCATAGTAACTCCTTTCAAGCGGCAAGCAATTCCTGCAATGCCGAGACCTGCCACGGTGCCAGTACACGGCGGGGCACACACAACGACAGTTCTGCGCCGAAATCCATGTTAAAATAATGCACCGTTTCTTCCGCGTGGGTGAGCAAGGCATACGGAAACGTTCCGTTGATGCTGCCGCTTTTCACCGTCACGCTTTCGGCAGTAAAGGTGAGATGCCACGCTTCACGACGCTCGCGGTCAAATCGTGCACCCGCAACGCCGCGAGTCAATACAGGCAAGATCATACTGTCGAACAGGGCTGCCGTCACACCGATGATCAAAAACGCCCACGTGACCGCAACACCCATTTGCAGGATCCACACGATGACCCCGCACAGCATCAAAAACAGCCCGACGGGAATACCCCACCCGAGTGACGGCAGGCGGTGAGCCTCGGAGGAACAATATTCGTCCTTGGTGAGCAATACACTGACACTAAACGGTTCCAATATATTACCCCCTCTTTTTCTTATACTTACGGGCGAAGGTGAAACGCAAAAATTCCGCCGCATGACTGTCGGCAGGTATCGCCTGTTTCGGAATCACCAGAAAGGTGCCGTCCTCCCGCTGTAACACGAAGAGGGTACGGGTCTCCACCAAACGGGAAAACAACGCATACGCTTCGCAACGTTCACAACCGGTGCCCTTGTATTCCAACGTATCTTCCCACAAGAGGATCTCGACGGTGGGGAAGGTTGCAGAAAACACGGTGTAATTGCGCGCCGTTGTGCGCTCGAAAACGTACCGCATCAGACAAAGAGCCGTCAAGGCGATCACACCGCCGCTGAGCAACAGACAGAGAGCCGCCCACGGATACGCAAGCAGAGAGCCGGCCACCGTCAGAGTCAGCGCCGCCATCAGCACAAAACCCACCCATGCGGTGCGCAAGCGACCGCCGTTTGCCGAGGAGATGCGTGCCGCTGCGGTATATTCCTCTGCTGTAACCGTTGCCGACAACACGGCACGGGGCGATGCGGGATCCGCCATACCCATTCTCCTTTACCAAATACTCTCTGTAATATCCATCAATTCTTTTACTTTAGGTTTATTTTGCAAATACCCCTTTACCCAGCGTTCAAACGAAGCGGGGGCGTGGGTCTTCTCATATTTCTTCTCGTCGAGATAGGTCTGCATAAACGCCATCTTATCAGCGGTAGGCAGAGAGTAATTTTGGATCACGTTCCACTCACCTTCGTACACCGAGCGCAGAGCACGGGTTTTTTCCCGCCATGCGTCCAGTTCGGCGGGAATGGGGGCGAAAGGCGCGATCGTCTCGCCTTGAAACTCCAAAAACCGCTTTGCCATATAATACTGTCCCTCCGCATTCGGATGGGTGCGATCGGGACCGAAGAAGACGTGTTTTTGCATCTCCTCGGCAATGTAGTCGTGTATCTCGCATAGGGGGCAGTTTTTTGCACGGGCAAAATCCCGCACGAACGCCGCATACGCCGCTACCATCGCGTAGCAACCGCGAGCTACACCGCCCTCGTTCGGCTCATACTCCGCGTAGGGCACGGGAGTACAGAAAATGACCTGCGCGCCGATCGCAGTGAGTTTTTGATACATCGCCTCCGCGTTGCGGCAGTAAGTATCGTACCGCTCTTTGAGTGCTGAAAACCGTTCCTCTCCGCGCGGCATATCGAGCAGCCACGGGCCGGAATCGTTCACCGCCAACATCACTACCGCGTGGGTGGGACGGCGGGGTACAACGTCGTCTTCAAAGTATTGTAACAGCCCCGTGAGGGTACAGCCTGCCACGCCGTTGTTGTAAAAACGGATATCCTCATTGGGATATTTTTCGTGATAATGGGCGGCGATACGGGCCACGTGTTCGTTGGCCGCCGTGATACTGTCACCGATAAAACACACGCGGTCGCCGTCGTGAAAACGGTTGCTCATGCTGCTTCCTCCTCTGTCATTTTTGTCCATGCGCCGTCACTCACCGCACGGCGGGGAATGACGATCCACTGACCGTTCACTTTCCACAGTACGACATCCTTCACACGGCGAAACTCCGCATTTTGCCATGCGACCGTCTCGCCTTCCACCGTGAGGGCATCGTCGGTAAACGTGAGGGTAAGCGGTGTGTTGTTTGCCGCCAACACCTGCGCTTCACGGCGAAACTCCAACCACGGCCACACCCATTGGATCACGGCAAGCAGGGGGAATACCGTTCCGCACAGTACGGTCGCGCCGTCGTGCATGCCGCAGAATATACCGACCAGTGCGGGAATTCCGAGCATCAACAGCAACACCGTCTGTGTGATCAAACGACCGTTTGAGCGGCGGGTATGCCACAGTGCCGTGAAAATTTCGTTTTTGGTCAAAGTGTAAGTTACGGTATCAGACATCGAGATTCTCCACGTAGCGGGCATTCTTTTCGATGAACTCACGGCGCGGTTCCACCTTATCGCCCATCAGAATGGTGAAGGCTTCGTCCGCCGCCGCCGCATCTTCGATGGTCACGCGGAGCATGGTGCGGAACGCGGGATCCATAGTGGTCTCCCACAACTGTTCGGGATCCATTTCACCAAGACCTTTGTAGCGCTGAATATCGGCGTTACCGCCGAGTTCCGCAATAAACCCGTCACGTTCTTCATCCGAGAACGCATAGCGCACCTGCTTGCCCTTCGACACTTTATACAGCGGGGGCTGTGCGATGTAGACGTGCCCCTCATCTACCAACGGACGCATAAAGCGGAAAAAGAAGGTGAGAAGCAAGGTCGCGATATGCGCACCATCGACGTCAGCATCCGCCATGATGATGACTTTGCCGTAACGCAGTTTGGAAATATCGAAATCATCACCGATACCGCAACCTAATGCGATCACCACAGGAACCAGTTTTTCATTGCCGTACACTTTGTCGAGCCGCGCCTTTTCCACGTTCAGCATCTTACCCCACAAGGGAAGGATCGCCTGATAGTTACGGTCACGCCCCTGAATGGCGGAACCGCCTGCCGAGTCACCCTCGACGATGTACAACTCGGTACGGGTCGCATCGTTCCAAATACAGTCGGCGAGTTTTTCCGGCATACGGGTGGAGGCAAGACCGCTCTTTTTACGGGCGGCTTCGCGGGCTTTCTGCGCCGCTTCGCGCACGCGGGCGGCGTTGATGGATTTTTCCAAAATGGCTTTGGCGACCTGCGGGTTTTCTTCCAGATAATCCCCGAGTTTCTCGGTCAACAGGGAGTTGACCAACGTCGTCATCGAGGTATTGCCCAGTTTGGCTTTGGTCTGTGATTCAAACTGCGCATCCTGCAACTTGACCGACACCACCGCCGTGAGACCTTCGCGTACGTCGTCGCCTTTCAGGTTGGCATCTGCATCTTTGAGCATACCGTGACGGCGGGCGTAGTTGTTCAAAATACGGGTGATACCGACTTTGAACGCGTTTTCGTGGGTACCGCCGTCTACCGTGTGCATGTTGTTGGCAAACGAAATGATGTTTTCGTTGTAACTGTCGTTATATTGCAGTGCCACTTCGGCAAACGATTCATCACCGCTCTTGCTCAGATGAATGACCTCATCGTGCAGGACTTCGTAACCGCGCGTCTTATTCATATATTCCACGAAAGAGGAAATACCGCCTTCGTAGCAGAATTCTTCCGTCTTTACGTTGTCCGCATCACGGGAATCGGTGAGGGTGATCTTGAGGCCCGCATTCAAAAACGCTTGCTCGCGCAGACGCTTTTGCAGGATCTCATATTCGTATTCGGTGGTTTCGGTGAAGATGGTGGGGTCAGCCTTAAAGCGAATGAGCGTACCGTCACATTCGGATTCACCGATGACCGTCAGATCGCCCACCGCATTACCGCGCTCAAACCGCTGAGCATACACCTTACCGTCACGGGAAATTTCCGCTTCCAACCATTCGGACAGCGCGTTTACGACCGAAGAACCCACGCCGTGCAGACCGCCTGCGACTTTATAACCGCCGCCGCCGAACTTACCGCCCGCGTGAAGAACGGTCAACACCACCGTGACGGTGGGCAGACCCATCTCTTCGTTCATACCGACAGGGATACCACGTCCGTTATCCCGCACGGTGATCACGTCGCCCGGCAGGATCTCCACTTCAATGTGGGTACAAAAACCCGCCAGCGCTTCGTCGATGGAGTTATCCACGATCTCATACACCAAGTGGTGCAGACCGCGCGGACCGGTTGAGCCGATGTACATACCGGGACGTTTCCGCACGGCATCCAAGCCTTTTAAAACCTGTATTTGACTTTCGTCATACGCCTCGTCTGCGGCAGTTATGTCCTGCTCCTGCAGTTCCAATTCTTTCTCGTCCATTTAGTCCATTCCTTTCTTCATCCGACGCCGTAACGTGGCGGCGGATACCTGCGTGATGTATACCGTTTCACTGCCGTCCTCTTCCGAAGTGACGACGTAAGCTTTCGGCAGTTCGTACGACACGGTGTACACGCGGCCGCCCTTTTCCGCATCCGCTAAAAAGCGGCGGGAAATTGCCGATTCGGTGGTCTTTTCCATATCAAAAATACCGACAATATCGTGGGTACGGACCACCACGTCTCCACCAAGGTGCAGATACGGAAAGCCCGCCATCAGTAATGCCCCTTGTTGTCAAGTTTGTTCAGATCGTTGCGGTGACGTTCGTTGATCTTCGCGATCTGCGCCATACAGAGTTTGGCCGTAATGGCAAGGCCGATGATCCCGCCGATCAGTCCCGCAACCGCCGCTTGCAAACCGATGATCGCAATCAATGCCGCCGCAATACCCACGATCGCTGCCATAATGCACAGCATAATGATCAGCCAGCTCTTCTTATCTTTTTTCGCGCGTTCATCGATTGCCAATATTTGTTCTTCTCTTGTTTGTGCCATGATGATCTCACCCTATTCTGTCGTTATATTGCCGCCTTCCACACGAAAACGGGCACCGCCCGCCATACGCATTACCGAAGACGGTTCACAGCAAGTGATAAACACCTGCACGTCGGTCAAATGATTGAGCAGATAATCCTGTCGCCATTCATCCAGTTCACTCATCACGTCGTCCAACAGCGCGACAGGCGCTTCTTCGGTCACTTCCCGCAATGCCTCGGCTTCTGCCAATTTGAGTGCCAACACGGCAGAACGCTGCTGTCCTTGCGAACCGTACACTCTCGCCGACAATCCGTTGATCGTCACGTCAAAATCGTCACGGTGCGGACCGACGGTGGAAAACCCTGCCGCAATATCCGCCGCACGGGCGCGAAGAAGTGCCGCTTCCAGTACTCCCTGCACGTCCTCTACCGCCGCATTCCACGGAAGATCACCCGAAGGGAGGTACTGCAACTCCAATTTTTCCTGTTTGCGGGATAACCCGTCGTAGATTGCCGCCGCCATCGGTGCAATATGCGAAAGATACGCGCCGCGTACACGAAGCACACGTGCACCCGCCGCGGCAAGTTGACTGTCAAACACCGCGAGCAGTTCATCCGCACCCGCGACCGCTCCCTGCCGAATTTCCCGCAAAAGCGCGTTGCGCTGTGTCAGCGTGCGGGTATACGCCGCAAGCGTGCTCGTATACGTCGGACGCAGTTGACAGTACGCCGCATCCAAAAAGCGGCGACGATTATCGGGACCTTCTTTGATCAGCGATAAATGCGCCGGAGAAAACACAATACCGCAAAAACGACCTGCCAGTTTGGTTGCCGGGCCGAGTTCCACCCCGTTTAACGTCGCGGTACGGCGCGGTGCAATAGTCACGGTGGCTTTTTGCTCCCGTTCGGCGGCAAAAAACTCCATGGTAAGCGACGCTTTTTCCTGACCGAAACCGATCATTTCCGCATCTTTTGCCCCGCGAAAACTGCGCCCGCCCGTGAACAACCACAACGCTTCCAAAATATTCGTCTTTCCCTGTGCATTCGCACCGCAAAACAGGTTGACCCCATCGGTCGGACGAATATCCGTCTCACTCAAATTGCGGAATCCCGCCGCACACAGTCGTGTGACTTTCATGCGA
Organism: uncultured Eubacteriales bacterium; assembly: GCA_964515215.1. Lineage (GTDB taxonomy): Bacteria > Bacillota > Clostridia > Oscillospirales > Acutalibacteraceae > SIG588. The sequence continues at coordinate 12,225 of CAZESL010000029.1, forward strand.
CTTCTACGGTATATACCGTTTCCCGTCCGCTGACCTGCACCGTGTCGCCGTGCACTAATTTTTTACCGCGCATGGTGCACACCGTGCCGTTTACCAACACACCGCCGCTCTGTACAAGCACTTTCGCCTGCCCGCCGCTTTCCACTGCGGCACAGAGTTTCAATAAAGCATCCAAACGGATAAACGGTGTATGTATCTCTACTGTCTGTTTCATAACGGTCTTCCTTATTTCTTCATACGAACGGGCAAAACGATGAACAGAAATTCTTCGTTACCCGACGACGGTACGATCTTGATGGGAGAGAGCGAACTGCCCAGTTCCAGCATCACTTCGTCCGATTCGCTGTTTTTCAATGCATCCAACATAAAACGGCTGTTGAAGGCGATCTCCTGCTTTTCACCCTGCATCTCACATTGGATAAGATCGTTTGCACTGCCGATGGAAGACGTGCAGGACAACGCAATGTTGTTGTCCTCAAACGAACACACGAGCGGCGATTTCACACGGTCGTTCACCACCAGCGAAACACGTTCCACCGCATCGATCATCTCACGCGTCTTCACGCGCAACGTGGTCGTGCTTGCGGCGGGAATCGCCTTGCGGTATGCCAAAAATTCACCGTCCAATAAACGGGAGATCACCGCGTAGCCGTCGATCTGCATCACGATATGACGGCGACCGACCGCCATGAAGACGGGCGTATCTTCATCACTCGTCAGTTTCAACACTTCGCTGAGCGTTTTGCCGGGCACGACAAATTTCATTTCTTCGCTCGTTTTTATCTGTTCGGTACGGATCGCCAAACGCGAACCGTCGACCGACACCAGACGAAGCGTAGAATTTTCCACTTCAAACAGCGTACCCGTGTGGATCGGTTTGCCCGAATCCAGCGGTGCCACCGCAAACAACGTTTGACGGATCATGCCTTTCAGTACGTTTTGCGGAACCGAAAACCCCATGCCGTCCGAAACGGAAGGCATCTCGGGAAAATCGGCGGCCGACATACCGACAATGTTGAATTCCGCCGCACCGCTGCGAATGGTGATGTTCAGTTTATCGTTTGCCGCAATGGATACCATCTCGTCCGGCAGACGGCGCACGATATCACCGAACTGTTTGCAGGGTAACACGATTTCACCGGGATCCTGCACCTGCGCTTCAATGTTGGTGGTGATACCGATCTCCATATCGTAACCGGCAAGGAAGAGGGACGAGGTCGCGCGGATCAAAATACCTTCCAGTGCAGGGATGGTACTGCGATTACTGACCGCACGGGTCACACTGTTGACCGCATCGACCAACGCTTGTTTTTGACAGAAAAATTTCATAAGGTTTCGTTCCTTTCGTCATGGTTTATCTTATAAAAAACCATCTATCTTTTTAGATATAGTAATAGAGGCTGTGGAAAAGAGGGAAAACGTTTGCTTTTCACGCCACGGCGCGGTTTTTTGGAGCGAACCGCTGTGGAGGTTCGGTGAAAAACCGTGAAAAACGTTTTCCACCGTTATCCACATTCCACTCCACCGTTTAAAAGCACGGTGGAAAAGTGAAGAAAAAGTGGAAAATTACTGACTGGATACGTTTTTGATGATATCCTTGACCAAACCTTTGTACACGTCGTCCGTTTCCATCATTTTTTCGACCTTCTGGATGGTATATACCACCGTGGAATGGTCACGTCCGCCGAATTCCTGTCCGATGGCATCCATCGACATGGAACCGACCACTTCACGCACCACGTACATCGCGACCTGCCGTGCACGGGAAATACCGGCGGAATGTTTTTTGCCGCGCAAGTCGTCTACCGTGACGTTCATTGTGCGGGACACTTCCGACATGATCTTATCCACCGTAACGGGGACAGGCAGTGCAGTGGAACGAATATCGCGAATGGCGTTTTGCGCCACCGCCAGCGACGGCTTTTCTCCCGCCAGCAACTGATTTGCCATAATGCGGCGTACCACGCCTTCCAACTGACGGACGTTGGTTTTCAGTTGTGTGGCAATATATTCGCAGATCTCATCCGACAGATCTAATTGCAATAACTGTGCTTTGCGTTTGACAATGGCAATACGCGTTTCAAGATCGGGCGGTTGAATATCTGCCAGCAGACCTGCTTCGAAACGGGAACGCAGACGATCTTCCAGCGAGGAGATCTCCTTCGGCGGACGGTCGGAAGTCAGCACGATCTGTTTATTCGCCTGATGCAATGCTTCAAATGTGTGGAAAAATTCCGTCTGCGTGGATTCTTTACCCGCAATAAACTGAATATCGTCCACCAACAACATGTCCGCTTTGCGGTATTTTTCCCGCAGTTCTGCCGTGTGACCGCCGCGGATGGCTTCAATGATCTCGTTGGTCATCGTTTCGGCTTTGGTGTAAATAATTTTAAAGCCGGGATTGCGCATGCGGATCTCATTACAAATGGCGTACATCAAGTGCGTTTTTCCTAACCCCGAGCCGCCGTGGATAAACAGCGGGTTATAAATAGAGGAAGGTTCTTTTGCCACTGCCTGTGCCGCCGCATGGGCAAACTGGTTGGAAGAGCCGACAATAAAGTTTTCAAACGAATACTCGTATTCAGGGATGCGGGCATCCATCAGACGGCGGTTGATCACGGTATGTACGTCATCTTCCTTTTCCGGTTCGGGCTCGGGAAACTTATCGTCCTCACCCGAAATGATACGTACCTTGAGCGGTAAGCCCATCACTTGCATCACCGCTTGTTCCAACCGTGCGGTGTAACAATCCAAAATGATACCCTTTTGAAATTCAGTCTCCACAAACAATACCAAATTACCGTCCTGGATCTCACGGGCTTCGAGCGGTGCGAGCCACGTATCGTAAGCGGTCACGCTGACTTCCGGCATAGCCTTTAAAGCCGCCTGTATGCCCGCCCAAACTTCGTCAATTGATTTCATGGTTTTTCTCCTTTTTTATTTAAAAACGTGATATATCCATATACAGAAGTAAATTAGATACATATATATTTATATTATACCATATAATAGAGAATTTTTCAAGCGCTTTTTCGCTGAATTGTTGAAAAAAGAATAATTATTTTAGATCACATACTAAATATTGTGGTTATAAAAATGTATGACCACAAGGCTCAAAAAAATTCGCAAAATAAGTGAAAAATGGGTTGACTTTTCGGCAGTATATTTGATATAATGTATCCTCGCAAGGCTGTCGCTTACGAACAGCCAATACGGAAACCGAAAGGAGGGCGTAGTATGTTTCGTACCTATCAGCCCAAAAAGCGTCATCGTAAAATGGAACACGGGTTCCGCAAGAGAATGGCAACGGCGAATGGCCGTAAGGTGCTGGCTCGCCGCCGTGCGAAAGGCAGAGCTCGTCTGACCCACTAAAAAAAGCCACCTTAGCGTGGCTTTTTTTCTTATCCCCGAAAGGAAGGTGCGGCTATGGCGCGTTTTGCCGTGTTAAAAAGCAACACGGAGTTTCGCACGTTGTATTACCGTGGCCGTGCATTCGTGCATCCCGCGGTGATCACCTATGTCCGTAAAAGCCGTGTGAAGGATGAGAACGGACAACCGCTGATCCGTATGGGGATCACAACGGGAAAGAAGATCGGCAAAGCCGTCAAGCGCAGCCGTTGCCGCCGTGTGATACGGGCGGCGTACGCTGCATTGTATCCCGAACTTCACGGTGGGTTTGATATCGTATTTGTCGCGCGTACCCGTCTTTTGTCGATGAAAAGTACCGAACTCGTGCCCGTACTCCGTAAGCATTTGAAAGAGGCGGGTGTGTTGTGAGGCGGTGTATGATCGCGGCGGTACGTTGGTATCAACGCCGCATTTCGGCACATACGAAGCCATGCTGTCGGTTTACGCCGACATGCTCGCAATATGCGATCGAAGCATTTTCGCGCTTTGGTACGGTGCGGGGCGGCCTGCTCGCGCTGTGGCGCATTTTGCGTTGTAATCCCTTCGGCGGACACGGATACGATCCCGTACCCGAAACGTTCACGTTCCGCCGTAAAAAAGCGGATGTATTTATGGACGATGCGGAAGCAGACAGTCTGTATGATGAGTAAAAGGAGAAAAAGTGACCATGGGAATGTTTGGTTTTTTGGCAGGACCGCTTGGTTGGATCATGCGGTTGGTGTACAACTGGGTGAACGACTATTTTTTGGCGATCTTTCTGTTCACGTTGATCATTCGTGTTCTTCTGTTCCCCTTCTCTTTGCAGTCGCAGAAGAAGCAGGCGGACCGTATCCGCTTGGCACCGCGTTTGGAGCGATTGCAGAAGAAGTATAAGAACGATCCTCAGAAGTTACAGCAAAAACAGCAAGCGCTGTATGAAAAAGAAGGCGTTTCGCTTACCGGCGGTTGCCTGCCGATGATCGTGCAGATGATCGTGCTGTTCGGTATTATCGCCGTGATCTACGAACCGCTGACCTATTTGAGTTCGGTGCCCGAAACGGCAGTCAACGCGGCGGTGAGTGCCGTCAACGTGGATACCTATGTCAAAGATACCGAAAATTATACGATATCCGAAGACAAAACGACCGCCACGCATAAGGAAACGGGTATTGTGATCGATCTTACGACGAAGATCGAAAGCAGTAAACTGAATGAAAAGAACTACTATCGCGAAATGTATATGATGCAGGCGATGGAAGAAAACAAGGATGAGATCGTGGCAAGTATCGCCGGCACGATTACGGGCGATGCGGCCGTTGCAGAAGCCACGGCGGAGAAGTATTACGGCGAGATTTCCGCGATGAGGGACCAATTTAAGTGGGGTGACCGTTCGTTGCTCCAAAACCCGTGGACACCCGGCCGCGGTTTCGGTGATATCAACATTTTGTGGTTGATCCCGCTGTTGTCGGGTCTTACGGCTGTGATTACGTCGATACTTTCGTCGTATTTCAACAAGCAGGGCATGAGCGGGGAAAAACAGCCCGGTCAAGGTTGTTCGAACGGTATGATGTTCCTGTTTATGCCGCTTTTCTCCTTGTACATCTCGTTCACCGTTCCCGGCGGTGTCGGTGTGTACTGGACGTGTTCGAACGTGATTGCTATTGTACAAACGGTGATCTTGAATTTGATCTATAACCCCAAGAAGATCCGTGAGCAGGCGGAAAAGGATTATGAAGAGCGTCGTCGTCTGCGCGCGGAAATGAAAAAGAAGCAGACATTGGCCGATGCCCGCCGTCTGGACGATGAGCGTGAGCGTGCGGAAGATGAAGCTGCTGCCCGTGCCGCCGCCGAGCCGAAAGATGAGAAAAAAGGTAAGAAGAAAACGAAACTCAACGGCATTGAAGTCGGCGAAATGAAAGAGAATAACGATTGATGTTTACGGAGAACACCACGAACACTACCAACTCCGTTTCATAAAAGAAAAGACCACGAAAGGAAGAAACACCGTGCGTAAAGAAGTTATTGCACAGGCCTCCACCATCGAGGAGGCACAGGCTGCGGCACTCGCTCAATTAGGGCTGACCGCAGACCGCGCGGCTGAGGTCACCTTTGAGACCTTGCAAGAGCCGCAGAAAAAGACGTTTGGTTTGTTCGGCGGCAATCCCGCCGAGGTCAAGGCGATCTGGGAGGAAAAGCTCTCGCCCGCCGATGCTGCCGCCGCGTATCTGCGTGACGTGCTCGTTGCTTTGGGCGTTGGTGATACCGATGTTTCCGTGACCGAAAACGAAGACGGCAACGGTTGTGTGTTGGCACTCACCGGCGAAGATCTCGGTTTTGTGATCGGTCGCCGCGGCGATACGCTGGATGCGTTGCAATATCTCGTGTCGTTGATCGCCAACCGTCAGAGCGAGGACTACTACCGTGTGACCATTGACATCGGCAACTATCGCGAAAAGCGTGAGCGCTCGCTCACCGGATTGGCAAAAAAGAATGCGAGTCAAGTCGCCCGTACGGGCCGCCGTATCTCGCTCGAACCGATGAATCCGTATGAGCGTCGCATCATTCACACGGCAGTGCAGAGCGTGAACGGTGCCACCTCATGGAGTGTGGGCAGTGAACCGAACCGCTACGTCATTATCGGGCCTTCGGACGATAATCCGAACCGTTCCCGCGGCCGCGGCGGCAAGGGTCGCCGTCCGCAGGAAGGCGACCGTCACGACCGTCGCCGCGACGAGATCACCCCGCCCAAGCGTGAGATCCGTCAGTTTGTTTCCCGCAGCAATCCTCTCCCGGATGCCGACGGTGCAACCCCGCCCTCCCGCACCGAATCTGCGACCGAATCCAGCGCCACGCTGTACGGCCGCATCAATCTGTAAAGTATGAAATACCGTCCCGACAAAAAAGTCGGGACGGTATTGTTTTTATGTAGGAAATGAGGAAAAAACGGTAAGAACTGTAGGGGCGCGCATTGCGCGTCCGTCCCGCGACCGATCATCAAACCACGGCGGGCGTTGCCTTCCCCTTGAGGGGAAGGTGCCCCGAAGGGGCGGATGAGGTGTTGTGGGACGGCGCCTCGACTGTCCGCGAAATCTGCACAAACATCCGCGGGCGGCAATCTGCCGCCCCTACCTATCGCACGATTTATGTTACACGGTAGGGGCGCGCATTGCGCGTCCGTTTTCCAATCGACCGCGCATCTGCGGCGGGTTACTTTTTCGAAAATTCTTTCATTAGGATGTTCAATATCTCTTGTTGGCGATTGGTGAGCCCTGCGCCTTTGACAGACGTATCTTTGAATTCAAAAACAAGGGTTTGAAGCACTTGTTTTTGTTGTTCGGTCAAGCCGTCTACGGATACCATCTCCGTTTTATCGATCCCCACCAAGTAGTCTAGCGATACGTTGAAGATCACCGCAAAATCTACTAAAATGTGCAACGGCGGAATCTTCAGATTGTTTTCGTAACTGCTGATGACCGATTTTGAGCGTTCTACCCGCCTGCCCAGTTGTTCTTGCGAAAGATGATGTTTTTCCCGTAGTTCCCGAATTCTTAAGCCAAAATCAAACACTTTCTCACCTTCTACCTTGCAAAGTTTCCTTTTAGAATCATTTTATTCCTATTGTGTTTTCTATTCGAAAACTGTATACTATAATTGTTCTCTAATCAAAAACTTTTAAAGAATGAAGGGTCTAAAATGGAAAACAAGGTCTGTGTTGCTTTTGGTCACCGTGAAATTTTTTGCGAAATCTCGAAACAATTACTTTTACTGATTGAAGAGTTGATTGTGTGTCACGGAGTAGTTGAATTTTGGACGGGTGGCATGGGGGAGTTTGATGCTGCCTTTTCTTCTGCTGTTCGAAAAATAAAGCAAAAATATCCTCATGTAAAACTTTTACTTATTAAACCGTACCGATCTGTTGAAATGAATACGAACAGAAACTACTATACGCAAATGTACGACGAAGTCGTGATTCCGCAAGCCGTGGCAGGCGTTCATCCAAAAGCAGCTATCACAAAGAGAAACCGATGGATGGTAGATCAATGTGATTTTATGATTACATTTGTACATCGTAATGCGGGCGGTGCTTATGCGACTAAGAAATATGCTGTGAGAAAAGGAAAGCAAATTTTTGAATTGTATGAAAAATAGGGGGCGTTGCCTTCCCCTCGAGGGGAAGGTGCCCCGAAGGGGCGGATGAGGTGTTGTGGGACGGGTCTCCCGACCCGTCCGCGAAATCTGCACAAACATCCGCGGGCGGCAGATTGCCGCCCCTACCTACCGCACGATTTATGTTACACGGTAGGGGCGCGCCTTGCGCGTCCGTCCCGCGGCCACTTACACACTTACGGCGGGCGTTGTAGGGACATGCGTCCTCGACTGTCCGCGAAATTTGCACAAACATCCGCGGGCGGCAGATTGCCGCCCCTACCGCGTGAATCGTATTGTGCGGTCGGTCGTGGCAATCCCCCAGTCATTTTCTCCTCGCTTTGCGACTCGAAAATGCCAGCCCCCTTTAACAAGGGGGCCAAGGGTCACAGCGTCGATTTTAATTGTGCGGTAGGGGACGGCGCCTTGACGTCCCGCGGCCACCCCCACACTTACGGCGGGCGTTGTAGGGACAGGCGTCCTCGACTGTCCGCGAAATCTGCACAAATGTCCGCGGGCGGCAGATTGCCACCCCTACGTTTCTTCCTCTTATATTTTTCTCTGCCCCGATTGACTTTTAACGGCGTATGTTGTACAATACGCATATATACGATTTGGTCGAAAACTGTATACAAATTGTATATACAACGGCTAATATTACAAAAATACTATTTTCCTAATACTACCCCCTTTCTATCGAGGTGATATCATTGACACGTTCCGATACCATAGCCGCTATTGCGACTCCGCCGGCTCCCGCAGGTCTGGGTGTTATCCGTCTGTCGGGTGACGATGCCGCGACGGTGGCGGATAAGATGTTTCGTCCCGTGACGGCAGGGAAGACCCTTGCCGCCATGAGCGGATACACCGCATGTTACGGACACGTATTTGATGCGGAGGGGGATATTGACGAATGCGTGGCGACGGTGTTTCGCGCTCCGCACAGTTATACGGGTGAGAACGTGGTGGAACTGTCCTGCCACGGCGGCGTGTATCTGTTGCAACGGGTGTTGCGTGCCGCTTTTGCGGCGGGTGCCCGCCCTGCGGGTGCGGGGGAATTTACCCGCCGTGCGTTTATGAACGGGAAGATGGATCTGACGGGCGCGGAATCGGTGATGTCGCTGATCGCGGCGGAAGGCCGCCTGTCGCTGCGCACCGCGTTGGCGGCGCGGGAAGGCGCCGTGTTCCGCTGTCTGAACGGAGTGAAGACGAAACTCGTACAGTTGCTGTCGGGACTTGCGGCGTTTGTGGATTATCCCGACGAGGATATTCCCGAATTACAGCCTGCGGAACTGCAGGCCACGCTGGACGAAGCCAAGCACACCCTTACCCGTCTGCTTGCCACCTTTGATGCGGGACAGATCCTGCAAGGTGGGGTGGATACCGTCATTGTCGGTTGTCCGAACGTGGGCAAATCCACCTTGATGAACCGTCTGACGGGTAGTGAAAGCAGTATCGTGACCGCCGAGGCGGGCACCACCCGCGACGTGGTGGAACGTACCGCCCGCGCAGGGGATGTCCTGCTCAGGTTGGCGGATACGGCGGGCATCCACGAAACGGATAATACGGTAGAGGCTATCGGTGTCGAGCGCGCCCGTACCCGTATGCAAACGGCGGCGCTGGTGCTGGCGGTGTTCGACGGCGCTCGCCCGTTGACCGATGAGGATATCGCGCTGGCCGAAGATGCGGCATCTTCCCACGCGATTGCAGTCATAAACAAAGCGGATCGGCCGTTAGTTATTGACGCTGAGTATATTCGAGGTAAATTTAAACATACTGTAATCGTTTCAGCTGCTGAGGACAGCGGTGTGGAACAGTTGATCGCCGCCATTGCCACGGTGACGGGTGTCGAGCAACTGCAAAGCGGTAAACCGATCCTGGCAACCGAACGGCAACGCGATTGTGCTTGCCGCAGTTTGGCGGCGGTGGACGAAGCGCTGTCTGCTCTTGCGGGCGGTATGACGTTGGATGCCGTGACAGTGAGTGTGGATGATGCGGTCGCCGCGATCTTGGAGTTGACGGGAGAACGCGTGACCGAGACGGTCGTGAACGACGTGTTTGCCCGCTTTTGCGTGGGAAAATAAGATTTACGAGTATTTTAGCCGAGGGGAAGGTCGGCCCGTTCAAATCGGGTTCGGATATGTCTCCTCTGCTTAAGCAGAGGAGACGCATCCGAACCCGCCTAAAACGGTATGATTTCGGCGCTTTTTGATTTGTTGTCGGTGGCAGGCGTCAGCCTCGCCACCTTCGCCGCACCAAAAATCGCGCGAAATTCCACTCGTTTTAGGTCGGAGAATGTAAACGGAGCCGATTTTTTCATCGGCAAGGCAAAAGCGCAGTAAATCCTTGCGGATTTACGAGTATTTTAACACAGCCGAGGGGAAAATCGGCCCGTTAACATCGGGTTCGGATATGTCTCCTCTGCTTA
>CAZESL010000030.1:0-22163 GCA_964515215.1 uncultured Eubacteriales bacterium
GAAAATCCGCCTTCCAAAAACGGAGTTCGGGTTTGAATGCTCACCCTAAGGAGAACGCATATGCCGAGAAATGAGGAGACCAAACCGATATGCTGTTCCTTCTGCGGTAAAACACAGGAGGAAGTGTACCGTCTGATCGCGGGTCCCGGTGTGTATATCTGCAACGAATGCATTGAACTGTGCAGTACCATTTTGGCAGACGGTACCGTGCCCGCCCGTCAGCAGAGCGGCTCCACCAGCGTGGTGTTGCCCAAACCGCAGGAGATCAAAAAGGGCCTTGACGATTACGTTATCGGTCAGGATGCGGCAAAGACCGCCCTGTCGGTCGCGGTATACAACCACTACAAACGTATTTATTTCGGTAACGGTGACACCGAACTCGGCAAGAGCAACGTGCTTTTGATCGGCCCCACGGGCGTGGGGAAGACGGCATTGGCACAAACGCTTGCCCGTATTCTGGACGTTCCGTTTGCCATTGCAGACGCGACCACCCTTACCGAAGCGGGTTACGTCGGTGAGGACGTGGAAAACATTCTGCTTCGCTTGATCCAAGCGGCGGATTTCGACGTGGAAAAAGCCGAACGCGGTATCATCTATGTGGATGAGATCGACAAGATCTCCCGCCGCAGTGAGAATCCTTCCATCACGCGCGACGTGAGCGGTGAAGGCGTTCAGCAGGCTCTCTTGAAGATCTTGGAGGGCACGGTGGCGAACGTGCCGCCCGGCGGCGGCCGCAAACATCCGCAACAGGAATTCATTCAGATCGATACCTCAAACATCCTGTTCATTTTGGGCGGTGCGTTTGACGGTATTCAGCAGACGATCGAAAAGCGGTTGGAGTCGGGTGCGATCGGCTTCGGCAACTCCGTACGTTCCAAAAAGGAACGTGAGCTGTCCGAATTGCTCGCCCACATCACGCCGCAGGATCTCGTGCGTTTCGGCTTGATCCCCGAACTGGTGGGACGTATGCCTGTCATCACCACATTGGAGGCGTTGTCTGCCGAAGCATTGGTGGCAATTCTCAGTCAGCCGAAAAATGCCCTGCTCAAACAGTATCAGTATCTGTTTGAACTGGATGGTGTGACGCTCAATTTCACGGATGAGGCTTTGCATGCGGTGGCGGAAAAAACGATGGCGTTGCACACGGGTGCACGCGGTCTGCGCTCGGTGATGGAAGGGGTACTGAACACGCTGATGTTCAACATTCCTTCCGACCACACGGTGGAAACGGTGACGGTCACCGCCGCGTGCGTAAACGAGGGCGCCGATCCCGAGATCGTGCGTAATCCCGATAAAAAGCCCGTTAAGTTGAAAGCGACCGTAAAGGGGCGGGGAACTGCTCCCAAACGCCGCAATACCGCATGAACTCGTACTTTGAGGCTGTCGCTTTAGAGAAAATTGCACAAGCGGCTTGAGCGTGTCAAAAACCGTTTCTCGTACTTGGAAAACGGAGGGAGGGTGTGTGTGAGAGGGAACCGTCAGGGTGCCCTCTCGCGTCGAGCGGGCATTTTGCCCGCGGATAAACCCGCCCGCAGGCGGCAGACGGCAAAAAGTCCGGCAAGTGCCGGACTTTTTTGACAGTCTGTGGCTGCGAAGCAGCCTGAGGGGTAGTCAAAGGTCGCACGGCGATGCTTTTTCTCTCCCTCCGACTTTTTACGGCGAAAGCCGTAAAAAGCCACCTCCCTCATTAGAGGGAGGCTGACAGGTTTTGTGATTTACTTTAACGCGACAGCCTGTTTATCATTATTTGAAAGAGGACAAACTATGGCCATTCAAAAGCGTATTTCCCGCGTGCAGACACTGCCGATGATCGCCCTGCGCGGTCTGGTGGTGTATCCCGATATGGAACTGCACTTCGACGTGGGACGTAAGCGCTCGATGCAGGCACTTCATGCGGCGATGAACCACGACCAAACGCTGTTTCTGGTCACGCAACGGGACACCGCCGTGGAAGAGCCGACCGAAGATGAACTCTATACCGTGGGTGTGGTGGCGCAAGTGCGTCAGGTGCTTCGCCTGCCGGGCGATAACCTGCGGGTGGTGGTGGAAGGACTGTACCGCGCCCGTCTGCAGGACGTGTTGCAGGACGAGCCGTACTTTTTGGCAATGACCAAAGAAGCACAGCCGCGCCGCGTTGCCGACCCGTTGCAGGAAGAAGCGCTGGTGCGGGAATGCCGCCGCTATTTGGAAGAATATGCCGAACTGACCCCTGCGATGGCGGAAGACGCCTTCGCGATGGCAGCGGTGATCGACGATGCGGGACATTTGGCGGATCACGTTGCCTTCAGCCTGCCGCTGAAAGAAGCGCAAAAGCAGGACGTGCTGGCGACCATGTCGGAAGAGAGCCGTATGGAAAAGGTGCTCGGCATCTTGCAACACGAGATCGCGGTGCAGAAACTGGAGAATCATATTCACGACCGCGTACACACGCAAATGGACGAGAATCAACGGGATTACTACTTGCGTGAGCAACTGCGTGCCATCAACGAAGAACTCGGGGATGGGGACGATCCTGCTGCGGAAGCGGACACCTACCGCCGTACGATCGACGCGTTACCGCTCGACGACGAGGTGCGGGACAAGCTTTCTAAGGAATGCAATAAGCTTTCCAAAATGCCCTCCGGCTCGCAAGAGGCGGCGGTGGTGCGCGGCTATCTCGACGCTTGTCTGGCACTGCCGTGGGGTAAACGCACCGAGGATGCGCTGGATATCATCCATGCCCGCGCGGTGCTCGACCGTGACCATTACGGCATGGAAAAGGTGAAAGACCGCATTGTGGAATCGCTCGCTGTGCGGGTGCTCTCGCGTGAAATGCGCGGGCAGATCTTGTGTTTTGTCGGCCCTCCGGGTGTGGGCAAGACGTCGGTTGCCCGTTCGATCGCCGAAGCGATGGGACGGCAATACGTGCGTATCTCGCTCGGCGGTGTGCATGACGAAGCGGAGATCCGCGGTCACCGCAAGACCTACATAGGCTCGATGCCCGGCCGTATCATTGCGGCGGTCACCAAAGCCAAGACCTGTAATCCGCTTATTCTGTTGGATGAAATTGATAAGTTGGGTCATGATTTCCGCGGCGACCCTGCGGCGGCGATGCTGGAGGTGCTCGATCCCGAACAAAACGTGACCTTTACCGATCATTATCTGGAGATCCCGTTCGATCTGTCGGAAGTGCTGTTTATCACCACCGCCAACGACGAAGCGGAGATCCCTGCCGCCTTGGCCGACCGTATGGATATCATTCATCTCGGCAGTTACACGGCAGAGGAGAAGTTCCATATTGCCAAAGACCATCTGCTCCCGAAACAGCGGAAACGCCACGGCCTTACGGCACGTCAGTTGCGGCTGTCGGATACTGTGCTCCGCCTGCTTATCGACGGGTATACCCGTGAAGCGGGGGTGCGTAAACTGGAGCGCCGTCTGGCGGATATCTGCCGCAAAGCGGCAAAACGCATCGTAGCGGGCGAAGTGAAGACTGTCACGGTGAAGGATCTTGCGGAGTTTTTGGGACCTGTGAAGCACAAACCCGACACGCTTGCCGACACCGACGAAGTGGGTGTGGTAAACGGTCTCGCGTGGACGTCGGTCGGCGGCGAAATGCTGCAGGTCGAAGTGGCGGTACTGGACGGTACGGGTAAGGTGGAACTTACGGGTTCGCTCGGCGACGTGATGAAGGAATCTGCCCGCACCGCTATGAGTTACGTGCGTTCGCGCGCGGTACAATGGGGCATCGACGCGGATTTTTATAAGACCAAAGACATTCACGTGCACGTGCCCGAAGGGGCGGTGCCGAAAGACGGCCCTTCTGCGGGGGTCACGATGGCGACGGCGATGGTGTCGGCTCTGTCGGGTATCCCCGTGCGCCATGACGTGGCAATGACGGGGGAGATCACCCTGCGCGGGCGGGTGTTGCCCATCGGCGGCTTGCGTGAAAAGAGCATGGCGGCGTATACCCGCCGTATGCATACGGTGCTGATGCCGCAGGATAACGCACCCGACCTTGCCGAAGTGGATGCCGCCGTACGCGACAGCATCACCTTCGTGCCCGTCTCTCATATGGATACGGTGCTGGATGTGGCATTAAGCAGAGAAGGAACGTCCGAACACGCCTAAAACGGCATAATTTCGGCGCTTTTCGGCTTGTTGTCGGTGGCAGGCGACAGCCTTGCCACCTTCGCCGCACCGAAAATCACACGAAATTCTACTCGTTTTAGGTCAGAGAATTTTAACAGAGCCGATTTTTTCATCGGCAAGGCTAAAAACAGTATTTTGACACAGCCGAGGGGGAAAGCGGCCCGTTAAAATCGGGTTCGGATATACCTTCTCTGCTTAGGGAGGGATACTCCGTGAACTGGAAAATCGCGGACTTTGAACTGACCGCCGCCCTGGCGGAACAATTGCCGCCCGACGACCTGCCCGAAGTGGCGTTTTCGGGGCGTTCCAACGTGGGCAAATCCTCGTTGATCAACCGTGTGTTGGAACGGAAAGGGTTAGCGCGTACCAGTGCCACACCCGGTAAGACCGCCAGCATCAATTTTTATCGTTTGGACGGTATGCGTATGGTGGACCTGCCGGGTTACGGCTACGCTAAGGTGTCGGATGCCGAGCGGAAACGTTGGAATGCGCTGATCCAAGGGTATTTCGATGCCGATCGTGACTTGCGGCTCGTGTTGCAACTGGTGGATATGCGCCACCCGCCGTCCAAAGAGGATCGCCAGATGATCAACTACTTTGTGGAAGCAGGCATCCCGTTTATCGTGGTGATGACCAAGGCGGACAAACTGAACAAGACCGAACGTGCGGCACGCGAAGCCGCGATGGCAGAAGAATTTGCGGAGTTTGAGGGGGTTCTCACCGTGCCGTTTTCGGCGGTGACGGGGGAAGGTGCCGCTCAGTTGCGTGAGATACTGGAAAGTGTTACGGAAGAGTAAGGTGACGAATATGTTTTTACCTATGGGTGTCAGCGTGAATAAAGAAGGCCACCTCGCCGTCGGCGGGGTGGATGCGGTCGCGCTTGCACGGGAGTACGGCACCCCGCTGTATGTGATGAACGAAGACGTGATCCGTTCGATGTTGCGGGAATTCAAGCGCTCGATCGACGAGAATTACGAAAACGGCGGTATGGTGGCGTTTGCCTCCAAAGCCTGCGGGTTTTCACAGATGTTTCGCATCGCCGCCGAAGAGGGGTGCGGTGTGGACGTGTCCTCGGGCGGGGAACTGTATACCGCGCTGAAAGCGGGGTTTCCTGCTGAACGTATGGTGATGCACGGCAGTTGCAAGACCGAAGAGGAACTGGCATTGGCGGTGGAAAACGGTGTCGGGCGCATCGTGGTGAACGATGCGTACGAACTGCGCCGCCTTACCCGCGTGGCACGGCAGATGCAGAAAACGGCGGACATCTATTTGCGTATTACTCCCGGTATCGACGCTCACACCCACAGCGCCGTCATGACGGGTCAGATCGACTCGAAATTCGGTTTTACGCTGGAAAACGGGGACGCGATGCAGGCGGTGAAAGAGGCGCTTGCCACCGACGTACTGTCGCTGAAAGGTCTGCACTGCCACGTAGCGTCGCAGGTGTTCGACGAACAGCCCTTCCGCGATGCGGCACGGGTGATGCTCACGTTTTTGCGGGATGTTCGCACCGAAACGGGTGTGACGCTCGGCGAGTTGGACGTGGGCGGTGGCTTCGGTGTGCCGTACACTGCGGCGGACGATGCCAAACCCTGTACCGAGTATATGAAATGGACGGCGGATGCCATGCACGCCTATGCCGCGGAGTTGGCGATCCCTCTGCCGCGTATCATTATCGAACCCGGTCGTGCCGTGGTGGCACACGCGGGGGTGACGCTCTATACCGTCGGCGGTATCAAGGATATTCCGAATGTGCGCAAGTACGTGTGTGTCAACGGCGGTATGTGCGACAACCCGCGTTATGCGCTGTATCAGTCGGATTACACTCTGTGTGTGGCCGACCGCGCGGGCGAGGAGGCGTGCGAGCGGGTGACGGTGGCGGGACGTTGCTGTGAAAGCGGCGATCTTCTGCAGGAAAACACCCCCTTGCAACCCTGTGACGAAGGGGACACGTTGGCGGTGTTGTGTACCGGCGCGTACAACTATTCGATGTCCTCCCACTACAACCGCTATCCGAAGCCGCCCGTGGTGATGGTGCGTGAAGGGGAGACGTACGTCGCGGTGAAGGGCGAGACCTACGAGGATCTGCTCTGCCACGACTGTTAAAAAGATCCCCCTTTTCATTTTGCGGCCTATGTGGTAGTATAAGATAGGAAAGGATGTGTACGTATGAAACGTTGGTTGGCAATATTGCTTGCGGTATGTTTGCTGTTTTGTGTCGGCTGTCAAAAGCCGGTGGAGAAGCCCGACGAGAGTGAGCCCCCCATTTGGGAGCCGGAAGTACCCGAAGTCATGGATCTTACGGTGTTGCTCACCAAAGAGGACGTAGCCGAAGCGATCCCGACCGTCACCTTCGGTGACGGTATGTTGCAAGAGCACGATACCGTGTGGCTGTTTTCCACCGCGGACTACACCACGCAGGTATCGCTGATGGTGGAAGAACCCACCGTTACGTCAGCGGAATACATCATTTTGCTTACGGGCCAATATCCCGCAGGATCGCTGATCGAAGCACCGCAACTGGGCGAGAGTGCCTATTGGTGCGGTGAGAGCGGCGAGTTGTTGGTGGATCAGGGGAAATACGTGTTTGCCTTGTTGGTGCAGTGCACCACGCTGGATTCCGAAAGCCGCCTTATCATCGCGCGTTCCCTGGCACTGAAGGTGCTGGAACGGTTGGGGAAATGAACGCGTAAAAAGATCTCTCGTTTGAGGGATCTTTTTTTAGTTGCGGGGCTCTTTCTTGTTTTATCCGTTGTGGGGGACGGTGGGAGTCTGCAGTAATGTGAATGGTGCAGTGACCCTTGGCCCACTTGTCTAAAGGGGGCTGGCATTTTCGAGGAGCGCGGACATGGCTTTAACTTGTGCTTATCACAGTGACTACGCCGTCTCCCCGAGAAATGCCTGCGGCATTTCTCCCTATGGCGGTGCGCTTACGAGCGAGGAGAAAATGACTGGGGGATTTTTTTGACCGAGCAAGAAACTAAAAGAGTCCTTTTGCCGCACAAAGTCGCGTGCACTGCCGGACTACCCCTCTGTCACGGCTGCACCGTGCCACCGCCCCTGACAAGGGGAGGCATAGGCTCTCTCCCAATCCCTAACCACAACTCTCTATAAACGGGCTTTTTTCTTTTTTTCAAATACCTCTTGACAAATCTTTGGTAAAAGTGTACTATTGTGTTAGTGAGGTAATACACTTATTGCAGGAGGTGACCCAATGGAGTGGAAACTGGACAAATCCAAACCCCTGTGCCCGCAGATCGGTGAACAGTTGTGTTTGCGGATCGCCACGGGGGAGTTTCGCGCGGGTGAGCGGTTGCTCTCGGTGCGGGACGTGGCACTGGCGGCGGGGGTGAACCCCAACACGGTGCAGCGGTCGTTCGAGTCGCTGGAACAGGAGGGGATCCTGTATTCCGTGCGCGGTTCGGGATGGTACGTGGCGGAGGATATCTCACGCGCCCGTGCCGCACTCGAGCGTATGTGGGATGAAAAAACCGCAGCGTACGTGGAGGAGATGACCGCACTGGGAAAGGATCTCAATGAGGTCAAGAGTTTTGTGGCGGCATGGTCGCCGAAGGAGGATGAGGTATGAGTATACTGTTGGAATGTGTCGGCCTTACGAAAAAGTACGGCGCGGCCGTGGCGCTGGATAACGTGAGTTTCACGTTGGAAAGCGGCAAGATCGTGGGCCTTCTCGGCCCGAACGGGAGCGGCAAGACCACCTTTATCAAGATCGTGAACGGTCTTCTGACTCCCACGGCAGGGCGCGTGACCGTCGGCGGGTATGAGCCGGGTGTGGAGACCAAAAAACTGGTGGCGTATCTGCCGGATAACAGCTATTTGAATTCGTGGATGACTGTGCGCCAGATCGTGGCGCTGTTCGAAGATTTTTACGCCGATTTTCGCCCGCAGTTGGCGTTCGAAATGCTGGAACATTTGGGGATCAAACCCGATCACCGTTTGAAAACGCTGTCGAAGGGCAACAAGGAAAAGGTCTGCCTGATCCTGGTGATGAGCCGTAACGCGAAACTCTACGTGCTGGATGAGCCGATCGCAGGTGTGGATCCTGCGGCACGCGACTACGTCATCTCCACCATCATCAACAACTACAACCCCGATGCCACCGTACTCATCTCCACCCACCTGATCGCAGATGTGGAACAGGTACTGGATGACGTACTGTTCTTGCAAAACGGTCACTTGCTGTTGCACCGCTCGGTGGACAGCATTCGGGAAGAAGAGGGCAAGAGTGTGGACGGTCTGTTCCGGGAGGTGTTCAAATGGTAAAGAAACTGTATAAACACGAGGCGGAAGCCTACTTGCGTGTGTGGGTGCCGATGCAACTTATATTGCTCGGTGTCGCCTTGCTCGCCCGCCTCATTCAATTGTTTGAATCGAATACCACGGCGTACGACATCATCAACGGTTCGTCGATCTTCGCGTTCGTGTTGGCACTGCTTGTGTCGGTCGGTATGACCTTCGTGTTTTCCATCGTACGGTTTTATAAGAACCTGTTCACGGGCGAGGGGTATCTTACCTTTACACTGCCCGTGACCCCCACGCAACATATCTTGGTGAAACTCTTCACCGCCGTAGCGTTTCAGGTGGCAACGGTGGCGGTCGCTTTACTGGCAACGAGTGTCATTACGGCGGGCGACGTATTCACAGAGATCATGAAGGCGATCGCCTATCTGTGGAAGATGGTCCACCGTGAACTCGGCACGCATTTGCCGTTCTACGTAGCAGAGGCCGCGGTATTGCTCGTCATCGCGGTCTTCCACGGTCTGCTGTTGTTCTACGGCTGTATGGCGATCGGTCAGTTGACCAACAAAAACCGCGTGTTGCTGGCGGTGGGCGTGTACTTCGGCTACTATTTCGCCACCCAGATCCTCGGTACGGTGTTTCTGTCGATCGGTGCCAACACGGAACTGTTCAGTGTGATCGAAGATTTCTTCATCTATCACGCCAAAGAAGCCGTGCACTGGGCACTTTGCGGTGTGACGGTGTGGTATGCCGCGTTGGGTGTGGTGTATGCCTTCATCGCGCGCCACATACTGCAACATAAACTGAATTTGGAGTAAGGAGGGGTATCTATGAAAACACGCGTAAAACGCATACTGTGCTTGGCCGTTGCCGTGATGCTCTGTTTTTCGCTTGCGGGATGCAAGGAGTTGGATGACGCCCGTGCGCATCACGCGATCTTGCAAGACGACGGCACGTTTCTTTTGAACGGGGAAAAATACGTACCCCTGCCGTACTCGGAAGATTTCAACCCGCCGATGGATTGGTCGGAAACCATCGCCGTGACCGAACCCGACGTACCGGTACTGTTGAAGGATATTTTCTACACCTTATATTTTAATGTCAGTAAAGAGGGCATTGTTAAGGACAGTCACATCCTCGGTGACAGCGGTACCTATTACTGCCTGGAAAAAGATTACGCCGCCCTTGCCGCGCGTATTGAAGCGGGGGGACAGTTGACCGGTATGCGGTATATGTATTCGAACTGGGACAACGTAAAAGAGGAATGGACGGAGAAAACGGTATACCTGACCGAAGAACAGGTGAATACCGTCAAACGGGTGATGGTCACCGTGGAACCCGTGGTGGTGGACTACCCCGACGGCGAATACCTCGTTTCGTTGGAATGGTGCAGTGAGGACGGCCTGTTTTCGCGTGATTTCGGCGAGATCTACCGCTACAACGGCCGTTACGCGTTGGTGAACTGGAAAGAGGAGAGCGGCGAGTGTACGCTGTATGAAGCATCCGCGGAATACAACGCGATCTTTGACAGCATCGTCGCCCCGTACGACGCCAGCGAAGAAGCGTTCTACGGTTTGTGGTGATTGCATACATCAACACCCCGTGAAAAATGCAACCGCATTTTTCACGGGGTGTTGTCTTTGTTATTCCTGCAACATCTTCAAATACTGTTGTGCACATTTGTACACGTTGCCGCCGCCCATGGTGAGCACGAGGTCGCCCTCGTGGGCATTTTCCTTCAAATAGGCGATGACGTCCTCGAACGCGGGGAGATACCGCCCGTTTTGCATCAATGCGGTGATATCGGCAGAGGACACTTCGCCCGCATCCTGCTCGCGTGAGCCCAAGATATCGCACACCAGTGCTTCATCCGCGAGCGAGAGCGCCGCGGCAAACTCGTTCAGCAACCGTTTGGTGCGGGAATAGGTGAACGGCTGAAACACCGCCCACACGCGGCGATAGGGCAGTGCCTTCGCGGCGGTGAGGGTCGCGGTGATCTCGGTCGGGTGGTGGGCGTAATCGTCCGCTACCGTAATGCCCTGTGCCTTGCCCAAAAACTCAAAGCGTCGGCCCGCACCGCCGAAGGTGGCAAGCCCTTCGGCGATCTGTTCCGCCGTGGCACCGCACAGATGGGCGGCGGCCGCCGCCGCCATCGAGTTGTGGACGTTGTGCGCGCCCGGCACACCAAGGCGGATGTGGGCGAAAAATTCACCCTTGTGATACAGATCGTATTCACCGAACGCACCGTCGTGGGTACCGACGTTTTGGGCGCTCCAATCAAGGGCGATGTCCCGTCCGTAGGTGATGAGTTTTTGGGGCGGAATATCCACCACCGCCCGCAGGGTGGGTGCATCGTCCGCATTCGCGATCACGCACTGTTCCGCGCCTTCGGCAAACTTCTTGAACGAAGCCACCACACCGTCCAGATCTCCGAAATAATCGAGATGATCGGCATCCACATTCAAAATGACCGCCACCGAGGTCTTCATGTTGAGATAATGGTCAAGGAATTCGCACGCCTCGCTCACCATCCACTCACTCTTACCCGCACGGCCGTTCGCGTTGATCAGCGGCAAACGACCGCCGATAAAGATGCTGGGATCGAGATCCGCCTTCAAAAGGATCTGTGACAACATCGAAGTGGTACCCGTCTTACCGTGGGTACCCGCCACCGATACGGTGCGCGGATACCGCCGCGTGAGCAGTCCCAGAAACACCGCACGTTCCATCAGCGGAATGCCTTTTGCCGCGGCTGCCGCCAGTTCGGGATGATCCACGGGGATGGCGGCGGTATACACCACGAGTTCGGCGTGGTCGGCGTTACCGGCTGCCAGCGGCAACGACACCGCAATGCCGAGTGATTGCATACGTTTTAAATTGTCCGACGCGTAATCGTCCGAGCCGCTTACCTCGTATCCGAGCGAGAGCAGGATCTCCGCGAGCGGACACATACCCGATCCGCCGATACCCGTGAAATGCACGCGGCGTACCGTTTCTAATATATCGTGTGACATACGAATGGTCTCCCTTTCCAAACACATATATCATTAGTATAAATCAAAACGGCAAAAAAGGGAACACCAAAATGCAAAATTTTTTCGTTTTTTTATGAACTTGGTGGTTGTATATTATTGTATAAAATGCTATAATAAATTATTAATACTCAAAATTTATCGAAAAGGAGGGCGCGACCGATGGCGTTTAAACGGTGGGTATCTTCGCCGCTGGATAAAGACGGTGCGGCGGCATTGGCCGAAGCGTGCGGTCTGCACCCGTTTTTGGCGTTGATGCTGTCTCTGCGCGGGGTTACGGATGCCGAAGAAGCGGAAACGTTCCTGCTCGGCGGCGAACTGAGAGACGACCCCTTCGGGTTTCGGGATATGGATGCGGCGGTGGAGCGTATACAGCGTGCAATAGACGACGGTGAGCGCATTGCCGTATTCGGCGATTACGATGCGGACGGCGTGACCGCGACTGCGCTGTTGTACACCTATTTGCGCGAGAAGGGTGCGGACGCCATCTACCGTATCCCCCTGCGCGAAGGCGAAGGGGAAGGTTACGGCCTGCGTCCCCACACGGTGGACGTGTTGGCGGCGGCCGGTGCCCGCCTGATCGTCACGGTGGATAACGGCGTTTCGGCGGTCGAGGCGGTGGAATACGCCCGCACGCTCGGTGTGGACGTGGTGGTGACCGATCACCATCAGCCGCAGGAGACCTTGCCCCGTGCGGTGGCGGTGGTCGATCCGCACCGTGCGGATTGTGAAAGTACCTTTAAGGATTACGCGGGTGTCGGTGTAGCGTTCAAACTGGTATGTGCACTGGAAGGGGACGACGATGCGATGCTCGCCCGTTATGCCGATCTGGTGGCACTGGGCACCTTGGCGGACGTGATGCCGCTGAACGGCGAAAATCGCCTGCTTGTACGGGAAGGGTTGCGGGTACTCAACCGCGGTGAGCGGGTCGGACTGCGCGCACTGGCCGAAGTGGCGGGTGTGGCGGACAAAACGCTCACGTCGGGTGTTACGCTGTTTTCGCTGGCCCCCCGCATCAATGCTGCGGGACGTATGGGAAAACCGCAACTGGCGGAACAACTGCTTTTGTCGGAGGATGCGGACGAAGCCGCCCGTCTGGCAGGAGAGATACAGACGTTAAATGCCCACCGTCAAGAGGTGGAGGGGCGTATTTTGGAAGAGGTCATCGCCCGACTGGAGCGCGACGGGCAACTGTTGAACGATCGCGTGTTAGTGGTGGAAGGGCAGGATTGGCACGCGGGTGTCGTGGGGATCATCGCCGCCCGCCTGCTTGAACGGTACGGCAGACCCTGTTTGGTGCTGAACGTCAGCGGTGAGTCGGCGCACGGATCAGGGCGCAGTCTGGCGGGATTTTCCCTGTTTGACGCTTTGTGTGCCGTGGGCGATATGCTGGAAAGTTACGGCGGACACGAACTGGCGGCCGGTGTGACGCTGGCTGCTGACCGCGTGGCGGAATTCCGCCGCCGTATCAACGCGTACGCTGCCCAAAGTTGCCCCGTGATGCCGACTCCGGAATTGCGGCTGGACTTTAAGTTACGGCCGAATCAGGTGGATGCGGAAAAATTGCAATTGATCGCGGCGCTGGAGCCGTTCGGCAGCGGTAACCCGTCGCCCGTGTTCCAACTGGCGGATATGAAATTGGAAAACATCACACCCGTCGGCAACGGACGGCACTTGCGCCTCGCGTTTTCGCGGGACGGCGTGATGATCAGTGCCATGAAATTCCAGACCGCCGGCACAGAGTTCCCCGTGCCGTGCGGTGCGCGGTTGCACTTGGCGGTGACACTGGAACGCAACGAATTCCGCGGCGTGGTATCGCCCTCGCTCGTTATCAAGGATATTCACTTTGCCGAAACGAATCAAGAGGAGTTCATATATGAGCGTGCACGGTTCGCGGCGTTGCGGCGGGGCGAAGCGGTGAACGATGCCGCCGAGTGTTTGCCCGAACGGGAACACACCACCGCCCTCTATCGTTTGTTGCACGCGGCGGGCAAGTGGACGGGCAACGCGGAACAACTGTGGTACGCCGCAGGGCGAAAGATGCGTCTCTCACAACTGCTGGTCGCACTGGAAAGTCTGCGTGAAGCCGCCCTCGTGCAAGTGAACGATGCGGGAGACATGCTGACGATAACCGTATTGCCCGCCGAGGGGAAGGCGGATCTGAACAAAACACCCATTATGGAGTTTTTACATACCTTGGTTTGAAAGGACGGGAAACCGTATGATCACCACCGAGAGTGCCATTCGTGCACTGAAGGATGCTATTGTAAAAAGTGAAAAGGCTTACGATCACGCGATGATCGACCGTGCCATCACGGTGGCTATTGCGGCGCACGAAGGGCAAAACCGCCGTTCGGGTGAACCGTACGTCTGCCACCCGCTTTCGGTCGCTACCATTTTGGTGGGATTGGGCATGGATTCCGAAGCGGTGGTTGCCGCCTTGCTTCACGACGTGGTGGAAGATACCGCCGTGGAACTGTCCGATCTGCGCCGTCGGTTCGGCGACGATGTGGCGGCGTTGGTGGACGGCGTGACTAAGATCACCAAGATCTCCTTCAATTCCCGCGAGGAACAGCAGGCAGAAAATATCCGTAAGATGTTGCTTGCGATGTCGGAAGATATCCGCGTGGTCATCATCAAGCTGGCGGATCGCCTGCACAATATGCGTACCCGTGCGGGTTGGGCGGAGCAGAAACGCCGCGACAAAGCCAAAGAGACGATGGATATCTACGCACCGCTCGCGCACCGTCTCGGTATCCGTGCGATGAAAGAGGAACTGGAAGACCTTTCGCTTCGCGAACTTGACCCTATCGGCTACCACGATATTGAAGAAGCGCTGGAATTGCGCAAGCACGAGCGGGACGAGTTTTTGGCGGGACTGCAAAAGAAACTGACCGACCGTCTGGCGGAATACGGTATGCATCCGTTTGTCGCGGGGCGTATCAAAAGTATTGCGGGCATCTACCGTAAAATGTATGTGCAGGGCAAATCGCTTGACGAGATCTACGACGTGTATGCCATTCGCGTGATCGTGGATACGGTGAACGACTGTTACAACGTGCTCGGTATCATTCACGATATGTATAACCCCCTGCCGAACCGCTTTAAGGATTATATTTCCACTCCGAAACCGAACATGTACCAGTCCTTGCATACCACCCTGATCGGCAAGGAGAAGATCCCGTTCGAAGTGCAGATCCGCACGTGGGAGATGCACTACACGGCGGAATACGGTATCGCGGCGCACTGGAAGTACAAGCTCGGCATCCAGCGCAAGGACAAACTGGAAGACCGTTTGGCGTGGGTGCGCCAGTTTATTGAGAATCAAGCGGACGTGGACGATGCAGAAGAGATCGTCCGTAGCATCAAATCGGATTTCACGTCGGATGACGTGTTCATCTTCACCCCCAAGGGCGACGTCATTTCTCTGCCGCTCGGCAGTACGGTGGTAGACTTTGCCTACGCCATTCACTCGGCGGTCGGTAACCGCATGATCGGCGCGAAGGTGGATGGGCGCATCGTGCCGCTGGACTATCAGGTCAAAAACAGCGAGATCGTGGAGATCCTCACTTCCGCGCCTCCGGGACGCGGACCGAGCCGCGATTGGCTCAACTTCGTGCGGACGGGCGAAGCGCGCAACAAGATCCGTGCGTGGTTTAAAAAGGAACGTCGCGAGGAGAATATTCAAAAAGGCAAACAGGATCTCGAGCGGGAATTGCAACGCATCGGTGTGCGCCTGCCCGAAGACAGAATGCAGGAACTGATCGCCGCGCAAAGCCGCCGCTGGCACTATGCCGAGGTGGACGATTTCTACGCCGCGATCGGTTACGGCGGTGTGGCGATGTCCCGTGTGCTCTCTCGCATCAAGGACGAATATGCGCGTATCACCAAGGCGGAAGAGATACTCACCCCCGAAAAGGTGATCACCGCACCGTCCCGTTCGCATCATAACAACGGCGGTGTGATCATTGAACACACCGACAACTGTCTGGTCAAATTTGCCCGTTGCTGTAACCCCCTGCCGGGAGACGATATCATCGGGTTCATCACGCGCGGTTACGGTGTGTCGGTGCACAAGCGGGACTGCGTCAACGTCCCGCGGGACACGGCGCACGCGGCAGAGCCCGAGCGTTGGGTCGGTGCGTGGTGGGAAGACGATTCCGACCGTTCGGAATTCAAGGCCACTTTGGTGGTGCATACCGCCGACCGGATGGGTATGCTGGCGGATATCACCACCCAACTCGCGTCGATGCACGTGATGATCCACGCGCTGAACAGTAAAGATAACGACGAAGGTGAAGCGACCATCAGTCTCACCATCGCGGTCAACAGCGTCGAACACCTGAATACGGTGATCGCGAAACTGCGCAAGATCACGGGTATTCACAGCATTACGAGAGGATAAGCGGTATGAGAGCAGTATTTCAACGGGTATACGAAGCGAGCGTGACGGTGGACGGCGAGGTAGTCGGTGCCATCGGTAAAGGCGCCTTGTTGCTCGTCGGTGTTACCCACGAGGATACCGAAAAAGAGGCGCGGTGGCTGGCAAAAAAGATCGCGGGCCTGCGGGTGTTTTCGGATGCCGAAGACCGCATGAATCTCTCGGTGAAGGATATCGACGGCGCTCTGCTCGTGGTATCCAACTTCACGTTGTACGGCAACGCGTCACACGGTCGCCGTCCCGAATTTACGGCGGCGGCGCGTCCCGAGGTCGCAAAACCGCTGTTTGACACGTTCGTACGCTTGCTGAAAGCGGAAGGCGTGCCGGTCGAAACGGGCGTGTTCGGTGCGGATATGACTGTGTCGATGCAAGGTAAAGGTCCCGTTACGCTGTGGCTGGATACCGCCGTGGATGCAAGGGGTTTGTGATATGGAGTATATAACACTCACCGTCGGTCAACTCGGTACCAATTGTTACGTGGTGTGGGGAGCGGACAAGCAGGCGACCGTGATCGACCCGGGCGATGAAGCGGCGTATATTTTGGAAGAAGTTGCGGCGCGCGGGCTTACGGTGGCGGCGGTGATGCTGACGCATCTGCACATCGATCATTTTATGGCGTTGCCCGCACTGTTGCAAAAAACGGGTGCCCGTTTCATTCTGCCGCAGGAGGAAGTGGCGGCACTGGAGGATCCTGCCCGCAATTTAATGAATTGGCTGACACCCGCCGCACGGTTTACACTGCCCCGTCCCACCGAAACGGTGGGTGAGGGGGATACCGTCACGGTGGGGGACGTGACCTTTGCCGTGTGGCATACTCCCGGTCACACCGCAGGCAGCAGTTGCTATCGGTGTGGGGATACCCTCTTTTGCGGGGATACGCTGTTTCAGGGGTCATGCGGTCGGTGTGATCTGCCGTCGGGTGACGGTGCGGTGTTGGCCGAAACGCTCACCCGTTTTGCCGCGATGGAAGAAGATCTTCACTTGCTCTCGGGACACGGCCCCGCGACTACGCTTTTTGTTGAACAAAAAACTAACCCCTATATGAAATGAGGGAAACGCAATGTATATTGCGATGCAAGGACACGATTTTCATTTTGAACTGGAAAACACCGCCCGTTTGTTTTTGCCGCACGAGCCGATCCGCCACGGTGGGCTCGACGGTATGCCTGCGGACGGGGTAAAGGCGTATACCTTCCTGCGCAAAGAGGAAGAAGCCTCCCATCTCACCGTGCGGTTGGTGTTGGACGATTTCGACGAAACCGCCGAAGAAACGGTGAGAAAGGGGGAGGATGACCACCGCGATGCGTGTGAACTCGCGATGGCGACTCTGCTATATCACCATCTTGTAAAGCTGTGTGGCTTTACACAGAGTTGGGGCGTTCTCACGGGTGTGCGCCCCGTAAAATTGCTTCGCCGTTTGACGGCGGAGCGGGGGACGGCTGCGGCTGAAGCCTTTTTCCGTGACAAGCTCCTGTTGTCGGAAGAAAAAATGCAGTTGGTGCGCACTACTTTAGCGGCGGAAAACCGCTTGTTGGCGCATTCCCGTCCCGATTCGTTCAGTTTGTACGTGTCGGTGCCGTTTTGCCCCACACGGTGCGACTATTGCTCCTTCGTGTCGTATACCGTGGCGAAGGCAAAACATCTGGTCGACCCGTACGTGGAACTCTTGTGTCAAGAGATTCGTCGCACGGGTGAAGTCGCACGGGATCTGGGGTTGCGGCTCGAAACGGTGTACTTCGGAGGCGGTACCCCTACCACCCTGTCCGCTGAACAGTTGGCGGCGGTGATGCGCACGGTGGAAGACTCGTTTGATCTCTCTACCGTGCGGGAATACACGGTGGAGGCGGGACGTCCCGACACGGTGACGGAGGAGAAACTGCGCGCTATCCGTGCGGGCGGTGCGGGTCGTGTGAGTATCAACCCGCAGACCTTGTCGGACGACGTGCTTGAAACCATCGGGCGGCGGCACACGACGGCGCAGTTTTACGATGCCTATGATCTCGCAACGAAGGTCGGGTTTGATTGTATCAATACCGACTTGATCGCAGGTCTGCCGAGTGACACGGTGGAGGGATTCTCCCGCACGTTGGACGGTATTCTGGCACTTGACCCCGAAAACGTGACGGTACATACTCTTTCGCTCAAACGGGCGTCCAACCTGGTGGTGCAGCATCGTTCCGAGTTGCCTGCCAACGATGCGGCGATCCGCATGATCGCCGAGACTGCCGACCGCTTGCCCCGTGCGGGGTATCACCCCTACTATTTGTACCGACAAAGCCGCATGGCGGGCAATCAGGAAAATGTTGGTTGGTCGAAAGAGGGAAAAGACGGACTTTACAATGTCTATATTATGGATGAAACGCATACCATATTGGGTGTGGGTGCGGGTGCGGTAACCAAACTTAAACAGTACGGCACTCACTATCTTGAGCGTATCTTCAATTACAAATTTCCGTATGAATACAACGTCGGTTTGGAGGAAATGCTCCGCAGAAAGGAATCCATCTATGAATTCTACCGAAATTATCCGCCCGTCTTTACAGAAGAGTGAGATCAACCGCCGTATGACCGCCGACCCCGCCGCCTTCGTGGCAGAGGAATGTGTGCGTTACCGCGAAAACGTGGCCGAGGTCGAACGGTGGCTGAACGATGCGTCGGTGAAGCGACGGGTGCTGTTGCTCGCGGGTCCCAGCTCGTCGGGTAAGACCACCACGGCCAATATCTTGTGCGACAGTTTGCGCCGCGACGGGGTGGATGCCTTCGTGGTGTCGCTGGACGATTTTTACCGCGGGCGGGGCCTGGCACCGCTGTTGCCCGACGGCAGTTACGATTACGAATCGCCTGAGGCGCTCGACCTCTCGCAACTGGCAGCGTGTATCCGCTCGTTGCTTGACGAGGGACGCGCGATGCTCCCGCAATACGATTTTAAAGCAGGTAAGCCGAAAGCGGAAAAGGTACCGCTTACCCTGACCCACCGCTCGGTGGTCATTTTTGAAGGGATCCACGCATTGTGCCCCGCGCTGGTAGATCGTCTGCCGAAAAAGCACGTGAAAAAGCTGTTTATCCACACCCGTTCCCGCTTTTACGATGGGGAAGAGTGTTTGCTCTCCCGCCGTGAGATACGCCTTGTGCGCCGTATGGTGCGGGACGAAAAGCACCGCGGCACCACAGCGGCGCAGACCCTTTCGATGTGGCCGCAGGTGGTGCACGGAGAGGAGACCTATCTCTTCCCGTACGCCGACACGGTGGATATGACCATCGACACCACCCACGCGTTCGAGCCGTGTATGACGGCTGAGCAAGCACTGCCGCTGCTGAACGCCATTCCCGCCGATCACCCGCACCACGCCGTGGCCGAGCACCTTATTGCGGCGCTGGGCGGCTTTGTCGAAGCCCCGCTGTCGCTGCTGCCGCCAAACTGTATTTTGCGGGAGTTTTTGGAATGATGATTGACTTTTTTGAAAAGTCGTGTATACTGGAATAAGAAAGACGAAGGAGGATATGCGATATGGCAACGTGGGAAAGCATTTTGAATATGGCGAAGGATGCGGTGCAGACCGCCGAACGTAAGACGGGTGAGTTTATCGACGTCACCAAACTGAAGATGGAGATCAACCGCGTCGAAAAGGAACTGGCGGCGACCTATGAAGGGCTTGGCCGTTTGGTGTACGATGCGAAGAAGGGTGCGGAGGATATCGGCGAGTTGATGGATGCGTGCGTCACGCACATCGACGAGCAAAACGCCGCCCTCGCGAAATTGCAGGATAAGTTGGCCCAGAGCAAAAACGCAATGCGTTGTCCCGCCTGCGGCGGTTTGAACGACCAGGACGCCGCCTACTGCAAGTCCTGCGGCGAAAAGATCTGAATGAAATAAAAAAGAGAGTGTGTATCAGCAAAAGTATTTGCCGATACACACTCTTTTTTGCATAATTTAAACGATAGCACGTAACTCTCACCTCGCCCCTCGGGGGAGAGGTGCCGAGCATAAGCGAGGAGGAGAGGGGGGCAGAAAACAAGAAATGGGTGTGAAATCGCACCGATTTTCGAGAGAAAGAAAACCCTTGATAGCGTTGGACGTGATGCCCGACAGTCGGACAAGCTCGGTCTTCTTCATGCCTTTATCGATCAGTGGTTTCCACAATTTATTATAACTGATAGCCATAACATTCTCCAAGGTGATCGTATACGGTTAGTATATCATACTACTCGCCGTTATTCAATAATCTTTACACAATACTCAAAATAAAATTGAGTTTTTCAAGTTGAAAACAAATTAGTACGCCGTTTATTTCACCTGTTCCGTACTTGCCGCATACAGTGGCGTGAGGACAGAATGTCCGACTATGTGAACGGAGCGTGACAATGTGAGAAACGATATGACCGAGCATTTGCACCCCGCTGAGGGTTGCGAATGCGACTGGCTTCCCGTGTTGGCATTTTTGCCGAAACAGGAACTGGGCGACGTATATGAACCGGAATGCGGGTTTTCACGCGGTACGATCTTCCCCGTGTTGGAAAAACCGTTTTTGGCAGGGGGGTGCGCACGATGAACACGACGGCCATGACTTCCTGCGGACTGCGCCGCCGCATTGCGGCGTACGATTTCGCGTTGGTGGAAATGAACCTGTATCTGGATACGCACCCGTGTGACAAGGATGCACTGGAACTTATGTATGCCTATCGCCGTAAGCGCGAGGAACTGGTGGAGACCTACGAGCAGCATTTCGGCCCGTACGAGATCACGGCGCGCGACGTGGAAAACCCCGACCGCTGGTCGTGGGTGGACGCGCCGTGGCCGTGGGAGAACGCGTGAGAGGAGTGAGTGACGATGTGGATGTATGAGAAGAAATTGCAATACCCCGTAAACATTAAGAACCCGAACCCGAAGATCGCGCAGATCGTCATCAGCCAGATCGGCGGTCCCGACGGCGAACTCGGCGCCTCCATGCGCTACCTCAATCAGCGCTATTCCATGCCGTACAACGAACTGAAAGGTATCTTGACCGACGTCGGTACCGAAGAACTTGCCCACCTGGAGATGGTGTCCGCGATCGTGTATCAGTTGACCCGCAATCTCACCCCCGAGGAGATCAAGCGTGCGGGCTTTGATAAGTACTTCGTGGATCATACCACTGCGGTGTATCCGCAAGCGGCATCGGGTCTCCCGTGGCGCGCGGAGTATATCGGCGTGAAGGGCGACGTGCTGACCGACCTGCACGAAGACTTGGCGGCAGATGCCACGACCGCCAAAGAACAACCCACATTTCCAAGGGGCTGAAAACCCTTGATATGACTGGCTTTTCGGCACTTTGAAGGTTTTCGCAAAAATGGCATACCTGCAACCATATAAGAACAACTTGACCCCAATTTACACTAATTTTTACAAAATTCACGATAGGACAAGCTGTTTCCGAGAAAAGCAATTAGGACTACTTAAAATGGTAGTCCTAATTGTTTTGAATAGAATATTTAATTCAATAAAAGCTTGTTTATGTACTCTGTTTCTAAGTTGTCTTGCAGTATCGTTTTGATCCAATCCCTTTGTGTATCGTTGAGTTTATTGGAAATTTCATTTTTAACTTCTTGAGCCACTGCAAGAATACGATTCAACGGAATTGCTAAAACTGCATATTCGGGCAAAAAGCAATACTTGTCCTTCTCTTTGACATATAAAGACAGTGTTTTCTTTAAACCAATTTGAGCCATATCTTTAATTATGTCATCCCAAATAGTGAGAGTATCAGGATCATGAAACTCTCCTTCTTTATAATTCACAATTTCGCGACAATCTTTTAGCCAAAAATATGCATTAATACCTTCTAATGGATTGCTACAAAAGTAATCCGTTCGTTGAAACAAATCTACATAGGTATGAATTGTTCCGCCATGATCTGTCATTTCTTTAGGTTTATCATATTGTTCGCCAAAAGCAATTTTGAATTTATATAAATGTTTTGCCGCTCTTACCAAAACGATATTTCGGCAAAGAAGAGATACTCTCAAACCAAAGTAAACAGAATAATAAAGTTTAATTGTTGCCCAAGTATAATTTCCGTGAGAAAAAGCATCTATGCCCTCAGAAAACGATAACAATGCTTTATAATAAAAACTAAGAATATCTTCTTTCTTTGCGTTTCTGTATAAAGGTATATCCAAGGAATCTACAGAAGTTTCATTGATATCTTTTCCTGATCTAAAATCAGCAAAAGGAATACCACTCGCACCAGTAAATCTATTTCTAAAGATTTCTTGGCATTTTGTTGTATTAAAAATCATAATCAGATTCACCCGGAGTCTCG
>CAZESL010000031.1:0-21960 GCA_964515215.1 uncultured Eubacteriales bacterium
GATGCAGGTGACGTTGCATACGCAGATCGCCACGGAAGAAGGGGAGTTTACCTTTGATGACGTGGTGGACGAGGTGTGTCGCAAACTGATCGTGCGCCATCCGCACGTGTTTGGTAATGCGGTCGCAGACGATGCCGCTGCCGTTCTCAAAACGTGGGATGCGGTCAAGCGTTCCACTAAAGGGAAGGAGGGCGAAAACGCTACGCAGGCGGATCTTTTACGCAGCGTACCGCGATCGCTCCCCGCTTTGATGCGTGCCGCAAAAGTACAAGGACGCGCCCGCCGTGTCGGTTTCGATTGGCCCGACGTTTCAGGGGCACTCGAGGCGCTCGACAGCGAGGTTGCAGAGTTTAAAGCCGCTCTCACAAGCGGTTCTTTAAAGGACATTGAAGAAGAACTCGGTGATCTTTTGTTTTCCGCTGTAAACGTGTCGCGTTTTGTGGATACTGATGCGGAGCAGGCGCTTACCGTATCGACCGACAAGTTTATCGCTCGCTTTGATAAAGTGGAAGCGCTCGCGAAAGAACGCGGTTTGGATATGACACAGATGTCTATTGAAGAACTCGATAAACTATGGTGTGAAGCTAAAGCGCTAATGTAATGCCCAAATCGGATCGTTCAAGCGGTCCGTTGGTATAAATTTTTGGAGGTATATATCATGAAAAAAGCAGAACTCATTGCAGCAGTTGCAGAAAAGGCCGGTCTGTCCAAGAAGGACGCGGAGAAGGCGGTTTCCGCTGTTCTCGATACCATCGTTGAGGCTGTCGCCGCCGGCGATAAGGTTGCGGTTGTCGGTTTCGGTACTTTTGAGACCCGTACCCGCAATGCGCGCACCGGTTTGAACCCCCGCACCAAGGAGACCATCAAGATCCCCGCTTCCACCCAGCCCGTTTTCAAGGCCGGCAAGGCGTTCAAGGATGCTGTGGCGAAATAATTTCTCCTAAAGGTCGATCTTTGATTACAAAAGCCGCCCGTTTCGGGGCGGCTTTTTGTACTAAAGTTTGGAGGATCACTATGCGTCTGGATAAATATTTGAAGGTATCCCGTCTTATCAAACGACGCACGGTCGCTAACGAGGCCTGCGATGCGGGGCGCGTACTGGTGAACGGGAAAGTCGCACGGGCATCGTACGACGTTAAAGTGGGGGATATAATCTCCATTCAACTCGGTGCGCGAGAACTGCGTGCCCAAGTGCTTGACGTGCAGGAAACGGTCGCTAAAAACGATGCGGCGCTGCTTTACAAAATGCTTGATTAACGATGTATCCGCCATCACGGAAGACGTGACGGCGGATACATTGTTTTTTTGAAAAAATAGACGAAAATTTGGCGGTTTATCATTGCAAAAGTCTTTCTGATTTGCTATAATACTTAAAATAGGGTAATTCTATAGATGGGAAGTAGATTATGGCTACAATACAGCATATAACAACCGAAGAATTAGAGCGTCAGCGCATGCTCGGCAAGCAGGTCGCGGCGTACTATATGACCCGCGGTATCACCCGCCCGTTGGCGTTCGTCCGCACCTTTGGCTGTCAGCAGAACGTCTCCGATTCGGAGCATATGAAAGGTATGCTGGAGGAGATGGGGTTCGGCTTTACGGAAGAAGCCGGCGAGGCGGATCTGATCCTCTTCAACACCTGTGCCGTACGTGAACATGCGGAGGATCGCGTCTTTGGTAACGTCGGTGCAATGAAGATGTATAAGCGTCGCCGCCCGCATTTGTTGATCGCGGTCTGCGGGTGTATGGTACAGCAGCCGCATATTGCACAGCGGCTTCGTGAACACTATCCTTTCGTGGGGCTTGTGTTTGGCACCCACGTGGTGCATCGCTTGCCCGAATTGATGCTCGATGCGTTGTCTTCCCGCAAATCGGTTCACGAGACACCGAATTGCGACGGCGTACTGGCTGAGGGAATACCGACTCGCCGCGACGGTACGTTCAAAGCGTGGTTGCCCATCATGTACGGTTGCAACAATTTTTGTACCTATTGCATCGTGCCGTACGTGCGCGGACGGGAACGCAGTCGCGATCCCGAAGCGATCTTGCAAGAAGCACGCGAATTGGTGGCGCAAGGGTATAAAGAGATCACCTTACTCGGGCAAAACGTGAACTCCTACGGCAAGGGGGAGGCACACGGTGTGGATTTCCCTGAATTGTTACGGCGCATCAATGCCATCGAGGGGGATTTCCTCATTCGGTTTATGACCTCGCATCCCAAAGATGCCTCACCGCGCCTGTTTGATACCATCGCCGCGTGCGAAAAGGTGTCCCGCCATTTCCACCTGCCGTTCCAATCGGGCAGCAATCGCATTTTGAAAGAGATGAATCGCGGATACACGCGTGAGAAATACTTGGAATTGATCGCTTACGCCCGCCGCGTGATACCGGATATTGCGTTCACCAGTGACGTGATCGTGGGATTTCCCGGCGAGACACGGGAGGATTTCGAACAAACGGTGAGTTTGATCCGCGAGGTGGAATTCGTATCGCTTTTCACCTTCATCTATTCGCCGCGTAAAGGAACACCGGCGGCGGTAATGCCCGATCCGATCTCGGCAGAGGAGAAAAGCGCGTGGTTCACCGAAATGAACCGTGTTCAAGAGGAGATCGCCGCCTCTCGACTGGCGCGTATGGTGGGCACTACCCGCCGTGCATTGCTGGAGAGTGCTGAGGATGGCTTCCTTGAAGCGCGCCTGCCCGAAAACGTAGTTGTACGGGTGGCGGGTGACCCTTCGTGGATCGGCCGACATGCACAGGTGACGGTGACGTCCGCTAAAAGTTGGATCGCCGAAGGGCGTATTGATTCGATCGAAGAATAAAAAGGAGATAGAAAACGATGGATAAGATTTTGGAATTGACGAAGGATCTGGCACACGAAATTCAGATGGACGAACGCTTCGTGCGTATGCAGCTCGCACAGCAGGCTGCCGATGCAGACGAGGGGCTGCAGACCTTGATCGGTGACTTTAATTTGAAACGTATGTCGCTTGCGACCGAGACGGCGAAAGACGACGACAAAAAGGATCCCGAGAAAATGAAGCAGTTGGATGCACAACTGCGCGCGTTATATGCCGATGTGATGTCGAATGAGAACATGAAAGCGTTCAACGCGGCAAAAGCGGGTATGGACGAATTGATGAACGGTGTATCCCGCATTTTGACACTGGCGGCACAGGGTGTCGATCCCGACAGTGCCGATATGGAAGCGTCCTGCAGCGGAAACTGTTCTTCTTGCGGCGGTTGTCACTAATTTTTGTAAAGCGAGGTTCACACCATGGCGGAGATGACTCCGATGATGAAGCAATATCTTGCTATCAAA
Source organism: uncultured Eubacteriales bacterium (assembly GCA_964515215.1). Lineage (GTDB taxonomy): Bacteria > Bacillota > Clostridia > Oscillospirales > Acutalibacteraceae > SIG588. Next base: position 3,323 of record CAZESL010000031.1, read on the forward strand.
GCCGAACATCCGGGCTGCCTTTTGTTCTTTCGTTTGGGCGACTTTTATGAGATGTTTTTCGAGGATGCCAAGATCGCTTCACGTGAATTGGAATTGGTATTGACCGGTCGCGATTGCGGTCAGGAAGAGCGCGCTCCGATGTGCGGCGTACCGTTCCACAGTTATGAGAACTACGTGGCACGCTTGGTTGCCAAAGGATATAAAGTTGCCATTTGCGAGCAGGTAGAGGATCCTGCAAAAGCGCAAGGCCTGGTGAAACGCGATATCGTGCGTATCATCACCCCCGGTACGGTCATCGAAGGCAGCATGTTGGACGAAGGGCGCAACAACTACCTTTGCACCGTCTTTGCCGCACCGTCTTTCAAGGACGTGGGTGTGTGCTTTGCAGATTGCTCTACGGGTGACGTGCATTTGACCCGCATTGTCGGTGACGATGCCGCTCCCCGCCTGCAAAATGAGATGGCGCGTTTTCGCCCCAGTGAGATCTTGGTTTCGGAAGGCGCGGCGGCGTCCGCATCGTTTGTAGAATTCGTTACCACTCGTCTGGGAGTTGCGGCGGACGTGGCGGAAGACCGCCATTTCGCGCTCGATATTGCGCGAGACGTCGTGTGCCGTCAGTTTGCGGTTGAAACGCTGGACGAACTGGGCTTGAACGAGCAAGAACCTGCCGTGCAAGCACTCGGGTGCGCCATATCCTACTTGCGCGAAACGCAGATGGGCGATCTTCAGCGCATCCGCCGTCCGCAGTTTTATTCGGACGTGCAGTTTATGAAACTGGATCTTATGACGCGCCGCAATCTCGAATTGATCGAGACGATGCGCAACAAGGAAAAGCGCGGCTCACTGCTCGGTGTGTTGGATAAGACCAAGACGGCAATGGGCAAGCGCCTCATTCGCCGTTGGATCGAACAGCCGCTCATTCAACCCGCGCCCATTCTGCGCCGACACAACGCGGTGGACGAATTGGTAGGGGATACCGCACGGCGCGGAGATCTGTTCCCGTTACTGTCCGACATTTACGATCTGGAACGCATTATGACCCGTATCGTGTACGGTAGTGCCAATGCGAAAGAACTGCGCTCGCTTTGCCGTGCGATCGAATGTTTGCGTCCGGTGAAGGAACGCCTTTCGGGTGTGACTTCTGCCATGCTTTGCGATATTGAGCAGGCGATCGACCCGCTCGAAGACGTGCACGATTGGATCGACTCTGCATTGGAAGACGATCCGCCGTTTTCGGTGCGTGAAGGCGGTATGATCCGCAAAGGATACCACGAACAGCTTGACGAATTGCGCGGCGATATGAACGACGGTAAGGGGATCATCGCGCGTATCGAAGCCGAAGAAAAAGAAAAAACGGGTATCAAGACGTTGAAAGTCGGATACAACCGCGTTTTCGGATATTACATAGAGGTTTCTCGCTCCTACTCCGAAATGGTACCCGAACATTATATCCGCAAACAGACATTGGCGAATGCGGAACGCTATATTACGCAGGAATTAAAGGAATTGGAAACGCGCGTGCTGACGGCCAAAGACCGTTCGGTCGCGCTCGAATACCAGTTGTTCACCGAATTGCGCCTGCGTGTGGCGAACGAGTTGCACCGTATTCAGGCTACCGCCGAAGCGGTAGCGCAACTCGATGTGCTCTGCTCGTTTGCAGAGGTGGCGGTACGGCGCAATTACTGCCGCCCGACCGTGACGCTGGACGGCGGTATCGCGATCGAAGACGGCCGCCATCCCGTGGTGGAAGCGCTTTTAAAGACGCCGTTCGTACCGAACGACACCCATCTTGATAACGGCGACAACCGTGTTGCACTGATCACCGGCCCGAATATGGCGGGTAAATCTACCTATATGCGACAAACGGCGTTGATCGTGCTGATGGCACAGTGCGGTTGCTTCGTGCCTGCAAGAAGTGCAACTATCGGTATTGTGGACAGCATCTTCACCCGCGTGGGTGCGTCGGACGATCTGTCCTCGGGTCAATCCACTTTTATGGTGGAGATGAGCGAGGTTGCCACCATTTTGAAAAACGCGACCAAACACAGTTTGGTGATCTTTGACGAGATCGGACGCGGCACATCGACGTTTGACGGTATGAGCATTGCCCGAGCCGTGCTGGAATACGTGGCGGATACCGCGAAGATCGGAGCCAAAACGTTGTTTGCCACCCATTACCACGAACTTACGGTAATGGAAGAGGAGATCGCGGGGATCCGCAACTACAACATCGCGGCGAAAAAACGCGGTGACAGCATCACCTTCCTGCGCCGTATCGTGCGCGGTGCCGCCGACGAAAGTTACGGTATCGAAGTGGCGAAACTGGCGGGGGTTCCCGACGTGGTGGTGCGCCGTGCCAAGGATATCCTGCACGGACTGGAGATCGACGGGGGATCCGTCACGTATCGTGAGACTACCTCGAAAGAGAATGACGACGATATGCAACTGTCGTTGCTGTCGGCGGCGGATAACGAGTTGGTGCGCCGTCTGGCGGCGCTCGATATCAATACGCTGACACCGATCGAAGCGTTGCAAACACTGTATGCGTTTAGTGCAGAGGCTAAAAATTTGACCGAGTAATACGAAAGCGAGGGGGATCCTTTGCCGAAAATTCAAGTATTGGACCGCCACACGGCGGAATTGATCGCGGCGGGCGAGGTGGTGGAACGTCCCTCGTCGGTCGTGAAAGAGTTGATGGAGAACGCCATTGACGCAGGTGCGACCTCGCTGACGGTGGAGATCGAAAACGGCGGTATACGCATGATGCGCGTGACCGATAACGGGTGCGGTATCGCACACGACGAGGTCGCCACGGCGTTTTTGCGGCATGCGACCAGTAAAGTGCGCACGGAAGAGGATCTCGAACACATCGGCACATTGGGTTTTCGCGGCGAAGCGTTGGCCTCGATCTCCGCGGTGGCAAAAGTGGAGATGATCACCCGCACGGCGGATGAACTGGCCGGCACGTGCTGTGTGATCGAAGGCGGAGGGGCACCGCAACTGTCGGAGACGGGTTGTCCCGTCGGAACGACGATTTTCGTGCGCGACTTGTTTTATAATGTCCCCGCCCGTATGAAATTTTTAAAAAAAGACGTCAGTGAAGCCAATGCCATAGCGGCGGTGGTGGACTGTTTGGCGCTTTCGCATCCTGAGATCTCGGTGCGGTTTATTCGCGACGGTAAAGAGACGCTCTCAACGCCGGGCGACGGTAACGCACATGCGTGTATTTACGCTGTTTTCGGGCGCGAGTTTGCAAACGGGTTGATTCCCGTGGATTACGCACTGGGGGACGTGCGGGTATACGGCTATATCTCAAGACCGGTCAATGCCCGTTCCAACCGCACGATGCAACACTTTTTCGTGAACGGCCGTTACGTGAAAACGCGCACCGCCGCCGCGGCACTGGAACGTGCATTTCAAGGCGCAATTATGATCGGTAAATTCCCGTCCTGCGTTCTGCATATCGACATGATGGCAGAGCAGGTGGATGCCAATGTACACCCCGCCAAGATCGAAGTGCGTTTTGTCAACGAACGGCCGATCTTTGATGCGGTGTATCACGGAGTGAAATCGGCACTGACGGCAGGGGACACCCCGAAACAAGCTGTGTTTACCGCGGTAAAGCCCCGCACGATCGAGCCGGTAGCGGAACAGTTGACACTGCCGACCGAGCCGAAAGTGACCACGGCCCCGATACAAAGTACTACCGACAGCGGCTTTAAAAAGCGACCGCTGACAAGTGAAGCCGTACCGCCGAAGAAGACGATGTCGCTTCGTGACGGCACGGCGGCACTGTACGGAAGACCCGATATCGCCGTCGAGCCACCCGTCAAAACCGCGCCGCAGACAACGGCCGCCGTGCAGGAAGAACCTGTAACGTCAGAGGCGACACCTCTTCCGCCCCCGCCCGTTTCGGTCACGCAAGCGGCGGAAGATACCGAGCCGTTACGGTTTATCGGTGAGGTGTATCACACGTATTTGCTGGTACAAAAAGGGGAGTCCGTTTTCTTTATTGATAAGCACGCCGCTCACGAGCGGATACTGTACAATAAGTTGCGTGAGACGGTACGGCAGGACGCACAATTGCTGCTGACCCCGATCACGGTGTCGCTCAGCCACAAGGAGTACGAAGCGGTTTTACCGCACCTTTCGCTGATGCGGGAGGCGGGCTTTGAGGTGGAGGAGTTTGATGACACCCTGTTGGTGCGTGCCGTTCCGATGATGTTGACGGGCGAGGACGTGCCTGCACTGATCGAGGAGATCGCGGGCGGTTTCCTGTCGGGTAAGCAAGAGATACAGATGGATAAACTGTCGTGGATCTATCACTCGGTCGCTTGCCGTGCCGCGGTAAAGGCAGGGGACCGTCAATCGCCCGAGGAGGCGGAAGCGTTGGCACGTCGTGTGCTGAATGACGATGCCGTGCGGTATTGTCCGCACGGTCGCCCCGTGTGTTTTGAACTTACACGTAAAGAATTGGAAAAGCAGTTTGGACGAATTTGAGGATGATCATGGATAAACGGTTATCGGTAATTGCAGGGCCTACCGCCTCGGGTAAGACGTCGCTTGCGATCGCAGTGGCAACACGGCAACACGGTGAAGTGGTGTCTGCCGATTCTATGCAGGTGTATGCGGATCTCTCGATCGGCACGGCGCGTCCCACGCAAGAAGAGATGGGGGATATTCCGCACCACTTGGTGGGCTTTTTGCCGTTGTCCGAGCGGTACAGTGTGGCACGCTATGCCGCCGATGCACGTGCGGTGATCGACCGCCTTCACAAAGAGAACAAGCGGCCGATCTTGTGCGGCGGTACCGGTCTGTATATCCAGGCGGTGACCGAAAATCTGGCGTTTTCGGAAGAGAGCGGGGACGAAAGTCTTGCGTTGCGTCACCGCTTACAAGCGGAATGTGCCGCCGTCGGCGGTGAGGAGATGCTGCGGTGTCTTGCCGAAAAAGACCCCGAAACGGCGGCAAAACTCCATCCGAACGATCACGGCCGTATTATTCGCGCACTGGAAGTCGTGCTGTCTACGGGAGTGCCGATGAGCGAATGGGTACGCCGTTCGCGTGCCATACCGCCGCCGTACGATACGCGTATGATCGTGCTCGATTTCCGCGACCGTGCCGTGCTGTACGACCGTATCGATCGACGGGTGGATATTATGCTGGCGCAGGGCTTGTTGGAAGAGGCGCAGGCGGTGTTGCGCTCCCCCAACGCACCGACGGCAATGCAAGCGATCGGCTATAAAGAACTGGCACCGTATTTTGAGGGCAAATGTACCCTTGAAACGGCTGTGGATAATTTAAAACGGGAGACCCGCCGCTACGCGAAACGACAGCTTTCGTGGTTTCGCCGCATAGAAACGGCGCAGACGTTGTACGTAGACGAGTACGCGGATACGGAATCACTGATTGCGGCAGCGTGCGCGATCTTGGAGTAAAAACGGAAAGGAATGAGTAGATTGAAAGAATGGCTGAAACGTCTCGGCATTTTGCTGATCGCGGTCTTTTTGCTGGCATACGTGGGATACCAGATCTTTCAGGTGCTGTATTCCAACGTGACGGTGGAAACGGTGTCCGCTTACAGCGTATATGATACCGTGGAAACGCAGGCGATCGCGATCCGCAACGAAACGCTCGTAGAAGCGGACGTAGGGGATAATTACCTCTTTTATACATTGGACAACGGTAACCGCGTATCCAAAAACGGTGACGTTGCCACGCTGTATGCCGATGAAGAGGCCGCGAGTCTTCAGCAACAATTGGAACTCTTGGACGAAGAGATTGCGTATTTGGAAAGCGCCCACGCACTTGCTTCGGGAAATTACGCAGGACTGGAAGCGATCGAACAACAACTCGCCATGAAAATGCAGGAGATCACGGTTCACGTGAACGGGCAGGGCACCGGTGAATTGCGACGTTTGCGTGCACAGTTGCTTACGCTCATGAACAAGCGTCAGATCATTGTCGGTGCCGTGAGCGGTTTTGAAGATAAACTTGCGGGATTGCGCGCCGAACGCGATACGCTGTCTTCACGTGTGTCCGATGCAACCGGTACGGTGCGCGCACCTGTTTCAGGGTATTTTATTGACCGTACCGACGGTTTTGAAACGTATTTTACGGTGAGCGACCGTGACATGGCGGCACTGACAGCAGAAGAGATTCAAGAAGCACTTGCCGCAACGCCCACCAAAAACGAAAACTGCGTGGGAAAGATCTCCGCCGATTATTACTGGTATCTCGCGTGTTCCATCGACAGTCAAAAGGCGGCGGCACTGGAGGTCGGCGATTCACTGAACATACGGTTGCCCTTTGTCACGGCTAAAATCATTCCCACCAAGGTGCTCGCGGTCAACCAGGGTGAGAATAACCAAAGCGCACTCGTCTTGAAATGCAGTTTGATGTCCGAGGAGTTGTCGGATATCCGTTTGGAATCGGTGCAGTTGTTGCTTGAGCAATACAGCGGCTTGCGTTTGCCCGATAAAGCGTTGCGTTTTGACAAAGATAATCGCACAGGGGCTTACGTGCGTATGGGAACAACGGTGACCTTCCGCTATGTGGATGTGTTGTATCACAACGAAAAGGATAAGTATTCCATTTGTGCGATACCCGATGCAGGGGATAAGACGTATGTGCAATTGTATGACGACGTGATCGTGGAGGGGAAGGATCTATATGACGGAAAAGTTGTGCAATCCTGATGCAATCGAAATTCACGACAACATCGCTCGGGTACGCGAGCGCATCGAAAATGCGTGTGTCCGTGCGGGAAGACGCAGTGAAGACGTTACTTTGTTAGCGGTGACCAAGACCGTATCGGTTGAACGGATCAACTTAGCGATTGCGGATGGAATCACACAGATCGGTGAAAACCGTGTGCAGGAATACCTCCAAAAGCGGGAGGCACTGTTACCGGTGACGGCGCATCTGATCGGCCATTTGCAGACCAATAAAGCCGCACAGATCGCACACCGCGTTGCCATGGTACAGTCGGTAGACAGTTTACGTGTAGCACAGGCGTTGAACGCCGCTGCCGAAAAGCACGGCATTACGTTGGATATCCTGGCGCAGGTCAATATCGGCGGGGAAGAGTCTAAATCGGGCGTTGACCCCGACGAAGCTATGGAGTTTTGTGCGGCTTTGACCGCATTTCCCGCCTTAAAATTACGCGGAATGATGACAATCCCCCCGATTTCGGATACGGAATACAAAAAAAGAGAATATTTTTCGCGAATGTCGCAATTGTTTATTGACATACGTAGTAAAAATGTAGATAATAGTAGTATGGAGATTCTGTCAATGGGAATGTCGGACGATTACGAAGAAGCCATTTTGGAAGGGTCTACGATGGTGCGTGTCGGATCGGCTATTTTCGGAAAAAGAAACTATTGAAATTATTTATAGGAGGCAATTACAATGGGCGTTTTTGACAAGTTGAAGAAATGGATCGGCGATGAAGAGGATGTGGAGGGCAACGAGGAGTACGAAGTGGAAGATACTTTCAACCTCGTTACCAAACCCGAAACCGAAGAAGAAGCAGAACCCGCGAAGCGGAGCAATAAGGTCGTGAATATTCATGCGACGGCGCAGTTGCAGGTCGTTTTGGTCAAACCGGAGCGTTTTGACGATGCGAGCACCGTGGCGGATCATTTGAATGCGAAACGTACGGTCGTGTTGAATCTGGAAAATGCCAACAAGGACGTGGCGCGCCGTATTTTAGACTTTTTGAGCGGCGTTGCCTATGCTAACGACGGTCAGATCAAGAAGGTGGCAAACTGCACCTTCATTATCACACCCTACAACGTAGGCATCATGGGTGATCTGCTCGACGAACTCGAGAATAATGGGCTCTACTTCTAACAGTCCGTTTGCTGAAGAATCGTTGCTGAAAGCACGGATCGAGGATGCGGTACGCTTGTGTAAGCGTCGCTCTTCCCCTGTGTTTATCGGCTTTTTAGACGCACATCAACAAGCCGTGGCAAGGGGGATGTTGCCGAAAGACGACGATGTTATATGCTCGTTTTACGGCGGTCACCCCGAAGGTGAGCGCACTTTGCTTGGCGTTTCACCGGACTATATGCCGCTTGAGGAAGCGTGGTTTCCGCTGACACCTATGGCGTTTCGCTACCGCAGTGAGCGGCAGATCACCCATCGCGATGTGTTGGGTACCTTGCTTGCCGCCAGCGTACGGCGGGAGATGATCGGGGATATATTATGTGCCGACGGGCTGTCTGTCGTGTTTGTGAAAGACGAGATCGTCGCCTTCCTGCAAGAGGAGATCGTAAAGATCGGCGGTGAAGGTGTACGCAGTGAGGTTCCCTTTTTGGGCGAGCTTCCTGCAATGCACACGTTTATCGAACGGCGCGACACCGTGGCTTCTCCGCGTCTGGATGCGGTTTTACGTGTGTGTATCGCCGCCTCACGTGAGGAAGCGGCACGTCGCATTGAGACGGGAACCGTTTCAGTGAATCATATTCCTTGTATGACGGTGTCTGCACCGGTACATGAAGGCGATGTTCTGTCGGTGCGCGGTACAGGACGGTTTCGCGTGGCAAAACTCGGCCCCCTTACGCGTAAGGGACGTTTGTTTGTTACGGTGGAACAGTTTGTTTAAATTTACGTAGGAGAGTGTTATTACCATGTTGACGTTGGAACAGATCAAGAATGTTACCTTTTCCAAAGCCCGCGGCGGTTATTCCACGGCGGAAGTAGACGAGTTTATCGATCAGTGTGTTGATACGCTGGCGAGTGTGCTGGATGAGCGCAATAGCGCGAACAAAAAGATGGAAGTACTGGCGGACAAGTTGAAGGAGTATCGCAACGAGGAAGACAGTATTCGTTCCGCACTTGTCAATGCACAGCGTCTGGGTGATACCATCGTGCGCGAGGCAAACCAAAAAGCGGCGCTCACCGGAGAAGATGCCGCCATCAAAGCGGAAAAAATTGTAAAGGATGCGGAGAGTAAGGCGGCGGCGACGCTTGCCGCCATCACCGACGAAGTGAAAGCGCAGGAGGCGGAACTGCAGCGCTTGAAGCAGGAAGTCTCTCTCTTTAAAGATCGCATGCTCTCCATTTATCGTGAGCATCTGTCCCTGATTCAGGTACTTCCCGAAGAGGAAAAAGAAGACGTTGCCGAAGAAGTGACGGAAGAGGTCGTTTGTGAAGAAGCGCCTGCTGAAACGCAAGCGGTTGCCGAACCGATCGAAGAACCGGTCGTTTCGGCAGAAGAACCCGTTGCCGCAGTTGAAGCGGAGTTGCCTGCCGAAGCGACGACGGTGGCAGAAGAACCTGCGGTGACCTCACTTGAGCAGATCGCCGAAGCCGAAGTGGCGGAAGAGGCGCCGAGATCCCGTTTCGCCGATTTGAAATTCGGAGATGAATACGACATTGCTGAGGACAAGGACAAGCCGCGCGGTTTGTTCCGTCGCAAGAAATAATAACGTAAGCGCCGCCTCTTTTCCGCAAAGAGAGGCGGCGCTGTTTAGTAAATTAACAATGAGAGGGGATGCGTACATGTATTGGATACTGATGGGATCGGTTGCCGCCGCATTGGTTGTTGCGGATCAATTGACGAAGGCGATCGCCGTACAGTATTTGGCATCCGGTGAGATCTCTGCCGTTCCTTTATGGAACGGCGTTCTGGAATTGACGTACGTAGAAAATTACGGTATTGCGTGGGGAATGTTACAAAACAAACAGTGGATCGTTACGATTACCACCTCAATTATGCTGTTATTCGTGCTGTTTGCGCTGATCAAACGGTGGTTTGCACATTCGCGATTGGCAACGACGGGACTTTTGCTGGTGTTTTCGGGTGGCGTCGGCAATTTGATCGATCGCATTGTCAACGGGTATGTGGTGGATTTTATTCATTACTACAAATGGTTTGATTTCCCTGTATTTAACTTCGCGGATTGCTGTGTCTCCATTGGGGCTGTGCTGATTCTGATCTACGCATTCTTTTTCAGTGAAGCAAAAGAAACTCCGAAGGAGGCACCTGTGGATGGAACCGTACCGTGTAGTAACGACGAGCGAACAGACGGGGATACGCCTTGACGTTTATCTGGCTGAACAGTTGCCGTTGACACGCTCTGCCATACAAGGGTTGATGGAAAACGGTGCGGTGACGGTCGGCGGCAAGACGGTCGCAAAAAATTACCGCTTACGCGGCGGGGAAGAGATCACGGTGGTTATTCCGGAGGCAGAACCGTGTGATGCGGTGGCACAGGACATTCCGCTGGATATCGTGTACGAAGACGAACATCTGTTGGTGGTCAATAAACCTAAGGGGATGGTGGTGCACCCGGCGGCGGGTCACGCGGACGGTACCCTTGTTAACGCCCTGCTTGCCCATTGCGGCGACAGTTTGTCGGGTATCAACGGTGTTCTCAGACCCGGTATCGTGCACCGCATTGATAAAGATACCAGCGGCCTCTTGATCGTGGCAAAAAATGACGAAGCACACCAAGGGTTAGCAGAACAAATTAAGGTACACAGTTTCACGCGTATCTATGAAGCGATCGTGGTCGGACATCTGCCTGCTTCAACGGGGACGGTGAACGCACCCATCGGCCGCCATCCCGTTGATCGCAAAAAAATGGCCATTACCGAAAAAAACAGCAAACCTGCCGTTACTCACTACAGCGTATTGGCAGAGTACACGGGCTATTCCCACATACGGTTACAGTTGGAGACGGGACGTACTCATCAAATTCGCGTACACATGGCTTCTCTGGGACATCCCGTGGCAGGCGATACGGTGTACGGCGCCAAAAAAGACCCGCATAACCTGAACGGTCAGTGCCTTCATGCAAAGGAGATCGGGTTTGTTCACCCGATAACCGACAAGGAATTATACTTTACATCGGAGTTGCCGCCGTATTTTACGACCTTTTTGGACAAACTCCGCAGTAAAGGGTAGTTGCTTTACATAAAATGTCGATCAAATCCGACGTTTCGCTTTCTGCGCGACGTCGGATTTTTTTATAATCCTATGTGTTTTTGCGGAATAGGGGTTGATTATTTTTTAAAAATAGTATAAAATATCTTTAATTGTTTATATGGAGGGGTTCCCTTTTGTCGAATCTACAAAACGAGATCCGTCGGCGGCGTACCTTCGCGATCATATCGCACCCGGACGCAGGTAAAACGACGCTGACCGAAAAACTGTTGCTGTATGGCGGGGCAATTGCCAGTGCCGGTATGGTCAAAGGAAAGCGGTCGATGAAGCATGCCGTTTCCGACTGGATGGAAATCGAAAAACAGCGCGGTATCTCGGTTACCTCGTCGGCATTGCAGTTCGAGTACGACGGATACTGCATCAATATTTTGGACACGCCCGGTCACCAGGACTTCTCGGAAGATACCTACCGTACGCTGATGGCGGCGGATTCCGCCGTGATGGTCATTGACGCTTCCAAAGGTGTGGAACGTCAAACGGTAAAACTGTTCAAGGTGTGTATGTTGCGCCATATTCCGATCTTTACCTTCATCAACAAGATGGATCGCGAAGCGCGTGATCCGTTCGAATTGCTGGAGGAGATCGAGCAGGTGCTCGGTATCGATACCTACGCCGTCAACTGGCCGATCGGTTGCGGTAAAGAGTTTAAAGGCGTGTATAATCGCCGCGATCAGCATATTTTGGCGTTTGCCGCTGCGGAAGGTGCCACGGGTCAATACGAAGCGACGGCTACCGAAGTGGACTTAAAGGATGAATCGCTTAAAGCGCTGATCGGTGAATCTCACTACAATACGCTGAACGATGACATTGAGTTGATGGACGGTGCCGGCAGTGAGTTTGATCTTGAACGCGTACGTGCCGGTCAGTTAACTCCCGTGTTTTTCGGTTCGGCACTCACCAACTTCGGTGTACAGCCCTTTTTGGAAGATTTCTTGAAAATGACCACAACGCCGCTGCCGCGACAGTCCAGTGCGGGTGAAGTCGATCCGATGAGTGAGGATTTTTCCGCCTTCGTCTTCAAGATCCAGGCGAATATGAACAAGGCCCATCGCGACCGTATTGCGTTCTTCCGTATCTGCTCGGGACGGTACGAGAAAAACATGGAAGTTCTGCACGTCCAAGGTAACAAGAAGTTGCGTCTGTCGCAGCCGCAGCAATTGATGGCACAGGATCGCGAAGGCATTGAAGAAGCGTACGCAGGGGACATCATCGGCATTTTTGATCCCGGCATCTTCTCCATCGGTGACACGGTGTGTATGCCGAACAAAAAGTTTGCGTTTGAAGGGATCCCGACCTTTGCGCCCGAACATTTTGCACGGATCCGTGCGACCGATACGATGAAGCGCAAACAGTTCGTGAAGGGTACCGACCAGATCGCGCAAGAAGGTGCGATCCAGATCTTCAAGGAAGTAGACGGCGGTATGGAAGAAGTTATCGTCGGTGTGGTCGGCACGTTGCAGTTTGAAGTGCTCGAATATCGTTTGAAAAACGAATATGCGGTGGACATTCGTATGGAGAGTCTGCCGTACAGTCAGATACGTTGGATCGTCAACGAAGATATCGATCCCAAAACGTTGAATTTGAGTTCCGATACCAAGCGCGTGCAGGATATGCGCGGTCACTATCTCTTACTGTTCACCAGCAGTTGGAACATCGACTGGGCGCTGGAACACAACAAAGGCTTGGAATTGGCCGATTTCAAACGTGAAATGAATTGAGGTGCAGAAACTTATGAGTAATCGTAAAGAGTTAGCGAAAACGTACGAACCGCGCGAGGTAGAAGACCGTATTTACGCCTTCTGGCAGGACAGAAACTATTTTGCTGCGGACGCAAATTCGAAGAAAACGCCGTATACCATCGTGATGCCGCCCCCGAACATTACGGGTCAGTTGCACATGGGACATGCGCTGGACAATACGTTGCAGGATATCCTGATCCGTTGGCGCCGTATGCAGGGGTACGAGGCGTTGTGGCTGCCGGGTACCGACCATGCGTCCATCGCGACCGAAGCGAAGATCGTGGAAGCGATGCGTGCGGAAGGCATCACCAAAGACGATATCGGCCGTGATGCGTTTTTGGAACGCGCATGGAAGTGGAAAGAGACCTACGGTGGACGTATCGTGTCGCAACTTAAGAAGATCGGTTCCTCCTGCGACTGGAAACGCGAGCGTTTCACGATGGATGAAGGCTGTTCCAAAGCGGTGCGTGAAGTGTTCGTGCGTTTGTACGAACAGGATCTCATCTATCGCGGTAACCGTATGGTGAACTGGTGTCCCACCTGTAACACCTCCATTTCGGATGCCGAGGTGGAATACGAGGAGAAAGACGGCCATTTCTGGCATCTGCTCTACACGGTCAAGGAAACGGGGGAGAAGTTGGAACTTGCTACCACCCGTCCCGAGACCATGCTGGGCGATACCGCCGTGGCGATCAACAGCGAAGACGAGCGGTATGCGCATCTGCACGGTTGTCACGTGATCCTGCCGCTCCTCGACAAGGAGATCCCGATCGTGTGCGATGAGCACGCGGATATGACGAAGGGTACGGGTGTTGTGAAGATCACTCCCGCACACGACCCGAACGACTTTGAAGTCGGCCGCCGTCACAATTTGCCGGTGGTGCGCGTGTTTACGTATGACGGTTTGATGACGGGTGCGGCGGATAAAGCGGCGGCGGACGAGTTGTTTGCTTCGGGCCGCGCCACGCAGGATGAGCCTTCGGTACTTGATTGCGGCAAATACGCCGGTATGACCACGATGGAAGCGCGCAAAGAGATCTTAAAGGATCTGGAAGCGGGCGGCTATCTCAAAGAGACTGAAGACCTGAAACACGACGTAGGTACTTGCTACCGCTGTCACTGCACCATTGAACCGATGGTGTCCAAACAGTGGTTCGTTCGTATGGAGCCGCTTGCAGGCCCCGCTATCGAAGCGGTGGAGAAGGGCGACATCACCTTCGTGCCCGAGCGTTTTACCAAGAACTACATCAACTGGATGCGCGGCACGCGTGACTGGTGTATCTCCCGTCAGTTGTGGTGGGGTCATCAGATCCCCGCGTGGTATTGCGCGGATTGCGGTGAGACGGTCGTTGCAAAAGAGGATCCCACCGTGTGTCCGAAGTGCGGCAGTGCGCATATCACCCGCGATCCCGATACGCTGGATACGTGGTTCTCTTCGGCGCTGTGGCCGTTCTCGACCCTCGGCTGGCCCGAAAACACCCTTGACCTGGAGCGTTTCTATCCCACCAACACGTTGGTGACGGGCTACGATATCATCGGCTTCTGGGTAAGCCGTATGATCTTCTCGGGATTGGCGTATACTGACAAAGCGCCGTTTAACACCGTGCTGATCCACGGTTTGGTGCGTGACCACTTGGGTCGCAAAATGTCGAAATCGCTCGGCAACGGTGTGGACCCCTTGGAGATCATCGACCAGTACGGTGCGGACGCCCTGCGCTTTATGCTGGCTACGGGTAATAGCCCCGGAAACGATATGCGTTTCATGCCCGATAAGGTGGAGGCTTCCCGCAACTTTGCGAACAAGATCTGGAACGCCGCCCGTTTCATTTTGATGAATATCGGTGATAACGACGTGGCGTTGACCTTGCCCGAAACGCTCACCACCGAAGACAAATGGATCCTCTCGAAATTTAACGCACTGGTGAAAGCCGTGACGGAGAATTTGGAGAAGTTTGAACTCGGCATTGCGGTGCAGAAACTGTACGATTTCATTTGGGACAGTTATTGTGACTGGTACATCGAACTGTGCAAACCGCGTCTGCAGGGTGAGGGTGCCGCCGAAGCGCGTCAGGTACTGGTGTACGTGATGACGGGGATGCTGCAACTGCTCCATCCGTTTATGCCGTTCATCACCGAAGAGATCTGGCAGACGTTGCCGCACGAGGGCGAGACGCTGATGCGTACCGCATGGCCCACGTACGATGCGGCTCTGGAATTCCCGAACGAAGAACGCGAAATGGAACGCTTGATGGAAGCCATCCGTGCGATCCGTAACCGTCGTGCCGAAATGAACGTGCCGCCTTCCAAAAAGGCTGATCTTTACATTGAGACTGCGTTTGTGGAGACCTTTAAAAACGGTACGGTGTTCCTGCAGAAGATGGCATCGGCGGCGGAAGTGAGCGTTGGCGAAAAGTGGGATATTGACGGTGCGGTGAGCATCGTTACCACTGACGCGACCATCAAGATCCCGCTTGCGGAGTTGGTGGATAAGGAAGCGGAACTTGCGCGTTTGCAGAAAGAAAAAGATTCTGTCCAAAAGCAACTTGACGGTGTGATGGCACGTCTCAACAACAAAGCATTCACCGACAAGGCTCCCGAAGCAGTCGTCAACGGTGCGCGTGAGAACGCCGCCCGCTTGAGTGAAAAGTTGACGTTGCTCGAACAGAGTATGCAAGCGTTTGTGTGAAGATAGGGGGACATTATGGGCTTCTTAGCAGGTAAGACCGTACTGATCACGGGCGGTGGTCGTGCGGTACTTGAAAACGGCAAAGCAGGCTCGATCGGTTACGGTATTGCGACCGCCTACGCGAAAGAAGGCGCGAATATCGTGATCACCGGCCGCAACGTACAGAAACTTCAGGACGCGAAAGAAGAATTGGAACGTCTGTACGGCGTGAAGGTGCTTCCCGTGAAAGCGGATATCTCGAACGGTGCAGATAACGCCGCGATCGCCGCCGAAACGGTGAAGCAAGCGGTGGAAGCGTTTGGTCGTATCGACGTGCTGATCAACAATGCACAGGCTTCGGCTTCGGGCGTGACGTTGGAACAGCACACCACCGAACAGTTCGATCTGGCGATCTATTCGGGGTTGTACGCCGCGTTCCACTATATGCAGGCGTGCTATCCGTACTTGAAAGAGACGAAGGGGACGGTCATCAACTTTGCGTCGGGCGCGGGTCTGTTCGGCAACTTCGGACAGTGTGCATACGCCGCAGCAAAAGAGGGGATCCGCGGTCTCAGCCGCGTGGCGGCAAACGAATGGAGCCGCGACGGTATCAACATCAACGTGATCTGTCCCTTGGCGTGGACGGCACAGTTGGAGCAGTTTAAAAAGGCATATCCCGATGCGTTCGATAAGAACGTACACACGCCGCCGATGGGCTATTTCGGCGATCCCGAAGAGGATATCGGGCGTGTATGCGTGCAGTTGGCGCACCCCGACTTCAAATTTATGACGGGTGAAACGCTGACGCTCGAAGGCGGACTGGGACTGCGTCCGTAAAAACAACAAAAACACACGGTGTTGCAAAAAGCACACCGTGTGTTTTTTTATTCGTATCAGTTGATGCTGAACAACAGATCGCCGCTGGTGGGATACGGCCAATAGCGCTTCGCTGTCAGAGTCTCCATTTCGTCCGCGATCTCACGGACCTTGTTCATTGCAGGAATGACCGTTTCTTTAAAATAGAACGCCAACATGGATTTTTCGGTATAGTTGGCGGTGCGGGCAATGTCTTCGTCCAACGCTTCGATCGCTTCATACAAGCGGTCGCTGCCGTCTGCCAGTTTGCGGAGCAACTGTTCCTCTGCTTTACAGGACAGGGAACAGGCGGCTTTCTTGGCGTTGATCGTCTCACTCAATTCACGGGAATACGCCAAAACGGCAGGCAGAATATCACGCCGCGCCATTTTCACCATCGTCTGTACCTCGATGTTCAGCGTTTTGCAATAGATCTCGTTGTAGATCTCAAAACGCGCACAGAGTTCCTTCTCGGTGAAAACACGGTGTTTCTCAAACATCTTTACGTTTTTGTCGAGAAGCAGGTAGGGGAGAGCGTCGGGGGTGGTGGCAAGGTTCAGCAAACCGCGTTTCTTCGCTTCTTTTATCCACGCATCATCGTAGCCGTTACCGTTGAAAATAATGCGCTTGTGCTCTTTGATGGTCTTTTGAATAAGGGCGTGCAGAGCCTCGTTAAAGTCCGTGGCAGTCTCCAGTGTATCCGCAAATTGCGAGAGCACTTCCGCCACTGCCGTGTTCAGCACGACATTCGGGCTGGCGACCGAAGCGGACGAGCCGGGCATACGGAATTCAAATTTGTTGCCCGTAAAGGCAAAGGGCGAAGTGCGGTTGCGGTCGGTGGAGTCCTTGGGAAAACGGGGAAGGGTGTGCACACCGACCTTCATGGTGACCGTCTCTTTCGGATCGTACGGCTGATCGTTTTCGATGGATTCCAGAATGTCGGTCAATTCTTCACCGAGGAAGATGGACACGATAGCGGGCGGGGCTTCGTGACCGCCCAGACGGTGGTCATTCCCCGCACTCGCGACCGAGATACGCAGAAGATCCTGATAATCATCCACCGCTTTCAACACCGCGCACAGGAACAGAAGAAACTGTGCGTTTTCATACGGAGTCTCACCCGGCTCAAACAGATTGATACCCGTGTCGGTGGACAACGACCAGTTGTTGTGCTTGCCGCTGCCGTTCACACCTTCAAACGGCTTTTCGTGTAAGATACACACCATGTTGTGACGGGCGGCGATCTGCTTCATCAATTCCATCGTCAACTGATTATGGTCGATGGCGATGTTGGTGGTGGTGTACACGGGAGCGAGTTCATGCTGGGCGGGGGCCGCCTCGTTGTGCTCGGTCTTGGCATAGATGCCCAGTTTCCACAGTTCTTCGTCCAATTCACGCATAAACGCCGCTACACGGGGTTTAATGGTACCGAAATAGTGGTCGTCCATCTCCTGCCCTTTCGGCGGTTTGGCACCGAATAACGTACGCCCCGTGTAGCGCAGATCACGACGGCGGTCGTACATCTCTTTATCCACCAGGAAATACTCCTGCTCGGGACCTACGGTAGTGCGTACGATATTCACGTTGTCGTGACCGAATAGGCGTACCACGCGCAGGGCTTGGCGGCTGATAGCTTCCATCGAGCGCAGAAGCGGTGTCTTCTTGTCCAACGCTTCGCCGCCGTACGAGCAAAAGGCAGTGGGAACGCACAGTGTATTGTTTTTGATGAATGCGTAGGACGTCGCATCCCACGCGGTATAGCCGCGCGCCTCAAATGTGGCGCGCAGACCGCCCGAAGGGAACGAGGAGGCATCCGGCTCACCTTTGATCAGTTCTTTGCCCGAGAACTCCATGATCGCACGGCCATCCTTCGAAGGGGAGAGAAAACTGTCGTGCTTTTCGGCGGTGATGCCGGTCAACGGTTGGAACCAATGGGTAAAGTGTGTGGCACCGTTTTCAATAGCCCAGTCCTTCATTTCGTTTGCCACGACACTCGCTACGCTGATATCCAGCGAGCGGCCGTTCGCCATCGTCTTTTGCAATGCGGCGTATACGTCGGCAGGAAGACGTTCTTTCATCACACGGTCGTTAAAGACCATACAGCCAAAATTCTCGGGAAACTTCATGCGTTTCTCCTCCTTGCTTTTCACACAACTTTAACCCAATTTAAAACAATGATAATTATATTAAGTATAATTCAGAGGAGGTTTTTTGTCAAGAAGACCCGACACCTTTCTACAGGTTGCATAATTCGTTCGCCCTTCGTTTCGCGTTCGTTGACGAAAAAGCGAAACCTTATCAAATTTTAAGAAAAGGGTTGACATTTCTCCACCTTTTGGGTATAATAGTCAAGGTCCAAAAACGACTCATTAGCTCAGTTGGCAGAGCACTTGACTTTTAATCAAGGTGTCCGGGGTTCGAA
>CAZESL010000032.1:0-21955 GCA_964515215.1 uncultured Eubacteriales bacterium
CGGTGGTGGGTTCGACGGTGACAACACCTTCGTCCCATGTGTGCTCGCCGGTAGCCGGGATAACTTGATCTTCTTCCAGGACTTCGCCGCAGATATCGCAGCAGACGAAACCGGTGTAGCTGTCTTCCAAACAGCCGCCGTCCCAAGCACCCACACGCTCGCCCGGAACGTGCTCGAGCTTCGGGAGGACTTCACCTTCCGCCAGCACGTCACCGCAACCCGCGCAAACCTCATCGCCCGTGTAACCGTCAGCAGCGCAGGTCGCGTCGACCTTACCGACGAGGGTGGTCGTCGCGTGACCGCAGCCGAGCGGGATGATCTCGATAGAAGCGATATCCGCAAGATCGTCGGTGGTCTTCAAAACGTAGTTGCCATCCACCAACTGATAGTGCACGTCTTGCAAACGCACGGAGGAGCCGCCGTTCAAGCCGTTGCAGAACACCGCGTCGGTCAGCTCGAGCTGTGCCACGCCGTTGACGAACGGCACGGTGTAGTACGCACTCCAGCGCTCGTCGCCCGCAATCTCTTCGGTGTTATGTTGTGCCTTTTGATACTGCGCCACGATCGATTGGATGGCGGCACCGTCCTTCGCCGTGATGCGCAGGACGAAATCTCGCGCCTTCACGCCGTCGGACAGCAACTCGTTCACCTTGACGTAACCGTAGTTGAAGCGCGGATAGGCTTTTTCCGTATCTTCCGCATACCATTCGGTCGATTCGGTGCTCATCGTGAGGCCCTTGGAGACCGTCTCCGTATACTGCGGATAATAGGGATGCGCCACGTCGAAGTAGATCGCTTCCGCGCCCTCTTCCAACGTCGAGCCCGCAAGTTCGTCTGCCGCGCAAACGGTGATGGACTTCAAGTAGATCTCGCGGCCCAGCGTGCCTTCGGCATCGTTGTTCCAGCAATACAACGTGAAGGTCCCGCCGCCCACCAGCGCCTGCGCCTGCGAAAGGGTTTCGTAGGCAGTGCCCGCCACCGCTTTTTCGCCGTTGCCGATGTTGCCGTCGTAGGCCGCCACATATTGAGAGCCTGCGCCGACCGTAAAGGTCACCGTATTGAGTTGCTGACGCGTCAGCGGCGCTTTGACGTTCACGGGCAGGCAATCCCACACGTTGTCCACACCGCCGCCGTTAATACCGAGATTGTAACCGTTGCCGACCAACGTCAAGCGGTGATCGTTGCCCCACGCGGAGGTCACGTAATACTCATAGGTGATCGCGAGATCGGTACCGGCGAGGATATCCGCCTCTTCGATGCCAAACTTTTCGGCATCCAGTGCGAAGGCGAAGGTCTCGTTCTGCTTTTGCAGCATCGCACCGTAATACTCGGTGCCGGGGATCTGTGCCACAACGTAGCGATCCGCACTCGCCGAGGTGCCGACCAACTCACCGCTCGAGAAATCGAGTTGTGCATATTTCGTCAACTTCGGAATAACTTCGCCCTCAACCATCAACAGACCGCACTTCGCGCAGTAGCCGTTGCCCGTAAAGCCTTCTGCCGTAAGCGTCGGCTCGATCTTTCCGGTATACGCAACCGATTCGTGCGCACAGGTCACTTCCTCTTCCTGCGTGAGATCCACGATGCTCATATTCTTGAGGGCAAAGGTCACCTTCTGCCCTGCATACGACGTCAGCCCATTGATGTAAATACGCACGTAATCGAACGCGGTGGGATCAAACGTGCCGCCCGTCGTACCCGTAAAAGTGGCGAGATCCACCTGGTGGCGTACCCACACGCCCTTCGACCACGGGAAACCGCCGAGACCGCGACTGCGCTCTTCCACGTCGCAGACGCCGCCGCTGGTCATCTCGAAGGAGCCCCCGATACCGCCCGTGGCAAACGCATCGGCCAGTGCCGAGTCGCCATCCAGATACACGTCGAACTGCAAGGCCAGTTTGCCCGCTTCGGGCAGATCGGTCGCAGGATAGCCGTACTGCGTAAGGTCGATCGGATCAAAGGTCGCAGAATGCGCCATCAAGCCGCCGTTTGCATCCACCACGCGGTCGGTGTAGTCGAAGGAATAGGGCAACTCAACCAACGGCTGATAGCTCTTTTCGGTCTTCTTCATGGACGCTTTCGCGTTCCAGATCGCATTGGCAGCTGCCACGTACGCCGCATTGTCCACGTTGGACTTCTTGAGCAACGCCACGCCGTCGGCCATCGCGTTCTTAAACGCCGCCACACCCGCGAAGATATAATCGGCCAGATACTCGTCGTTGTTATACTGTTCGGACCAGCGCAGCTGGGCTTCCAGCATCGCACGGTTATCCACCGTCCAGCCGGTCTTTTCGGCAATGAAGTCGGCAACCACGTGACTGCGGTTGATGCTCGTCTGCACCGTGGGATGGTTGTGCGTACCAACTCCCTCGCTGCCGATCACTTGCGTGGCAATCGGCAAATAATAGACGTTCTCGTCACCTTCGGCGTTCACTTGCGCGACTGCTGCTTCAAGCGCCGTGCGCCAATTAGTGGCAGTAAAACCGTACGCCCAAATGATGGGAGCGTCGGGGTTATTTTCACGCACCAAGCGGATGAACGCCACCGCTTCGGAAGTCATGAATTCGTTCGTCATCGGAGCGCCGTCCACTGTACCGCCGCCGTCGTTCGTGCCGAGACAAATGACTACCACGTCGCTGGGATTGCTCTCGAAATCCCACGCCGTGCCGTCGAGCGTCGTGCCCGGCAGTGCCGCCGTCTGGGTATAATACGGATACAGCGAACTGTCGATGTTGTTGTGGATCAGCGTGTTACGGCAGAAACCGATGCCGCTGCGGGAGATCACCTGTGCTTCGGCACCGAGCTGTTTTGCCGCGAGCACCGCCCACGTCATGGTGCCTTCCACCGTGGCAGAGGTGTAGTCGCCGCTGCCGTCGTCCACCAAGTTGCCGAAACCGCTGGTGAGAGAGTCACCAATGAATTCGATCTGATACGGTGCTTCGGCGGGTGCTTTCAGCAACGGGCCGCCCACCACTTTCAGGTTTTTCACCGTTACGGTAGCAGACGCACTGTAGGTCGCCTCGTTGCGCTTACGCACCTCTACGGTGTGCTCGCCAAGCGGCAGGTCGGACACCAGCTCGTACCATTCGCCGTCCGTACTGTTCACGGCAATCGTCTTTTGCGGCATCAGCGCGCCGTCCACGTACACGTTCACGTAGCCGCGGTTGCCGTCACCAATCTCGGTGCCCGAAAGTTTGACGGAAGCGGCAGTGCCGTAAAAACGGAACGAGAAGCCGCTGTTGGTCCAGAACAGACGCAGGTTACCGCTCGCGTCCTGCGGGGTGCGGCCGTGCACCGTTACCGCCTGTGCAATTCCCTTAAACAGCGTGCTGCCCACGCGGTCGGCTTCGCCCGCCTCGATCGGCTTCGTCAGATCGACCAGGCACACGTTGTTGATCGAAATGGTCATCGTCCCGCCGAGTGCCTCTTCGGGAACGAGATAGTAAAGACGCATGTAATTCCACGCCGCGGGATTCAGCGAACCGTTAAACGCCGCGAGATCCACCGTTGAGCGCGTCCACTGCCCCTTTTGGATCTTCACTTCGTTACTGCTGACCGCGTTTTCCTCGGAATCGGCTTTGCCGGAGCTGGTGATCTCCAGCTGGCCGACGTTTTGCTTGCCCACGATCGCATCGACCAGTGCGTTGTCACCCGCAATGTAGGTATCAAACTGCAGTGCCAGCTTGCCCGCTTCGATCGTCCCTTCGGCGGGGTAACCGTACTGCGTAAGATCGATCGGATCAAAGGTTTTTGCATACGCAAAGTCGCGGGTGGTGGGGGTCTGCTCACGCATATCCGCGAGGTCACCGAGCGTTTCGAGCACCGTGTAGGATCGGTACCCCACCGCTTCGCCTGCCGCCGCCTCCGCCGCGATCAATGCATTCTTCAGCTTCGCGGTCAGCACCGACACGTCCGCCTGCGAAACACCCATCTTTGCCAGCGCCAATGCCGCGTTCACACCCGCATCGTCACCGCCTGCCGCCACGTAGGCCTGCGCTTCGGCAATCACGTCGTCCAGCGCTGCACGGTCGGTCGCCGCGGGGGTCTTGGTGAGCACCAGATTATCCAGCTTCAGTGTGAGATCACCCTTCAGCCCCGGTGCAAAACAGCGAATGTTTTTGATGTGGGTGAATTCATACCCTTCCGAAACAGCGGGAACGTACAGCTGCTTTTGCACCTTGTTCCAGCCCGCTTTCAGACCCATGTCCAACAAAGCAAAGGAAAACTCTGCTTTGTCCACGGTGTGGGAGATCTCCAAATTCGAGCCCGCCGCGATGGACGCGGGGTCGGACACGTAGATCCAGAAATCAAAATACCACTCCGTGTAATCTTCGGGCAGGGGAATGTTATACTTACCCTCGGTGTTGATGTACGCCATCTCACCCGTGGCGGCGCTCGCCGCAAGGGCACCCTCCCCTTCCACAAAATCGGCGATATCGCTACCGCCCGAGGCGCCCCAAACAGCGCCGGTGACGGAATCGTAATTTTCGATCACGATATCCGCCGTCTCCGTGGCGACGTCTTCCGCTAACGCAAAGATGCCCGTCGGCATCACCGAAAGCAGCATCGCCACGCACAGAAGCCAAGAGAAAATGCGCTTTTTCACAAAAACTCCTCCCATTTTATGCACAAATCGTGCATTATCACATTTTGAGTATAGCACACGTTGCCATTGGATACAAGCCATTTTTTTGCTGTGTAATATGCAATATTTGCTTTTTCAGTATACCATACCGTCAACATATGCACCATAGACATTCAGAACCTTGTTTTATGTAAAAAACGAATATTTCACAAAGTCGGGAAAGGTCACTGCCGCACACCCCGCGAGGTTTTTACCCAGCATCGCACGAATATCCGCAATGTGCCGTCCGGATCGAATAAAATGGCTTTCATAACACGTATCTCCCGAATAAAAAGAAAAAAAGAGCTGCGGCGTTAAGGGTGTTTTATACAAACGAAGAGCGTAAAATCGCCTCCCCTTTGTCAAGGAAGGTGGATTTTTTGCGGCTTTTGCCGCGAAAAAGACGGCGGGGTCATTTTTCAAATCCCCTCAGTCGGCTACGCCGACAGCTCCCCTTGCATCTTCAAGGGGAGCCTTGGCACTCTTCAATTTGTACAACACTACCTTAACGCGGCAGCTCTCTATCCTTTTTCATACACCCGCGACGTTTGTGCGGTTTCGCCGCCAGGCGAAATGCGGGGTCGGATTTATGCCCCGCCAGCAACAAACTCGGACGATTTTAGCGCATCGCGCTTTCTCTCGCGACGTTTGTGCGGTTTCGCCCACCGGGCGAAATGCGTGACACGGTGTCCGTCACGCAAGCGCAAACTCGGGGAAAATAACGCTCCGCGTTATTTTCAGTCGTCGCGACGCGAGCGGCGCGCATCACGGGCACCGTCGCGGCGGAAACCGCCGTCACGGCGTGCCGGACGGGGACCGCGGGGCGCTTCATCCGCGTTGTTTTCGGGGGTCAGGCCCTCCACCTCAATGAGCGCATCGCGGCGGGAGAGGTTCAAACGGCCCTGCTCGTCGATCTCGGTGACTTTGACCATCACTTCGTCGCCGACGGTGACCACGTCTTCCACCTTTTCCACACGCTTGACGTCCAGCTTGCTGATGTGCACGAGGCCTTCCTTACCGGGCGCGATCTCCACGAACGCACCGAAGGTCATCAAACGAGTCACGCGGCCCTTGTAGATCGCGCCGATCTCGGGATCCTTCGCAATGGTCTCCACGATGGAGAGCGCACGCTTCGCATCGTCGCCGTTGATGGCAGAGATGAACACCGAGCCGTCCTCTTCGATATCGATCTTACAGTTGCAATCCGCCTGGATCTTCTGAATGACCGAGCCGCCCTTACCGATGACTTCGCGGATCTTGTCCACGTCGATCTTGGTGGAGAGCATCTTGGGCGCCCACTTGGACAGTTCGGGACGCACTTCGGGGATCGCCTTCAGCATCACCTCGTCGAGGATATACATACGGGCATCGTAGGTCTTCTGCAACGCTTCCTTGATGATCGCGGGAGTCAGACCGTGCACCTTCAAGTCCATCTGAATGGCGGTGATACCCTTCTTGGTACCGCCGACCTTAAAGTCCATATCGCCGAAGAAGTCTTCCAAGCCCTGAATATCCACCATGGTCATGAAACGGTCGCCTTCGGTCACGAGACCGCAGGAGATACCCGCCACGGGCGCCTTGATCGGCACGCCCGCATCCATCAGCGCGAGGGTCGAACCGCAAATGGAGCCCTGCGAAGTGGAACCGTTGGAGGACAGCACTTCGCTGACCAAACGCATGGTGTAGGGGAACTCTTCGATCGAAGGGAGCACCGGCACGAGCGCACGCTCCGCCAGCGCACCGTGGCCGATCTCACGACGGCCGGGGCCGCGGGACGGCTTGGTCTCACCCACCGAGTAGGAGGGGAAGTTGTAGTGGTGCATGTAGCGCTTCTCGGTCTCGTCGTCGATACCGTCGAGCAACTGGGCGTCGCCGGTGGAACCGAGGGTCACGGTGGTGAGCACCTGCGTCTGACCGCGGGTGAACATACCCGAACCGTGAGTACGGGGCAGAATGCCGACTTCCGCCGCGAGCGGACGGATCTCGTTGATGCCGCGACCGTCCACGCGCTTGCCGTCGTCGAGCAACCAGCGGCGCACGACGTACTTCTGCAACTTGTAAAGGCACTCTTCGAGCTTCGCACCCTGCTCGGGATACTGCTCGTCGAACTCGGCGTGCACCTCGTCGTACACGGGACGCAGACGCTCGTCACGCACCAACTTATCGTCGGTATCCAGTGCGTAGCGCACCTTTTCGATCGCAAATTCCTTCACCGCTTCGAACATCGCGGGGTCGGGATCGTTCGACTCAAAAGCGAACTTCGGACGACCGATCTCTGCCTGGATACCCTTGATGAATTCCACGATCTGCTGGTTCGCTGCGTGACCGAACATAATGGCGTCGAACATGGTATCGTTGTCGATCTCGTTCGCACCTGCTTCGATCATGGCAACCAGATCGGCGGTAGACGCCACCGTCACGTGCATTTCGGAGCGCTTCTCCTGCTCCGCCGTAGGGTTGATAACGAACTCGCCGTCCACCATACCCACAACGACACCCGAGATCGGGCCGTCCCACGGGATATCCGAGATGGAGATCGCAATGGACGCACCGATCATCGCGGTGGTCTCGGGCGGGCAGTCGGGATCCACCGACATCACGGTGCAGACCAGCGACACGTCGTTGCGCATATCCTTCGCAAACAACGGACGGATCGGGCGGTCGATCACGCGGGAGGTAAGGATCGCCTTTTCGGTCGGGCGGCCCTCACGGCGCATAAACGAGCCGGGGATGCGGCCCACCGCATACAATTTTTCTTCATAGTCCACCGAAAGCGGGAAGAAATCCACACCTTCACGGGGTTTCGCGGACGCAGTCACGTTACACATGACCACCGTTTCGCCGTAGCGCACCAAGCAGGAGCCGCTCGAGAGCTGCGCCATTTTGCCGGTCTCGACCACCAGAGGGCGGCCTGCCAGCGTGGTTTCAAATACGCGTGCATTTTCAAACATAGTTCTTTTCCTCCGTTAATTTTTTATTTCTCATCGGAGACCTCACAATGCTTTAGCAATAAAACCAACCCGCCCCGAAGCGGGCTCGTTTCACTGCTAAAACACACCGTAAACACCCCGACTTTTGACTTTTGAAAAAGCGGGAAGAGGCAGGTGGACTTATGCCACCTGCCTCATACGCACTTTTTACTTACGAATACCGAGCTTCTCAACGATGGCACGATACCGCTCGATGTCGGTCTTCTGCAGATAGTTCAAGAGACCGCGACGACGGCCGACCATTTTGAACAGACCGCGACGGGAGTGGTTGTCCTTCTTGTGGGTCTTCAGATGCTCGGTCAAGTCGGCAATACGCTTCGTCAACACAGCGATCTGAACCTCCGGCGAACCGGTGTCTCCCTCATGGATCGCGTAGTTCTGCATGATGGCGGTTTTCTCCTCCGGCAACATCATAGCACTTCACCTCTTTCTAAAATATTTGCCGCCGAACCCAGCCCGAGGAAATCACGAAGAGGTGTTTCTCCGCCGTCCGGGTAAGAGGCACGCTTGGGGTTTTCCCATTAGCCCCACGAGTATATCACACTTTTTTTCATTTGTAAAGAGTTTTTTGAAAAATTATCCTTTGGTATCGTACCACGTGTCGCCGCTCTTGGCTTCCACCGTGAGTTTTACCGTGAGGACGGCGGCATTCTCCATCTCTTCCTGCAAGAGTGCAGTCACGGCGTCGACCTCGTTTGCCGGGGCTTCGACGATGAGTTCATCGTGCACCTGCAAGATAAGACGCGCCGCAAGACCCTCGCGCCGCAAGCGGTCGCGCACGCGGATCATCGCCATTTTGATGATATCCGCCGCGGTGCCCTGAATGGGGGCGTTGCGCGCTACCCGCTCGCCGAAGGCACGGATCATCGCCTGACTTGCCCGCAGTTCGGGCAGGGGGCGGCGGCGCCCGAAGATGGTTTCGGCGTAACCCGTCTCTTTCGCGTCCGCCACCATTTTATCCATAAAGCCCGCCACCGCGCCGTAGTGCTTCAAGTATCCTTCGATATACGCCTTTGCCTCGCCGTAGGATACACCGATATCCTCCGACAGCGAGTGGGCACCGATACCGTAGATGATACCGAAGTTCACCGCTTTGGCGCGGGAGCGCATCAGCGGGGTAACCATCTCTTCGGGTACGCCGAACACCTGCGCCGCCGTGATGCGGTGCACGTCCTCGCCGCTGTTGAACGCGGCTTTCATGGTCGGTTCGTCCGCCATGTGCGCCAACACCCGCAACTCAATTTGGCTGTAGTCGGCGTCCACCAACTGCCACCCGTCCCGCGCGCGGAAAAAGCGGCGCAGTTCCCGCCCGAGTTCCTGGCGTACGGGAATATTTTGCAGATTCGGTTCTGCCGAGGAGATACGTCCCGTGCGGGTCTCGGTCTGGTTGAAGCAGGAGTGGATACGCCCGTCTTCGCCCACCACCTTGAGCAGACCTTCACAATAGGTCGAGGAGAGTTTCGCGAGCGAGCGGTATTGCAACAGGGCGTCCACCACGGGATAATCCTCCCGCAGTTTTTCCAGTACGTCCGCATTGGTGGAATAGCCCGACTTGGTCTTTTTGCCCGCAGGCAGTCCCAGATCTTCAAACAACGCTTTGGCAAGCTGTTTCGGGGAATTCAGGTTGAATTCGTATCCCACCATATCCCACACCAATTTTTGCAGTGCCGCGATCTCGCTTTGGAGCGACTCGCCAAATGCCGCAATTCCCGCAGCATCCACCGCCACGCCGTCCCGCTCCATCTCGGCAAGTACCAAGGCAAGCGGCAACTCCATATCGGTGAGCAACGCCGCCATCCCCTGCTCTTCGAGCTGCGGGGCCAGTTTGTCCGCCAACGCCGCCATCTGCTCCGCTTCGGAGAGGGCGGGCAGAGCGTATTCCATAGCAAGGCGCTGTAGGCTGTAGTCTTTGGCCAGCGGATTCAAGAGATACACCGCCAGCATCGTATCCATTACGAAGCCCTGCGGAGTAAGCGGTAACAGTGCCGCGGCAAGCGACTTGTAGTCGTGGGTGCGCTTTTTCACCGCGCCGTCGGTATAGAGCGTGCAAAACAGCGGGTCGTCCGCCGCCGCGACCGCCCGTTTGCCGCCCGCCAGCAGTTGCACACCGTCGTCACACAGCAACATATCCGCCGCACCGCTTTCGCGGGCGGCCGCGCACACCTCGGCCACGGTAGCGTCTTCGGTGACTTTATCGGGGACATCTGCCGTCTGCACGGGTACGGCGACCGCAGTAAGTTCCCACCGCTCGATCAACTTGAACAGTTCCAAGCCGGCCAACTTTTGTGCCAGCGCCGCCCGCTCAACGGGACGGTTGCAATACGCCGCCACATCCGTAGGAACAGGCGCATCGGTGCGAATGGTGCCGAGCGTACGGCTCAAAAACGCGCTGTCCCGCCCGTCGATCAGTTTTTGGCGCAGTGCGGGGCGCAGGTCGGCGGTGTCCAGTGCGGCGTAGAGCGCCTCCACCCCGCCGAATTGTTGCATAAGCGTTAGAGCGGTCTTCTCACCCACCCCCGCTACACCGGGAATGTGGTCGCTGGCATCCCCCATCAGGGCTTTGAGGTCGATCATCTGCGCGGGAGTAAGCCCGTATTTTTCGCGCAATGCCGCTTCGTCCATCACCACCGTTTCGGGTTGTCCCGCGCGGGTGGCGGCAAGCAACACCGTCACTTTATCGGAGATCAACTGAAACGCATCGCGGTCGCCCGTCGCCAGCACACATTCGCCGCCCTGCTCGGTCGCGGCACGGGCAAGTGTACCCAGAATGTCATCCGCTTCAAACCCTTCCGCCTCCAGCACGGTGCATCCCATCAAGGGCAATATTTCCTTAATAACGGGCATCTGCTGACGCAATTCATCGGGCATCGCGTGCCGCCCCGCTTTGTATTCGTCATACAACTTGTGACGGAAGGTAGGGGCGTGGACGTCGAACGCTACCGCAATGCCGTCGGGCTGTGCCTCACGGCGCAACTTATCCAACATATTCAAAAATCCGACGATCGCATTGGTGAACCGCCCGTCCACCGTCGAAAGCAGACGAATACCGTAAAACGCCCGATTCATCAAACTATTGCCGTCAATGACCATCAAACGCACAAAGCATCCCTCCAATACCTATATGATACTCAATTTCCCGTATAAAGTCCAGTGTTTATACAAATTTTTTGATACGGTTGCATTTTCATACAGATTTTGGTATACTAACTAAAAATGAAAGGGGGCGGCGGTATGGACAAGACATCACCCATTGCGGTGATCGATTCGGGTGTCGGCGGTATCAGCGTATTGCGGGAATTGCGAAAATTGATGCCGAACGAAGATTTTCGCTATTTCGGCGACTCCCGCAACGCCCCCTACGGTGAAAAAAGCACCGATCAGGTACGGGCGTTGACCCTTTCCCACGCCACCCGCCTCTTTGGCGAAGGGGTGAAAGCGTTGGTCGTCGCGTGCAACACCGCCACGGGGGCGGCGATCGCCGCCCTGCGCGAGCGTTTCCCCGACCGCGTGGTCATTGGTATTGAGCCCGCGCTCAAACCCGCCGCCCGTTCCAAAACCTCCCCCTCGGTTTTGGTGATGGCGACCCCCCTCACCTTAAAACAAGAGAAGTTTGAACATCTGCTGGCGCAGTACAACGAGGATGCCCGCATTACCGTGCTCCCCTGCCACGGATTGGTGGAACTCATTGAGCAAGGGGTGGTCGCGGGCGAGCGACTCACGGCACATTTGCACGCATTATTCGCACCGCTTACAGGCGAGGTGCCCGACGCGGTGGTGTTGGGATGCACCCACTATCCGTTGGTGCGGGACGCCATTCAGCAGGTGATAGGCGAAAACGTACCCCTATTTGACGGCGGCGTGGGTACCGCACGGGAAACACAGCGACGGCTTGCCGAAGCGGGGCTTTTGAACGACACCGACCGTGCGGGAACGGTTACGTTTGAAAATTCGGCGAACTCTCCCGCCCTGCTCGCGCTGTGTCACGAATTGCTCGGGGAGGCGGCATCATGAGCCGCCTTGCGGGCGCGCGGGTGTTCGGTGCGCGCACCGCGTGGCTGTGGGCGCTGTTCTGCTGTGCGCTGTGGGGCAGTGCCTTCCCCTGCATCAAGATCGGTTACCGCTTGTTTCAGGTAGACGGCGGGGATACCGCCTCGCAGATCCTGTTTGCGGGCTGTCGGTTTGCTTTGGCGGGGGTGCTCGTGCTGATCGCGGGCAGTGCACTGTCGCGGCGACCGCTGTTGCCGAAGAAGGCGGCGGCGCGTCCCATTGCCGTGCTGGCACTGTTTCAGACCGCGTTGCAGTATTTTCTGTTTTACATCGGCGTCGCACACACGGCGGGTGTCAACTCCTCCATCATCACCGGCTCGTCCGCGTGTGTCACCATTCTCATTGCGTGTTTCGTGTTTCGGTGCGAGCGGTTCACCCTTCGAAAATTTTGGGGGTGTGTTTTGGGATTTGGCGGCGTACTGCTTTTGAACATAGCGGGCGGGAAATGGCGTTTCGCCCTGAACGGCGAAGGGTTTCTGCTTCTCTCCACCGTGTCCTCAGCGGTATCCACCGTATTGATCAAGCGGTATTCCGCCGCACACGATCCCGTGTTGCTCAGCGGCTGGCAATTCTTTTTCGGCGGCGCGGTACTCGCCGTGGGCGGCGCACTGCTCGGCGGGCGGCTCACCGTGTCGGCGGCAGGTATCGGCGTGCTCGTGTACTTAGCGTTCCTCTCGGCGGCGGCGTACACCGTTTGGGGACTCCTCTTGAAACACAACGACGTGTCCGCCGTCTCGGTATACAAATGTGCCATTCCGCTGTTCGGCGCACTGCTCTCGGCGTGGTGGCTGGGCGAAGCGGAGAAACTGTTGCAGTGGCAAACACCCCTCGCGCTTCTGCTGGTAGTCGGCGGCGTATTGGCGGTGCAAACGAAGAAAACGTAAAAGGACGGTGCTACCGTCCTTTTTTGCGTTCGGAATTCGGCGTTCAGTGGGGGCGGCGCCCTCGACGTCCCGTTATACGACCGACCGCATATCTACGGCGGGCGTTGTAGGGGCGTGCATCGCACGTCCGCACCATGACCGATCACACGTCTTGGAAAGGCGCACCGACCCTTGGCCCCCTTGTTAAAGGGAAGGCAAGTTTTTAACAGCATAAACGCAAAACAAGGGTAAGCGATCACTCGCTTACCCTTGTTGTTAGGTTATTGCTTACGGGCGGCGGTTGCCGCCCCTACGGTGGCAGATCACTCTGCCGGGCTCAACACACCGTTTTATGCCGTGAGCATACGACCGTTTTCGTCAAACGCGTACCGCCCCTTAGCCACATAACCGTTGGTGTTGGAGACAAAGAAACTCGGGTTGTTTTTCACGACCTTGCCCTGCGCCTGCACGTAGTAGAAATACCCGTCCGCCGCCTTCACCAAGCCGAGATAACTCGCGGAAAGGCCGTTTTGGTCGTAATAGTAACCGTTCTCTACCGCGTTAATGAGCATCTTACCGTCGGTACCGAAGGAATAGATACCTTTCGCTTTCAAACCGTTGTGCTTTATAATGGAATAACGACCGAGCTTCACCTTGCCGTCTTGATGGACGTAATAGTAGTCGCCGTTCACTTCCACCAGACCCGCAAACGGGAGACACTTGCCGCCGTCGGCGTAATAGTATCCGTCAAACACCGCTTCTGCGGTGTTCATCACGCCGTTTTCGTCGAAGTAGTAATAACCGTTGGTAAAGGTTGTGACGCCGTGGAAACGGCTTGCCAAATAGCGTCCCGTTACCACACGCGCACCCTGCGAAACATAGTAGTAGTTACCGTCTACGAGCACCAAACCTGCGTACGGCACTTTCTTGCCGTCTTCATAATAGCAACCGTCGATGATCTCGACTTTCGGACCGCCCGTGCACGTCCATTTGATGTCTGTCAAGCAATCGTTATCTTCCGCCACGGCAATGTCACCGGACTGCTTAAAGGAACCGTCATACCACACCGTCGTCAAACTGTTGCAACTGCGGAAGGCACCCTCGCCCACCGTTTGCAGACTAACCGGCAAGGTCACCGTCGTAAGCCCACTGCAACGGTAAAACGCATCGGCTTTAATCGTGGTCACCCCTTGCGGAATCGCTACCGATGTGAGGGCAGTGCAGCGGTAAAACGCACTCTCCCCGATCGCCGTCACGGGATACCCGTTGATCGCGGCGGGGATTTCCACCGCACCGCTCACCTGCGGATCCAGTGCTGTCACGGTAATCGTATCTCCCTCAATGACGTAGGAGATATACCGCCACACACCGCAGACATCGCAGTACAAATCTCCTTTATGGGCGTAGACATGAGCGTTAACACGTACGGCCCCGCACAAATTGCAGGCGCTATCGCACACGTTGTCGTACGCATGGATGCAATCTCCCACGTAGTACCAAACCGCCCTTGTCAGGTACTCGTTGTCGCTGCTAAAGGAAATGGCGGCGCGTCCGCTCTCATCTCCGTTGTAATACACACTGGTGAGCGCACTGCAACCGGAAAACGCCGAACTCCCGATGCTTGTCACGCCGTTGCCGATCCCGACTTCCGACAAAGCGCTGCACCCGTAAAACGCGCCGTACGGGATCGTTTTCACGCCGTTACCGACTGTTGCGCTTTTCAGCGCCGTACAACCGGAAAACGCATGATCCCCAATGCTCGTTACGCTGTCGGGGAGAGTTATCGACCCAAGCGATATGCAATCCCGAAGGGCCGATATGCCAATGCTTGTCACGCTCGCGGGGATGATCATGGTTTTAAGTGAAATACAACCATAAAACGCCTCTTTCCCAATGCTTGTTACACTCGCAGGGACGATCATGGTTTTGAGTGACACGCAATTGTAAAATGCCTTGTATCCAATACTCAACACACTGCCGACGGTACTCATTACCCCACTGCCGACGGTCACCGTGCTGAGCAATTGGCACCCTTCAAACATCGATTGCGATATTTCTGCCGCACCGTTACCGATCACAGCGGTCCGCAATCGTGTGCAGCCGGCAAACATCGACTGGCCGATGTCCGTCACACTGTCGGGGATGGTCACTGACCCGAGCGACGTACAATTTTGAAACGCACTATACCCAATACTCGTCACGCCGTTACCAATCGTTACCACCGTAAGCGAGTCACAGCCATAAAATGCCCTGTCTCCGATGCTCGTCACGCTGTCGGGGATGGTCACCGATGTGAGCGACGTGCAACCGTAAAACGCATTATATCCAATGCTCGTCACGCTGTCAGGGATGGCGACCGATGTGAGCGACGTGCAACCGTAAAACATATTGTCTCCGATGCTCGTCACGCTGTCAGGAATTCTCACCGATGTGAGCGACGTACAAGTGGAAAACGCACCACTAAAAATGCTCGTCACGCTGTCGGGGATGCTCACCGATGTGAGCGACGTGCAACCATAAAACGCCTGACTCCCGATGCTCGTCACACTGTCAGGAATGCTCACCGACGTGAGCGACGTACATTTGGAAAACATACCGCCTCCGATGCTCGTCACGCTGTCAGGAATGCTCACCGATGTGAGCGACGTGCAACCGTAAAACACACTTTCTCCGATACTCGTCACACTGTCAGGAATGCTCACCGACGTGAGCGACGTGCAACCGTAAAACACCTCATTCCCGATACTCGTCACACTGTCAGGAATGTTCACCGATGTGAGCGACGTGCAACCGTAAAACACCTCTTTCCCGATACTCGTCACGGGATGGCCACCGAGAGTAGACGGGATAATCACCTCTCCGCTTTCGGTTGTAGTCACGCCCCTAAGCGTAGCCACACCGTTGTTCACAGTGTACGTATACACACCTTCGCTACTTGCCGATGCGGTGAGTGAAAACTCCACCACCCCCGCAGGAACCAGGGACAGCAGCAACACCGCTGTCAACAGAATGGACAACATTTTCTTCATACATACCCCTCCAATTATAACCATTTGGTTATTATTTGAGATGATTATATCACCTTTGTGGTACTATGTCAATACCAAACGGTTATGAAGGAGAGAGCGGTATGGACAACTACTATCCGCGCATACGCGACCTGCGGGAAGACCACGATCTCTCACAATGGCAAGTGGCGGAGTATCTCGGCATGAAGCAACCGCAATACAGCCGTTACGAACGCGGTTTGCGGGATGTGCCGACCGACGTGCTCATCCGCTTGGCGGCGCTGTACCATACTTCGACCGACTACCTTTTGGGGTTGACTAACGAGTGTACCCCCTACCCCAAACTCTCATGACCCTGCGACAGAATGTGTTTCTGTCGCTTTTTTGTGCCTATGATATCAAACGAAATGTCACAAACGCCCCTTGTTCTCGCACGCGTTGGGCATTTTTCAAGCGGCGCACACCGCTTCATCGCTAAATCTTTATTCAATAAAAACACACCCTCGGCCTTTTGGACCGAGGGTGTGCCCATTCCTTTTTTTACGGGGTAAAGGTGACGGTCTCTTCTGCCAGCGGGTCGCCCAACCAATCGTTGCTATCCATCACCGAGAGGGTGAATTCGATGCTCTCGACCGTGTCAAAATCGTTCTCCTCCAGCGTGCCGTACAGCCACGTGATCTCGCCGAAGGCACAACTGCCGACGGTCAGCACCGTCGCGTAGAAGGGTTCCACCATAAAGTCGTTCAAAGAGGCTTCGTCTACGCTCAACATCAGATCCTTGTCCGACTTGTTGACGAGGTAGATATCGGTGGTGTAGCCCCACAGTTCGTCCTCTTCGGTGCCAATGGCGATCATGGTAAACAGATCGCTATCCACCAACACCTGATCGGTCTCCTGCGCTTCGCGGGTGTACACCGTCGCCTTATCTTTACCGAGCGGATACACATGAGCGGTCACCTCGGCGACCGCGTCCGCTTCCCAATCCTCGGGATCGTACACGCTGAAGGTCAACGCGATATCGGTATATTCACCAATATCTACCCCCTCGGGCAGCACGTCACCGAAGGAAATGTCCTCTTTCGCCTTCTTGCCGGCGGCAACTTCTACCGCAAAGAACGGATCCACGGAAACGCCGTTAACCGTAGCAGCATCCACCGAGAACATATAATCAACATCCGACTTGTTCTCGAAGTACGCCTTCAGCGTATAGCCCCAATCGTTGTCCTCGTCGATCTCGGTGATGCGGATCACACAGTTTTCATCATCCAGCACCGTGACCTCTTCAAACACGAATTCTTCCTCTTGCGGTTTGGTGGTGGTCGTAGTGGCCGCCTCGGTCGTGGTGGTCGTCGTGGTCGCGGCCGTGTCATCCTTCGGCTTTTCGGATTCACCGCATGCCGCAAGACACATGAGCATCGCCAACGCGAGCAGTAATGCCAACAGTTTTTTCATTTTCAACACTCCTCTTTTTGCTTTTACAAGCAATTTATTGAGGTTATTCTATCACTATCCGCCGCTCATGTCAAGGGTGACGTGTCATAAATTCCATCCTGAGGGCTCTGTGCCGAGGGGTATGTTTTATCTCTTCAAGATCAGCACGTCGAAGGGGTTGAGTTCTACCTTACCCTCCAAGCGATTGCCCGTGAGGATATCGGTCATCGGCTCATCGAGGGTGATCGAGGCGGGCTCGCCGCGGTGTTCCACCACCGCGAGGCCTTCGCCTGCCGCGCCTTTGCGCGGCACGACGGTGACGTTCCCCTCAAACGTGAAGCGACGCACGGGCGTGTATTCACACGCAACGTCCAGCAACCGTGCCAAGCCTGCCGCGTCGGGCGTGGTGCCGAGAACGATGATCTGTCCCTTGCCAAACGGCTTGCGGAACGCGACCGCTTTGCCCGAAAGCGACGGATACACCCCGCCCGTGACCGAAGCGAGCACTTCACAATCGGCAGGCAGATCGTCGAACAGTTGCAACATACCGTAGGCGGAGAACGCGGTACCGTCCTTCCAATTACACGTGACGTGGTTATCCTTGTCGGGGATCTGATCGGTCATCGTGGCGCCCGTCCATTCCTCCAGTCGACCGGTCGCCGCCTTCACGTAATGTCCGCCGATGGCGTTGCGAATGTCGGTGATCGGGCCGACCACCCAGGTGCCGCCCGCCTTCACCCATTCCTCAATGCGGTCGTACAGCCCC
The DNA here is from genome assembly GCA_964515215.1 of uncultured Eubacteriales bacterium. GTDB lineage: Bacteria > Bacillota > Clostridia > Oscillospirales > Acutalibacteraceae > SIG588. Next base: position 17,730 of record CAZESL010000032.1, read on the forward strand.
TCCCGCTCGAGCGAGGGCATAAACGGGGTCATCAAAATCTTGTAGCCATCAAACGAGTGGCTCGGAGCGATGAGGTCGGGGCGCACGCCGTATTCCCGCAGTGAGGTGTGCAGACCGCGGGTGCGGGTGTAATACAGCCAACCGTCGTCGGGGTAGATCGGCTGCACGTCCTGCATCATATAACTGTCGGCATCGATCATCATCGCGAGGTCAGCGGGCACCTTGGTGCCGCCAATGAACTCCGCACAACGTGCATATTCCTCTGCCAGTTGTTGCACCTCGCCGAAGGTGTGCATCGGACGGCCGTTGGCATACAACACCGCTCCGTGCATCAATTCGTGGCTCGCGCGATGTTGCCGCCACAGCCAGTAGAGATTCGCTTCGCCGCCCATCGCGATCGGCAACCACGACAAGGCGCGGCAGAACCCCTCCCGACGGATCAGATTCGGTATAAAATGCGCGCCGTTCCAGCAGGTAGAGGTTTCGGTATTCCAGAACGGGCGGTCTTTCAGGGTGCGAATATAATCGTACCACACCAGTACCTCCCACAAACTGCCCTCGTCACGGTAGTGGTTAAACTGGATCACATCCGCAAATTCCGCGACCTTTTCGTAGTCAATGTTGTGGATCGGCATCATATCGGTGCCGACGGGCGCTTTTACGTACTTGTGCAGAATGTCGGCCTGCATCTTGATAAAATCCACGTGCGACTGCCCTTGAAACCGTTTCCACTCAAGCCGCAAATGCGAATGATGCCACGCTTCGGCGGAGGAGGGGGCGGGGATATCCTCAAACGCGTCGTAATACTGGCTCCAGGTTTCCATATCCCACTGTTCGTTCAGGTTTTCCACCGTGCCGTATTTCTCACGCAGGTAGTCGGTGAACAAGCGGCGGCAATGCGGGCAGAAACAGCCTTCGCCGTTGATGTTGATCTCGTTGTCGATCTGCCAGCCGACCACCCGCGGATCATCGGCAAACTCCTTCGCCATCGCTTCGGCGATACGCGCACTGTAGTAGCGATAGGTCGGGTTGTTGGAACAGCAGTTGCGGCGCGCACCGTGAACCGTTTGAATGCCGTTGTGCTGTACCGTATACATCGCGGGATCCTTTTTTTGTAGCCAGCGCGGCGGGGTCGCCGAGGGCGTGCCCAAAATGACCGAAATGCCCGCCGCCCACAATTTGTCCATCACGCGGTGAAGCCACGAAAAATCGAATTCACCGTCACGCGGTTCCATCTTATGCCACGCAAACTCGGTCATCCGCATCACGTTACAGCCGGATTCCACCATCATTTTGATGTCGTGTTCCTGCTCGGACTCGTCCCACGTTTCGGGATAATACGCGGCACCGAGCATCGGGGTGCGCCGTGCGCGTTTTTCGTTTTCTTTCATCCTTGTGCCTCCTTTGGGGTTGTATTGCAAAAAATGTTATGATATAATTATATTGTTAATTTTTTCGTATTACAATGAAAAATACTTGCATAAATATAAGGATGTTGCGTATGTTCTTCGAAACCAATTACAATCTGCGGAAATTCCGCAGTCAATACCCCCTACCGTTGGTGGTGCAAAGCGCAGGGACAAAGCGTCCTCAGGAGACTATCGACCGTCCCGCAGGATTGACCTATCACCAATTCATCTGGGTGACGCGGGGCTGCGGCCGTTTTGTCATAGCCGGTGAAGCACGCACTCTCACAGCAGGGCAAGGTTGCTTTATGCGGCAGGACGTGGCACAGGCATACCGCGCCGTAGGTGACACCTTTGAAACGGCGTGGTTCTGCTTTTGGGGGTGTGATTCCCTGTTGGATCTTTACGGTGTCGGCACGCATTTTTGGTGGGACGTCACCGCCTCCTTTACCCGTTGTTTCGAAGATTTTTATCTTCTGTGTTGTCAAAACAGTACCCCCGTTTCCCGCTCGGCGGCGGGTTATTCTCTCTTGTGCGACCTGCTGAACGCCCGCTTTTCGCCCGCCGCACCGCTGGCACAGCGCGTGGATGAGTTGCTTGAAAACCGGTTTCACCGTGATCTGTCCCTCGACGAAATTGCCGCATCCATGGGGATGGGCAAATACACCTTATGTCACCGTTACCGCGAGGCGCAGGGTGTCTCGGTGATGGAACAACTGCGCCGCATACGCATTGCCAAAGCCAAACAGTATCTCACTGCCACTGCCCACTCGGTTGCACACATTGGTGAGTTGTGCGGTTTTCGTGATGCCAGTTATTTTACCAAGACGTTTCGCGAAGCCACGGGAGAGTCTCCCACGGCATGGCGACAAGCACAGCAAAGCCAATACAAACAGTATAATTAGTGCATTATATTACAAATTATTGTATTTTCCGCTTTGGTACCCCCATAAACCAACCACTTATCTCGCACTATGATCCACAACCCGGACAGTGCGTCAGAGGATGCCGCCCCTACAACGTTTGCTGTCGCAGGCGGGCACCTACTTGCGGCGACGTGATACGCACTCCGATACAAGCATCACTGTGACCTTTGGCCCCCTTGTTAAAGAGGGCTGTCTCGCGCGGTTCCCTATATCGCGCGAGACTGGGGGATTTTCTACGATATGTCGACATCCGAAACGGCAGGACCAAGGCCCTGCCCTACAAGTTTCCCCGCAAGTCGCCAAAAACGTAAAAAGGACGATGTGCTTGCACACATCGTCCTTTTGATTGCTCTTGGGAGAAATCTTATTTGATTTCGACCTTCGCGCCGGCTTCTTCCAGCTTCGCCTTGATGGACTCGGCTTCTTCCTTGGAAACCGCTTCCTTGACGTTCTTCGGAGCGCCGTCAACGAGTTCCTTCGCTTCCTTCAGGCCGAGACCGGTGATCTCGCGGACAACCTTGATAACGCCGATCTTCGCAGCACCGGCATCCGCCAGCACAACGTCAAACTCGGTCTTCTCTTCGGCAGCGGCAGCGGGGCCGGCAGCCACAGCGACAGCCACGGGAGCAGCAGCGGAAACGCCGAACTCTTCCTCGATAGCCTTCACCAATTCAGACAGCTCCAAAACGCTCAGAGCCTTGATCTCTTCGATCATGTTCGTGATTTTCTCAGACATGGTATTACCCTCCATTGTTTGTAATGTTTTGTTTAATGTACCGCCGGGGCGGTATGTGCAGCACGGGCATATCCCGTATTCTGCGGCTGCTTATTCAGCAGCGGGAGCCTCCTCAGCGGGGGCTTCGGCAGCAGCCTCTTCTGCAGCGGGAGCTTCCTCAGCGGGAGCCTCATCAGCAGAAGCGGTTTCGCCGCCGTTCTTTTCGACGATCGCGTTCAGCGCGACAGCCAGACCACGGATCGGGCCGTTCAAGACGCTAAGCAACATCGAGAGCAGGCCTTCCTTGCTCGGGAGCTTGGACAGTTCCTGCACGCGAGCGGCATCGATGACCTCGCCGTCAATAAAGCCGGCCTTGACTTCGAACGTGTCGCTCTTTTCGGCGTACTCGCACAGGATCTTGGCGGCGGCGGTGTAATCGGTGCTGACCGCCAGAGCGGTGCTGCCTTCGAGAACGCCGTTCAACTCGGTCAAGCCGACATTTTCTGCCGCGCGACGGAGCATGGTGTTCTTCACGACCGCGTAATCCACACCGGCTTCACGCATCTTACGACGCAGCGCGGTATCCTGTTCCACCGTGATGCCCTTGTAGCTCACGATAACACCGGCAACGGCGTTCTGCAACTTTTCGGTCAGGGTGGCAACGTACGCTTGCTTTTCCTGCAAAATCTTCTCACTAGCCAATGGTTTCACCTCCTGTTAATACAGCGGTAATCCGCTGTTGGATGGTGCTGTTACATCCAAAAAGAAAGCCCTTTTGCGTTTCCACAAAAGGGCATGATTACAGAATATACTGTAATGCTCTGCCTCGGCAGGCGTCCCACGGGACTTACAAGCGGATGCTTACCTGCTGTCTGTGGAAGAACAGCGTGTGCCTTGCGGCACTTTGCATATTATACCAAACAGAGCGTACTCTGTCAAGTATCAGTTTTTAAGATCAGCCGCCCAGACGAGCCGGGTTGATCTTGACGCCGGGGCCCATGGTGGACGCGACCGAGCAAGTACGGATATACTGACCCTTCGCAGCCGCGGGCTTCGCACGGACGATGGCGTTCAGGAGCGCATCAAAGTTCTCCTGCAACTTCTCCACACCGAAGGACACCTTGCCGATCGGGCAGTGGATGATGTTGGTCTTGTCCAGACGGTACTCGATCTTACCGG
>CAZESL010000033.1:0-21610 GCA_964515215.1 uncultured Eubacteriales bacterium
GGGTGAGTGAAAATCCGCCTTTCAAAAACGGAGTTCGGGTTTGAATGCTCACCCTAGGGTTTCTCTACTCACCCTATGTACCTTTGCAAGAATACGTATTTCTCAAAAAACAGTAGCAATTTTTTATATTATGTGATATAATAAGATCATCTTTAAACACAAGGAGTGAGTCGCCCCGTGAATATACAAGCCAACATACGCCGTATTCCTGCGGCGGCGGTGTTTGTAGCCATTATTCTGTATATGGAATTGGTGTTGCGAGGACTGACCTGTCCTGTATTTTTTGACAGCGGGTTGCTCTTTGTGTTGCTGTACTCCTTGCTTGCGGGTGTGTTGTTTGCGGGTTTTTGCTCCTTGTTTTCGCCCCGTGCCCGCCGTGTGGCGGAAGGGATAACGGTCGCGTTCCTCTTTGTGCTGTATACCACGCAGGCGGTGTATTTTCGCTTTTTCAATAAATATCTCATTGTGTATTCGCTGACGTCGGGCGGTGTCACGCAGGTGTTGTCGGGGGATATGGCGCGCAACGTGTGGGCGACCATTCTCAATTCGATTTTGATCTTGCTGGCACTGGCGTTGCCAATGGTGTTGTACTTTGTGTTTGCGGGGCGCCTGTCCCGCACGGTGTATCCCGTCTCCCGTCGCTTTTTGAGGTTTGGCGCGCTGTTGGCGGTGCAGGCGGTGTTGCCGCTGCTTATCACCGCAATGCCGCAGGCTTCGGCGGCGCAGGCAGGCTTGTTTGATCCGAACGACGCAGTGGGGGAATTCGGTCTTTTACGCACCGAGGTGCTGGACGTGTATTACAATCTGCTGGGAGTTCCGCAAAAATTGGAACTGGAAAAGGAAGTTCCCACGGCCGCCGTGCCGACGGAAGGGGCGAACGTGTCGGATATCGACTTTGCGGCACTGGCCGAGAGCGAAACGAATGAAACGCTCAAAACGATGCATACGTACTTTGCCCAAAAACAGCCTACCGAAAAGAATGCGTACACGGGTATGTACGAAGGGTACAACCTCGTGTACGTGGTGGCGGAAGGATTTTCTCCGTACGCCATCGATCCCGTGCTGACCCCGACGCTTTACAAGATGCAGGAAGAAGGGTTCGATTTCCAAAACTTCTATACTCCCATCTGGGGTGTCTCCACCTCGGACGGCGAGTACACCGCCTGCACGGGATTGATCCCTAAGGCGGGTGTGTGGAGTTTTTATGAATCGTACGATAACTATATGCCCTACGCCCTCGGCAATCTGTTCCGTCAAAGCGGTGTGCAAAACGTCGCGGCGTATCATAACAACAGCCATTCCTACTATCACCGTGACCTGTCTCACCCCAATATGGGATACGTCTACCAAGGCATGGGCAGTGGGGTGGAGGCGTACGTACAAAACGTGTGGCCGCAATCCGACCTTGAGATGGTGGCGGGCTCCCTTCCCGATTATCTCAATGCGGACGAGCCGTTCCATGCGTACTACATGACGGTGAGCGGTCACTTGGATTACGACCGTGAGACCAACGCGATGGTCGCGAAAAACTGGTCGTTGGTGGAAGGCTTGGATTGCAGTGACACCCTGAAGGCGTACTATGCCTGTAATATCGAACTGGACCGCGCGATGGAACACTTGCTCGCCCAACTGCACGAAGCAGGCGTGGCGGACAAGACGGTGATCGCCATCACCCCCGACCACTATCCCTACGGGTTGGAACAGGAAACGGGCGGACGCTACGCTTTGTGGGAAGAGTTGCTCGGCCACACGGTGGATACCGCGTTCGAACTGTATGAGAGCTGTTTTTTGCTCTACTGTGCGGGCACGGAGAACCCGCCCACGGTGGAGAAGGTGTGCTATTCCGCAGACATTTTGCCGACGTTGCTCAATCTGTTCGGCTTCGAATACGATTCCCGCCTTTTGATCGGGCAGGATATGTTATCGAAAGCGGAAGGGTTGGTGATCTTCGATAACGGTTCGTTCGTGACCGATCACGGCCGCTACAATGCGGACACCGACGAGTTCACCGTGACGGCAACGGACTATTTTGCGAACGGCGCAGCGGCACAACAGTATTGCACGGATAGGAAGGCGCGGGTGAACAACTGCTTTAAGATCGCGGCGAAGATCTTGGAAACGGATTATTATCGCTGCATTTTCCGGGAGAAATGATGATGAGTGAATATACGCAGAAAAACAAAGAATGTATTGAGCGGTGGATCACGCAATACGGATTGCCGTGGGCGCAACCGATCACGCATGAAGAGTACATTGCTGCACAGCAGGGCGAATATGTGGTGAAATTAACTCCCGTGAGGGCAGTCCCGAAGGCGTGGATCGGCGACGTGCAAGGGAAGTCCGTATTGGGATTGGCGGCGGGCGGCGGTCAGCAGATGCCGCTTTTGACCGCCCGCGGCGCACGATGCACTGTACTCGATATTTCCGAAACACAATTGGCGACAGAGCGGGCGGTGGCGCAACGCGAAGGGTATGACATAACGGTAGTCAAAGCGGATATGACTGCACCGTTGCCGTTCGCAGATAATACGTTTGATATGATCGTACATCCCGTATCCAATCACTACGTGCAAAAGGTGGAGCCCATTTTTCGCGAGTGTTTCCGTGTGCTGAAGCCGGGCGGTGTTTTGCTGTGCGGTCTGGATACGGGTATCTACTGGGCATTTGATTTAGAAGACGAGGGTTGTCTTAGAAACACCCTGCCGTTTGATCCGCTGACCAATGCACAACAGCGTGCGTATTGCGAAGAGCAGGATATGGGATTGCAGTTTTCTCACACGTTGGAAGAACAATTGGGCGGTCAGTTGCGTGCGGGTTTTGTACTGACCGATCTGTATGAAGACACCAACGGCGCAGGAGCGTTTCACGAGCATAACGTGCCCACGTTTGTTGCCACACGGGCGCGAAAACCGCTGTGAGGATAGGACGCCGAAAAGACCTGTATAAAGAAGAGTTGTATGAAAACTCTTCTTTTTTTCAAAAAATAATTCGATAAATATCAAATTGGATATTGACAAACGCAATTTGATTTGATATAAATAAAATCAGATCGCGGCAATATAAGGAGATGAGTACCAATGAAAAACCATGAAATGATGCAATTCCTCAACGAACGGGCACAGACGTGTGCAAAAAAAGAGGAGGCGCTTCGGGCGGACGAGCGCGCGGACGAAGCGTGTTTTGAGCGAATACGCGCCAATGTGTATGACATATTCAAGGCTGTGTTGGCGACAGCGGAAAAGGTGAACGATAATGCGGAGGAGGCGGCACGCTTCTTTACGACCAAACTGGAGCAACTTCCTACGGGGTGGTCGGTTGCATACGATAAGGCGGTCACGCACGGTAACGCGCGACAGAGCCACATCGAGAGTATTAAGCTGGAAACCGTTGAAACGATACGCCGTGAATGGCGGCGCATAGGAGGGGAAACAACATGACGGAGACCGATGTCGTTCGTTTGTTCAAATGCTTGGCGGATCGTTCTCGGCTGCAGATACTGCGATCGCTTGCCATTGAAGATATGTACGTGGAGAGATTAGCCCAGCGGTTGGGTATCACGCCGTCCACCGTATCGTTTCATTTGAAAAAACTGGCTGAAGCAGGCGTTGTAAGCAGCTACAAGAGCCAATATTATATGATGTATTCTCTGAAAAGAGAGATCTTTCATACCGCGATCATAGACATCATATCGGAAAGATCGGACGAAGAAGAACTGCACAAACAGCGTGACGAGGCGTACCGCAAGAAAGTGATCGATGCTTTTTTTGAGTACGGCCGACTAAAGGCAATTCCGGCACAGCAAAAAAAAGAGCGGATCATACTGGAAGAGATCGTTCAAGCGTTCGACACGGATCGCACGTACACCGAAGCCGAGGTGAATGCGATATTGAATCGGTACTATGACGATCATTGTACCCTTCGGCGAGATATGATCGGAGAAAAGTTGATGGAACGTCAAGACGGCGTTTACCGACGGATACAGTAGCATGGCTATGATCCGTTTTGAAATTTGTAAAAACAATAGACATAACGGATGTATTTGTGGTAAAATGCTTTTGAAAGTAAGGTAGTGAAAAAAGGGGGGCACGCTATGACGAGTGAACGGTATCGGCGCATCAGTGCGCCGTTTCGCGGGGGGCGCGCTCGCTGGATACCTTGTATCGACCGCGTGCTGACCGCCGCGGTCTACGTGTGCTATCCCGCCGTTATTGCGTTTATTTGGCGGATATCGGGGTTGGTGCCGTGGCGGGCACTGTGGGTGCCGGCTTCGTCGCTTACGCTGGTGTCGCTGACAAGGCGGCTGATCGACCGTCCGCGCCCGTATGAACGGCTGGATATCGACCCGCTGATTAAAAAAGACACCAAGGGTCGTGCGATGCCCAGCCGCCACGCCTTTTCGGTGTGGGTGATCGCCGTCACCGTGTGGTGGCTGATACCGCCGCTCGGTGCCCTGCTTGCGGTGATGGGCGTGCTCTTGTGTGCTACCCGCGTGATAGGCGGCGTGCACGACGAATGGGACGTCACCGTGGGCGCACTCGTTGGTATTGCGGCGGGTGTGCTCGGTTATTGGGTAATGTGAAGGAGTGATGGGTATGAGATGCGATATCGCACGCAACCGTATGGTATGGCATTCCTCGGCCGCCAACAAGGATCAGTGCGGTCATTTGGTGACGAGCGGCAACCCCTGCGATCACGGGACACCCGTGCCGTACACCCTGACCGAACGGCACGGTGATCCGACTATTCGGCATATTTTGGAAGAACAAAACGACACGGCGTGGTACAGCCCGCACAAGCACACTCACTTTGACGTGGTGTTTGAAGCGCCCGTTGAGGTGGCGTGCTACCGTATGTTTGCCGCGTTGGACGGGCGGGACAGAAAGCCGCTGGAATGGCGACTCTCCGCCTCGAACGACGGGGTGACCTTCGTCGAACTGGACTATCAAAAGCACGCGGCGGACGAGCGCCGTTATACGGCACCGACCGCGTATACATACTTCACGCCCGAAGCCATCCTGCCCGTGCAAACGGACGGGGCGTACACGCATTTTCGTTTTGAATGTTTCGATACGAACGGCGAGGCAGGTGTGGCGCTCGGCGAGTTTGATCTGATCGACACCGATCATCGCTCGTTGCTGCGCCGTGCGGATCATCACTTTGACCAATGCTGGACGAGCGGCGGCAACGGCGAAGAATCGCTGACGTTGGATCTCGGTACGACGAGCGACATAGAAGAGATCGTGTTGGAATGGGGTGCCGAATACGCCGCGGCGTATTCGCTCCTTGCCTCGTCCGACGGTACGGCGTGGACGCCGTGTTACGATACCGAGCACGGACAAGGCGGTGCCGAGCGGATACCGCTTACGATCGCGGCACGGTTTTTGAAGCTCTCCCTGCACCGCGCGGTGGGAGAGCACTACGTGCTGCGCCGCTGGCAGGTGATGGGGGAGGGCGACCGTCTCCCGTCCGCCGCACCGTGGAAGCTGCAACGTGCCACCGAAGTCGCGGCAGACGGGTACGCCGTCAGCCGTGCCGATTTCGACGATGAAGCGTGGATGCCCGCCGTAGTGCCGGGCACGGTGCTTGCGTCGTATATGGCGGCGGGTGCGGTGTGTGAATACAACAACGATCAAAATTTTTTACAGCATTCCGACGCCTTCTTTACCGCCGACTGGTGGTACCGTCACACCTTCACGGCAGACGCCGCCAAGCGGGACGGGCGTGTGTGGCTGAACTTTGATGCGATCAATTGGAAAGCCGAGGTCTTCCTGAACGGCGAGTACCTCGGCGATATCCGAGGTGCGTTTTTGCGGAAGACGTGGGACGTTACGGAGCGGCTCCGTTGGGATGCACCGAATACGCTCGCGGTGTTGGTACACTGCAACGATTTCCCCGGTCAGCAAAAACGGGTAGGGCTTGCATTCCCTGAATTCGTCAACGGCGGTGCAACGGGATTGGACGAGCCGTGCCTGGCGGCGACCGTCGGCTGGGACTGGATCAACACGGTCAGCGGTCGCGGTGTCGGTATCTACAAGGACGTGTATCTCACCTATACCGCCGATCGGCGTCTGGTCGACCCGTGGTTTGAAACGGAGAGGATCGACTACGTGACGAACGATGCGACGCTCACCTTCCGCACCGAGGTGAAAAATGCCGCCGCAGCGGCGACGGGCGTGCTTGCCTGCCGTATCGACGGCGTGGGCGAATTTGCAAAAGAGATCACCGTGTCGCCTTATGATACGTGTGAGATCACGATGGAAAATATCGAAATTCCCCACGCGCGGCTGTGGTATCCTGCGGGGTACGGAGAGCCGTCGCTGTATACCGCGCACGTCACCCTTACGGTGAACGGTGCCGTATCGGATGAGAAGACCTTCCGTTTCGGCGTGCGCCGCATGGAGTATCCCGTGGAAGGGGAGGTGCTCTCGCTCCTCGTGAACGGACGGCGCGTGTGCTGTGTGGGCGGCAACTGGGGCATGGATGACGCCACCTCCCGCAACGATGCACGCGATTACGACGTTAAACTGCGTTTACATCGCGATATGCATTTTAATATGATCCGCAACTGGGTGGGACAGACCAACGATACGGCGTTTTACGAGGCGTGCGACAAGTACGGTGTGATGGTGTGGGACGATTTCTGGTTGGCGAATCCCGCGGACGGTCCCGAGCCATTTGATCCTGCACTGTTTATGACGAACGCCGAGGACAAGGTGAAAAAGGTGCGCCGTCATCCGTCGGTCGCACTGTACTGTGCCCGCAACGAGGGCTACGCCACCGAACCGCTGAAAAGCGCTTTGCCCGCGCTGGTTGCGCGGTTAGACCCGCAGCGGCTGTACCTTGCGCATTCCGCCGCCGACGTGGTGAGCGGCTTCGGTCCGTACACCGCGATGGAAAGGAACTTCTATTTCCAAAATACGGGCAAAAAACTGCACAGCGAACGCGGCACGGTCAATATTCCCGAGCTTGAAAGCGTGCAGGCGTTCTTGAGTCCCGAAAATCAGTGGCCGATCAACGATGCGTGGACGGCGCACGCCTTCATTGTGAACGGCGCCCAGCGGTGCGGCATCTTTATGGATCGCCTGCGTAAGCTGTACGGTGCATACGATTCGCTCGAAGCGTTCGTTAAAAAGTCACAGTTGCTCTGCTACGAAGCCTTTAAAGGCATTTTTGAGGCGGAGCGGGCGGCGGAGGGCAACGGTATGCTCCTTTGGATGAGTTCCTCCGTGATGCCGAGCTTTGCCTTCCAGACGTACGATTACTATTACGCGCAAAACGGCGGTTACGTCGGAGCCCGCCTGGCCAATCAGCCGCTCTTTGCGTATCACGATCCCGTACGCGGTGCGGTGGTGCTGGATAATCGCAGCGGGCAGACGGCACGCGGCGTGACGGTACGATGCGAGGTGTTTGCCCTTGACGGCACGTTGCTGTGGGAAAAGTGTGAAGCCTACGACACGCTCGCTGTCGGACAGCGGGAATTCGCACCGCTCACGGCAGGTGCAGAAACGGTGCTTCTGCGCACCGTCGTGACGGTGGGTGAGGAGCGCTACCGTAATTTTGAGTGGCTGTATGCGCCCGATGCCGCGAACGTGTTGGCCGACCTGCCGCCGACACGACTTCAGGTCGAACACGTCGACGGGGCGGTCACGGTGCGCAACGTCGGAAAAGCGCCCGCCGTGATGGTGGCACTGAATTTGTTGGACGTGCAAACGGGTGAGCGGATACTGCCCACCTATTGGAGTGACAACTATCTGTTCCTTGCCGTAGGCGAGGAACAAACGGTGACCTACGATACCGAAGACGTACACGGCGGCGCGGTGTGCCGTGCCGGCGGATATAATACGGACGTCTTTGAGGCGTAATAAAAGGAAACCCACCCGCCGTACGGCGGGTGGGTTTTATGTTGCCGATCAATCCAATTTCATGTCGCCCGTTTTGACGAGACCGATCATACGCAGGATCTCGTTAAACACGAACGAGAGCAGCGCGGGGAGAATAAAGCAAACCAGTGCCAGACCGACCCATTGAAGCGCACCGATGTCGGGCCCGTGATAGCCGTTCACGGGATCGAGCCAACCGAGCACCATGCCGATGGGGCCGAGCAGACCGCACGTACCCATACCCGAGTTGATGGCGGCACCGTACATCTGCAGATCAAATACGCACACCGCGAGCGGGCCCGTGATGGCCGACGTGAGCGTGGGGGCGATCCAAATTTGCGGACGGCGCAGAATGTTCGGCATTTGCAACATACTGGTGCCAAGTCCCTGCGACACCACACCGCCCCAGCCGTTTTCACGGAAACTGATGGTGGCGAAACCGATCATCTGCGCACAGCACCCTGCGACCGCCGCCGCACCCGCGATGGCAAGTCCTTCGCTGCTGCCGACTGCGGCGTGACTGCCCGTCAGCACTAACCCCGCGCAAATGGCGGCGGAGGAGATGGGCAGGGTGAGACAGATGCCGACCACGACCGACACGATGATGCCCGTGACGAGCGGGGCTTGCCAAGCCGCCCAACCGATGAACTCACTGATGTAGCCGACGAGCGTGCCTATGTACGGGGCGATCCACATAGAGAGCGCGCCGCCTACCAAAACGGTCACGAAGGGGGTGACCAGAATATCCACCTTCGTCTTTTTGGAAACCAGCATACCGCATTCCACCGCAACGATCGCGATGAAGAACACGGCGAGCGGACCGCCCGCACCGCCGAGCGAGTTCGCGGCGTTGCCGACCGCCGCTGCCGAGAAGATGACCAGGGGATCGGCTTTCAGCGAATAGGCGATCGCCGCCGCCATCGCGGGACCTGCCATCGCTTGCGCGAACTTACCGATGACGGTGAAAAATTCGCAGTGCGGTATCATCCCCAGTGCGGTGAAGATCGTACCGATGAGCAGAGAGGCAAAAAGCCCCAAGGCCATAGCACCCATCGCCTGAATGAAGTACCGATGTAACAACTTCTTTACACGTTCCATTTTGACATCCATCCTCACGGAAGATTATTTCTTTCTCCAACGGTCGAAGCGGTGGCGGTCTTCTTGCAACCACACGTTGACTTCGGCACCGATGAAGAAGATATACATACAAAAATACAGCCACAACAGGGAAAACATCACGATGGACAAACTGCCGTAGTAGGCCGACTGCCCGCCGATACTGTTCAAATAGAAAGAATACAGCGAAGAAAACCCCACCCAACCGCCTGCCGCAAGCAGGGCGCCGGGAGTTTGCCGCAGGCACCGCGTCCATTCGCGTGTGGTGGCAACGTATAGAAGCCAAAACACCAAAAACAGCACGGCAAACGACACGGCGAGGCGCAACCCGCGTTTGAGCAACACGCTGTTCGCCAGGGGCGGAAACAACTGCGAGAGCCAATCGAATACGATGCCGCCGAAGCCGAGAAAAGCAAGGATCACCGTGAGCAACACGAAAAAGAACAGCACGTACAAAGAGGCGAGCAAGCGCAACACCACGTATCCGCGGGTGCGGTGAATGCCGTAGATGCGGTCAAGTCCGCGCATCAGCGCGACCGACCCTTTGGATGCCGACCACAGCGCCAGTGCCGCTGTGATGACCGTCACCGACATGCGCGGAGAATTGTAGAGTTCTTCCACCACGCTCTGCATAAAATCCGCGATCGCCGCGGGAATGATCTGTACGAAGGTATTGGTGATCTGCGCTTCGGTAAACGGCAGATGGGGGAGAAGCGATAAAAGCAACAGTGCCGACGGAAAGAAGGAGATGACCACGAACAGTGCCGCTTCGGCGGCGTATGCTTCCACCGCGTTCGCTTGATTGCGTTTCAAAAAATCCCGCACGGTATGCCATATGTGCCGCCATCGTCCCACCGTTGTCACCGCCTTCTTCGAAAAGTCAGTGGTAGTGTATGTTGCCGTTTGCCGAAATATGCCGCTTAGGCTGGCGGGAGTTGAACTCTTTTGCAGGTCGGAGAGTTTCTGCCCGTCGCATTTGTTTATGCGGCGAAGCGCGAATTTGCCGCAAGGCTGTCGCCTTGCAAAAATGAGCGCAAAGCCGCGTGAATAAAGGCGCGGCAGAAACCGCAAATAGTTCAACTCCCGCCAGCCTATCCATAATTATAACACAGTCGAAGAGAATATGCAAGACAAGACGCCAAATGATAAGAAAAGGCGGTATTTCCACAAAATGCGGACAGTTCTTGACAAACCGCCACAAAATAGGGTAATATAATATAATAGGAAAAATTGAAGGACGGATGAACGTATGGCAGCCAAGAAACCTACCTATGATAACGAAAGCATAACCTCCCTGAAAGGTGCCGACCGTGTGCGCAAACGCCCCGGCGTTATTTTCGGCTCGGACGGTCTCGAAGGGTGTGAACACGCGGTATTTGAAATTCTTTCGAACTCCATCGACGAAGCGCGTGCGGGTTACGGCACCCGTATCGTGACGACCTACTACGAGGACGGCTCGTTTGAAGTGCAGGACTTCGGGCGCGGTATGCCGGTGGATTTTAACCCGAAAGAAAACCGCTTTAACTGGGAACTTATCTTTTGCGAACTGTATGCAGGCGGTAAATACGATGCAAACAACAGCGATGTGTATGCGTTCTCGCTCGGTTTGAACGGTCTCGGCGCGTGTGCCACGCAGTATTCTTCGGAATATATGGACGTGGAGGTGCACCGCGACGGCACCAAATACACCCTGCATTTTGAAAAGGGTGAAAATATCGGCGGCCTTCAAAAGGAGCCGTATACCAAGAAGGATACGGGTACCCGCATTCGCTGGAAACCCGACCTGGAAGTGTTTACCGACATTGCGGTGCCGGTGGAGTATTTCCGCGATATTCTGCGCCGTCAGGCGATCGTCAACCCGAATCTTCTCTTGGTACTGCGCCGTCAAAACGGCCGCAGTTTTGAAGAGGAGGAGTTCTGTTACCAAAACGGCATCGTCGATTACGTGAAGGAACTCACCGCAGCGGGCACCCTCACCGACGTGCAGTTCTGGCAGGGCGAGCGCCGCGGACGTGACCGTGCGGACAAAGAGGAGTATAAGGTCAAATTCAACGTGGCGTTTTGCTGTTCCAACAAAACGGAGTTACTCGAGTATTATCACAACTCCAGTTGGCTGGAACACGGCGGCTCACCCGAAAAGGCGGTGCGTTCCGCGTTTGTGGCACAGATCGACGCGTATTTGAAGCAAAACGGCAAATATCTCAAAAACGAGAGTAAGATCACCTTCCAGGACGTGCAGGATTGTTTGGTGTTGGTATCCTCTTCGTTCTCCACCCAAACGTCGTATGAGAACCAGACCAAGAAGGCGATCACCAACAAATTTATTCAAGAGGCGATGACCGAGTTCTTGCGTCATAACCTTGAGGTCTATTTCATCGAAAACAAGGCGGAAGCCGATCGCATGACCGAACAGGTGCTGATCAATAAGCGCAGTCGCGAAAAAGCGGAAAAAACGCGTATCGACGTGAAAAAGGTGTTGCAATCGGGTAACGACCTCGCGTCCCGCGTGGCGGGTTTCGTGGATTGCCGCACCCGTGATGTTACGCAGCGTGAACTGTTTATCGTGGAGGGTAAATCGGCTATGGGCGCGTGTATTCAGGCACGCGATTCGGAATTTCAAGCGATCATTCCCGTGCGCGGTAAGATATTGAACTGTTTGAAAGCGGAGTTTGATAAGATCTTCAAAAGTGAGATCATTGTGAATCTCTTGAAGGTGATGGGTTGCGGTGTGGAGGTCAAGTCGAAGGCGAATAAGAATCTTTCCACCTTCGATCTCTCGCTTCTGCGTTTCTCCAAGATCATCATCTGTACCGATGCGGACGTAGACGGTTTCCAGATCCGCACGCTGATATTGACGATGCTCTACCGCTTAACACCGACGCTGATCGAACAGGGGTACGTGTACATTGCGGAAACGCCGTTGTACGAGATCAACACCAAGACCGATACCTATTTTGCGTACAACGAAGCGGAAAAGACCGCGATCCTGGATGAGATCGGGGATGTGAAATACACCATTCAGCGCTCGAAGGGACTTGGTGAAAACGAGCCTGCCATGATGTCGCTCACCACCATGAATCCTGCCACCCGCCGTTTGGTGAAGGTCAACCCCGCCGACGTGGAGGAGACGGCGTTCCTGTTTGACGTCCTGCTCGGCGACGACCTTGACGGACGCAAACGCATGATCGCGGAACACGGTGCGGATTATCTGGATATGTTGGATCTTGAGTGAGAGGAGGGGACAGACCAATGGCTTCGAAGAAAAAACCGACGGTGCCGCAGGTGAATGAACTGCCGTCCAACGCGCATATCGCAGGCGCGGGCGAAGTGGAACAGCAGGCGATCACCGACACCTTGAAAGAAAACTATATGCCGTATGCGATGAGTGTCATTATGTCCCGCGCGATCCCCGAGATCGACGGTTTCAAACCCTCTCACCGCAAACTGCTCTATACGATGTATAAAATGGGACTTTTGACCGGCGGCTTGATCAAATCGGCGAACATTGCAGGTCAGACCATGCGGTTGAACCCTCACGGCGATGCCGCCATTTACGATACGATGGTGCGTCTCTCCCGCGGTAACGAAGCGTTGCTTCATCCGTACGTGGAATCCAAGGGTAACTTCGGTAAGGCGTATTCTTCGGATATCGAATGCGCCGCCTCCCGTTACACCGAAGCGAAACTGGCACCCATTGCGGCGGAACTGTTCCGCGATATCGATAAAGAGACGGTGGATTTTGTCGACAACTACGATGCGACGATGAAAGAACCGTCGCTGTTGCCGGTCACTTTTCCGTCGATCCTGGTGAACAACAACCTCGGTATCGCGGTCGGTATGGCGAGCAACATCTGCTCGTTTAATCTTACGGAGGTGTGCGATACCGCCATCGCCTTGATGAAAGATAAGGATCACGACCTTCTCTCCACCCTGCAAGCGCCCGATTTTCCGAGCGGCGGCAGACTGATCTATCGCCGTGAAGATCTTGAAAAGATCTACGAAACGGGACGCGGCAGTGTGAAGGTACGTGCGGTGTACGCTTACGACAAGGCGAACAACTGCATCGACGTGACCGAGATCCCGTATTCCACCACGGTGGAAGCCATCGTTTCCAAGGTGACCGAATTGGTCAAGGCGGGTAAATTGCGGGAGATCAACGATATCCGTAACGAGACCGATCTGAAAGGTCTTAAGATCACGATCGACTTGAAACGCGGCACCGATCCCGACAAGTTGATGAATAAACTGTATGCCGCGACCCCCTTGGAGGACTCCTTCGGCTGTAACTTCAACGTGCTGATCGCGGGTGTGCCGCAGGTACTGGGCGTGCGTGCGCTGTTCGAAGAATGGACGGGTTACCGTATGGAATGCGTCCGCCGTCGCGTGGTGTTTGATCTGAACCGTGCGAAGGATAAACTGCATTTGCTGAAAGGTTTGCAGAAGATCCTGCTCGATATCGACAAAGCCATCCGCATCGTACGGGAGACGGAAGAAGAAGCGGAAGTTATCCCCAATTTGATGATCGGCTTCGGCATCGACGAGATCCAGGCGGAATACGTGGCGGAGATCAAACTGCGCCATTTGAACCGCGAATACATTTTGAAGCGGTTGGAGGAAGTCGAACGTCTGGAAGCGGAGATCGCCGAAATGGAAAAGACGCTCGGTGACGTTCGCCGCATCAAGGCGATCATCATCGACGAGTTGCGCGCCGTGTCGAAAAAGTACGGTCAACCGCGTAAAACACAGTTGATCTATGCAACCGATCTTGCAGAAGAGGCGGAAGAGAAAGAGGAGACCGTGCCCGAATATCCGTGCACCCTGTTCTTTACAGCGGGCGGCTACTTTAAGAAGATCACCCCGCAATCCTTGCGTATGAGCAGTGAGCACAAGTTTAAGGAAGGCGACCATATGGCACAGACGGTGGAGAGCAACAACCGTCAGGAATTGCTCTTCTTCGGCGATAAGTGTTCGGTATATAAGAGCCGTGCCTCTGAATTTTCGGACACCAAGGCCAGTGCGCTGGGCGACTTCGTGGCTTCGAAACTCGGGTTTGAAGACGGCGAAAACGCCCGTTATATGGCAGTGACCGACGATTATACGGGCTATATGCTGTTCTTCTTCGAAAACGGCAAACTCGCGAAGGTGGATATGAGCGCCTACGCCACTAAGACCAACCGCCGCCGCTTAGTCGGTGCGTATTCCGATAAAAACCCCGTGGTGGCAATGATGTACGTGCGGGAAGATGCGGAATTCCTCTTGGAATCCACCTCGGGCCGCCGTCTGGTGGTGAATACCGCCGCCGTGACGTCCAAGAGTTCGCGCACCACCATCGGTGTGCAGGTGATGACCTTAAAAGGATCTCACCGCGTGAAAAGCGTGATCCCGTTCGACGAGACTGCCGTGGCGAGGGCGGCGCGGTACCGCACCCGTTCGCTCCCTGCGGCAGGTGCCCTGCCCGCCGCCGAGGATTTCGGTGAACAACTGACACTGGAATGATACAAAAAAGAGGCTTGTTACAAGCCTCTTTTTTGTGTGTAGCTATAGCAAAAAAAGGAAGCAATTTATGCGCCGTGTGTCATTATGCTCAAAAATATTGACAACAGTTAATTCTTATTGTATAGTGTAATTAGACGTTAAGAAAGGGAGTGATGCCGTGCAGATGTTGAGTACAACTTAAATTTGAGAAAGGAGTGATGTGCTTTATCAAAAATAATACGTCCGCTTATAAACTGTTGAAAAAATTAGGAAGGACGAAGACAATGAAATAATACATTTCTTTATTTATGTGTGTTGTTTTGTGTATTGGTGTGTTGTTCGCCTTTTCTTCCTCTGCCGCAGAAGCGGAGGACTTGACTTTCGGCGGACTGATCTCACAAGAAACGATTACATCCCTTGGTCATAAATATATTTCATCAAATCTTACAGAACATTTATATGCGGTTGAATTTGTAAACGAGGATGAAACCAGAACAATATATTCGTTTGCAAAGCCTATTAAGTATGTGGACGAAGTGGGGACGGTAAAACGTATTGATAACACCCTTGTTAAAACCGCAAACGGAAAAGAGTGGAAGAACAAAGCCAATGCGTTTGAACTTGTTGTATCTGAGGATATTGGCAAAGGTGTTAGTCTTTCGTGTATAGATGATACGATAACCGTAGTTCCGAACGTATCGGTCACCCGTGATAATACATATACTGTATCGAAACGTGATGATGGGAAAGCGGTGGCGTTCAAGAACGCCCAAAGCGATATTTCCTATGAAGCGACTTATGATGGTTATGTAACCAGTGTTACGATCCCGAAAAGCCAATGCCCTTCGTTTTCCGCTACAGTATCGGGGGATGTTTCTACCGTTACTGCTGATGGAAACGTGGTCACGGTGGTGATGGCAAACGGCACCGTTGTCAAATATACCGTGTATTCTGAGGGGATGAGCGAACAGTGGTTGCAACAGCCAGAATTTCAAACTCAAGTCACTCGACTGAGTGATACCGCGTATCGATTTACCTACACGGCATCGACGGTGTTGTCTGTATCGTCTCAGATGGTGATTGAAGGTAAAGTTTCTCCCACAAGCACTGGAGCGCAGTCACGTAACGCAGGCACGACTATTCCCACGACCTCGCATGCAGATGCTGGTGTGTATAGCGGGAATCCTTCTGTAAACTACGGAACTGCTGACCGCTATTTGGTTGGTGTCGATGGCACATTGGGTATCTGTCGCTCATATATTCGTTTTGATCTTTCTGCTTTGAACGGTATATCTTACCACCGAATTCTTAGTGCTAACTATCGTATTCGCGAGTTGATGGGTTATGCAGCCCAATTTCAAGCGGAGGCATATATGGTTACGGCGTCATGGTCGGAAAATAGCATTACATGGGCAAACAAGCCAACGTACAATAGCGAAAAACAGACCGTGGTAAATGTGGATTGGGATACTAATACAGAAACACCTGGATATTATGATTTTTATATCACTCAGGCAGTGATGGCATGGAAACAGGGGATTCCCAATTACGGTATTATGTTAAAATCTCGTGTGGAAAGTGGCGTTAGTTGCCGTGCATTTGCAAGTCGGGAATATAGTACATATCTTCCAAACTTGAGCGTAACTTATACGACTGATACGGATTCTATGGAGAATATTGGTATAGAAGATAATGCGTACTACTATATAAAGAACAAAAATAGCAACTTGTACTTGACTGCTACAGGAACGACCAACTACTCTAATGTTACTCAAACCGTATGGACAGGTGCCGCTTCGCAAAAGTGGAAGGTAAAACCGCAAGGAGATGGGCATTACAAACTCAGTCCACTCAGTGCAACTAATATGGTGCTGGACACCAATGGCGGTAGTGACACAAATGGTGCGAATATCCAAATAATGTCACCCAATACGGGTTTGGGACAAGAATTCTTATTTATACGTAATTGGGATGGTAGTTATCGTATTGTTACCAATCTTAGTGGGTATGCCCGCGGCTTGCGCGCAGAAAATGATAACACCACGAGTGGCGGTAATGTATGTCATTGGATGCAAAGTACTAATTGGATGAAAAGTGATGATTGGACGTTAGAGGCGGTAAATAAGGGGTTTGCGGATGTGTTAACTTTTGTGTATGACAATCTAAATACTGCGGATTACGCCGAACCTATGGTCGATGCTTTGTGGGATATGGGATATCCTGCTTATGATCAGGTGGATGCTGACCATCAACAGGGATATGATTGGCTGTCTTATGATTCTATATGGATTTTTAGCGGCCATGGTGCTCCTAGCTTTCTCTCGTTTAGTGATGGAAGTGGTATCACAGCTTCAAATACAGACTATCTAGCGATGAGCGCTAAGCCGCATAATGGTTTAGCAAAATTAAAAATAGCTATATTTGCAACTTGCAAGGCTGGGATGGATGATGTGGGGTATAATTCCAATTTGGTTGGGGTGACGTACCGAAAGGGCGCACATTTTGTAATTGCCAATACGGATACCACATGGACACCTACTCAAAGCTATTGGTTAGAGCAATTTTTGTTGAATTGTAAGGAAGGGAAAACCGTGTATGAAGCTATGAATGCTGCCGATGATTATTTGTATCTCAACAGTACGGATCCTGTGTTTGGTAATGCCAATCAACGCCACTGCTTGGGTGACAATTCTTTGCGGTTGGACCGATAGAATTTAAAAGATCGTATAGGGCACTGAAATATACCAAATTACCGAACAATATATGTATGTTGCGAAAGAGGTGACGAATATGAAGCATAAACGATGGTTGGTATACGTGCTTCTTGGCGGCGTACTTCTTACCGCCTGTAACCGTATGGATGGAATACCGTTTGATACGACGGGGTCGAAGACACAAACGACGTCGGTAACTGCAACGGGTGCAGAAACGGTGACTACGACGGCAGAAACTGTGTCCACGACCGTAGTGGAAGAAACGGTTGCCACGACTACCAAAACATCCGCAATGGTGGGATACACTACTGTTTTCGAATCGCGTACAAATGTACCGACAACAACAGTGAACACAACCTTGTCTGCCGATCTGCGTGAACGTCAGTTGGAGATTGTGTTCGAGGGCGAAGCGGTGCGACTGTCCTATACCGGCGAGGAAGAATACGAAAGAACACCGACCAAATATCTTACGCTTTACGTCTATGAAGGCGTTTCTCGTTCGGGTGTGCCCGTAACCTGTAAGGTAGTTCCGTCACAAAATCAAATCCACGCCGTTTTTTACGGTACACCTTCGGAAACGGGAAAATTCTCAAAAGAAGAAGCGTGCGCTTTCGTGGTAGCTGAATTTGAACGGCGGAGAATCGCTGTTCCGTCGCTCGAAGAGGTGTCGGCCACGATGTATGTTATAGATAACAAGGGAAACCCCGGCGAACTTCATGCGACCTTCTATGTGAAAACAGCACCAAATGAACGGATATACGGTATCGTGCGTCTTTGGAACGGAAAAATGCTACTTCAAAGCGTAAAAACAGAACATACCGTAAAGGCATACAGCCACACGGAGGGAGTTGGAGAAACGACCCCCATCCTCACCGAGTACTCCTGTCCGTATTTTGTTCCCGATTGGGTATAAAACGATACGCAACCGCCCGTTCGAACGCAGCAGCTTCGGACGGGTGTTTTTTGCGTATATATTTGCATTTCTTGCGGTTTTTCGGTTTTAATAATTGACTTTTTCACCGCTCTGTGCTTTACTGAAATACAGTAAGGATTCGTGAGGGTATTATGAACGTTTTGGCGCAGATCTTAGGTGTGCTCGCCGTTTTGGCGATGCTGCTCAGTTATCAGCAAAAGCGGCGGCGCGGCATTCTGCTGCTCGGCGGCGTATCCCGCGTGCTGTGCGTGATACAGTACGTGTTGCTCGGTGCGTATTCGGGTGCGGTGCTCGACGTGGTCGGCGCGGTATCGACGGCTGTCGCCGAAAAGAAAGAATCGCGGCTCGTTAAACGCTATCTTATGGCGATCATCGCCGTTATCAATGCCGTGATCCTCACGGCGGGCATCACGATCGCGGTGTGTAACCGCAGCGCGATCGACGTGTTTGCCATTCTCGGCGTGCTGTTTGAAGTGAACGCCTTGTGGCTGACGCGGGAACAGCACATCCGTTGGGTCTCGCTCATCGGCTCGCCGTGTTGGCTGATCTACAATCTGTTAAGCGGTGCGTACGGGGTCACCATTGGTAACGTACTCGTCATTGCCTCGATCGTTATTGCGTTGATGCGCTACAGAAATAAATAAGGAGTGGAAGAAGATGCTACAAAAAGTATCACCCGAATCGGTCGGCGTCTCCTCTGAAAAGGTGCTGGAATTTGTAAAGACGCTGGAAGAGAACCGCCTGCACACGCACAGTTTGTTGCTCACACGCGGGGACAAGATCTTCTGCGAAAAATACTACGCCCCGTTTGATGAGAATTTCAAACACCGTATGTATTCGGTGAGCAAAAGTTTCGTGTCGGTGGCGATCGGCTTGCTGGTGGAGGATGGCAAACTGTCGCTCGAAGATAAGTTTATCTCATTTTTTCCCGAGTATGCGGCGGATATGAACGACCCGTGGTTTGAGGAGATGACCATTCGCAACGCGCTGACTATGTGTACCTGCACGCCCGCCATGCCCGATTGGTTCACGAGCGGGACGAAGGATCGCACCGAGATATATTTCAAAGGGCATTCCACCATGATTCCCGGCACACGGTTTCAGTACGACAGCCCGGGCTCGTATATGCTGGGTGTGATCGTGGAGAAGTTGACGGGAAAACCGTTTTTGGAGTTTTTGAAGGAACGCTTTTTGAATGCGATCGGCTTTTCGGCCGATGCCTACTGCGTGCAGTGCCCCGGCGGTCATTCCTTTGCTGATTCGGGCGTGATGTGCACCGCGCGGGACCTGTGGCGGTTCGCTCGCTTTGTGATGAACGGCGGCACGTGGAACGGTGTGCGGTATATGGACGAAGCGTATCTGCGCGAAGCCACGGCATTCCAGGTCGCTAACAACAGCCGCGATATGGATCACTACGGCGGCTACGGCTACGGTTATCAAATATGGAAAGCCCCGCGTGACGGGTTTGCTTTCATCGGTATGGGTGACCAGTTTGCCATTTGCGATCCTGCGACTGACACCATTTTGATCATCAACTCCGACAATCAGGGAGAGCCGTTTTCCCGTTCGGTGTTGTATCAGGCATGGTACGGTCTGGTTGTGGAAGAAGCGGTGGAGGGTATTTTGCCCGAAAACGCAGCGGCGCTGGCCGCCTTGCGCGCACACGAGCAAGGCGACGTTCTGTGTGCGCTGGATCGTGGGTGCGAGAGTTCCTTTGCCAACGAACTCTCGGGACGTACGTACCGTCTCGGCGAAAACAATATGAACATCACATGGTTCCGTTTGGAACTTGACGGAGATCGCGGCGTCTTGCATTATGAAAATGCACAAGGTGTAAAGGCGCTCCCCTTCGGCTTTGGATACAACGTATTCGGCAAATTCCCCGAGGAAGGGTACGCCGATCTGGTGGCAACGGTGGGGGTGCCGGGGCACCGTTACGACTGCGCTGCGTCGGCAGAATGGCAGGAGGAGAAAAAACTGCGCGTCGCGGTGCAGATCATTGATAAGTATTTCGGCAACTGCTACATGACCTTCTCCTTTAAGGACGATCGTGTAACGGTCATCATGCAAAAGGTTGCCGAGGCATTTTTGGGAGAATATCACGGCACGACCACCGGTGTGTGGGAGAGATAGGTTACTCATCTTAAAGCAAAAAGACCGTTCGTGGGCGTAAAAACGCATCACGGACGGTCTTTTTTAGCGGATTCTCCTCACGGTAGAGAGGTCGACGCGGGTGGTAGAGAGGGGTAGCAAAAGGGAGGAGAGCGATAAATGGCCAGAGTAGGCGAACAGCGCGGGAGAGGAGAGCAATAAACAAGCACAGTAGGTGGACGGCACAAGGGATTGTGTGATACCCTTAAACAGTGTTATGAAAGGTAGGTACTCTACTATGAGAAAGATCAAGATCGTAGCCGATTCTGCCGCCAACGTGATGGCACTGCCTCACACGCCGTTTGCCGCCGCACCGCTGAAGGTCATCACGGCTGACACCGAATTCGTTGACGATACGGCGCTGGACGTTCCTGCAATGGTGCGATATTTTGATACGTACAAAGGCACTTCCAAAACATCCTGTCCCAACCCATCGGATTGGTTGGATGCGTTCGGTGACGCGGACGACGTGTTCTGCGTTACCATTACGAGCGGGCTGTCGGGCAGTTACAGCGCCGCTTGTGCGGCAAAGGAAATGTACGAAGCCGAAGCGGAAGGCGCGCGCGTCTGTGTGATCGACACCCTTTCCGCCGGTCCCGAAATGCAACTGATCGTGGAGAAATTGGAAGAGCTGATCCGCGCAGGGCGACCGTACGAAGCGATCTGCGAGGAGATCACCGCCTACAAGCAGAACACGGGGCTGTTCTTTATACTGGAATCGCTTAAAAACTTTGCGGCCAACGGGCGCGTGTCGCCGGCAGTGGCGAAGATCGTGGGATTGCTTGGTATCCGCGTAGTGGGGAAGGCGAGCGACAAAGGCACGCTGGAACCGCTGAACAAATGCCGCGGCGAAGCACGCGGCTTGGATGCTCTTCTTACCCATTTGAAAGACGGCGGTCTTTCTGCGGGGAAGGTGTGCATCGCTCACTGTGCCAACGAACCGACCGCCGAACTGTTGCGTGACCGTATCATGGCACAATTCCCGCAAGCGCAGGTGCGGGTGACGGCTTGTCGCGGCCTTTGCAGTTATTACGCTGAAAAGGGCGGCTTGCTGGTCGGCTTTGAGAGATGTTGATATCGCGCCTGCTTACCGCATGGCGAAGACAAACATATTGTGTGTAAGAACCCCCACCCGTAAGTAGGTTGTGGTTAAGGATAAAAATAGAGAGAACGCACTTTTGATAAGCGTTCTCTCTATTTGTTTTGGTGGGTATTCACTTGACTTCGAAAGTGGCTATGTCCCTTGGCCCCCTTGTTAAAGGGGGCTGGCATTTTCGAGGAGCGAAGCGAGGAGAAAATGACTGGGGGATTCTCTGCGGTTGAGCAAGAAACTTATATAG
>CAZESL010000034.1:0-21546 GCA_964515215.1 uncultured Eubacteriales bacterium
ATCTTATCATCTGTGAGGGTGTTTTTCCGACTGCAATTTTCTTGACAATTCCAGAGAATGCATCTTTTGGGATACATTCTCTCTATTTGTTTTGCGAATATTCACTCACCCTCGAAAGGTGCTGTGACCTTTGGCCCCCTCATTGAGGGGGCTGGCATTCGCCGCCCGTGAAACGGGTGGGCGAATGACTGGGGGAGTTTCTATGATAAAATGGCGCTGCGAGAGAACTCCCTCCGTCTTTCCCGTGGCTTACACCACGGGAAATCCACCTCCCTCAACGAGGGAGGCTTGGGTTCGTCCAAATTCCTGATCACAGTTCTTGTAAACGGGAGGATTTTTATGTGCGGGAAAAGTCATCTTTTCTCACTATGCATCAATGTGCATATTTTATACAACAAAAAAAGAAGTGCGAATTTACGAATTTCGCACTTCTTTTTTTGTTGTTCTATTTACCGTTTAAACGTTCTGCCGTGTTGATGAGGATGTTCAGATCGGCGTCGGACATGTTGCGGGTCAATTCGCAAAGCCGTTGAACCAACTGGGGTTCTTTCATGTCCTCGTCAAAAAATTCCTTAGGCGTAACGCCGAGATACTCACAAATATACAGAAACTCTCCCAAAGAAGGCATCGATCTGCCCGAAGAGATACTTTGCATATAACTTTTGCTGTGACCTAAGTCGGTACTCATTCGATATTCCGAAACGTTCTTTTTCGTTCTTAAAACAGAAATGCGCTCTCGAATATATTGAAGATCCATCGTATACACCTCGCTTTTTATCATTGTATAATAATTTAAGCGGTAATATGCACGATGAAACTACCGATTACAGTTGATAATTACCGATATTAGCGGTATAATATTATCAATATTCAAACTGCTATCAGTAATTACTTTTGGAGAGTGCTATGATGAAGATTTGTACAGTCGCCTTTTTTGGACATAGACACATAAGTAATCCCTTAAAAGTGGAAGAAGCACTTGAACAGTGCCTACGAAAACTGATTAATGAAAATGAGTACATAGATTTTCTCGTTGGGCGTAACGGAGAGTTCGATCAATGTGTTTCCTCTGCGATTTCCCGCATACAAAAAAGTTACAGAGACGATAACAGTTCACATATTTTGGTGTTAGGCTGGCGGGAGTTGAACTCTTTACGCCTGCAAAAGGAAAATTTTCGGTGATAGATCGCCTCAAAACTTGAAATACGGGAGTATTCCTGTATTTTTCGGCTTCCTCTCACACAAAAATTTTCTCTGGTTACTATACGGATGTTGAAATATCCGATGCTGCATCGAAAGCGCATCCCAAAGCGGCCATACAGATTCGAAATCGAGAAATGGTCGACAGGGCGGATATGGTAATATGTTGCATAGAAGAAAAGCGCGGTGGCGCATGGCAGACGGTCGACTATGCAACGCACAGAGGAAAAACGGTTTTTAATATAGCTGAGTATATGGAACAAGTTTAATAACAAAATGGCGTTGTGTTCTCTTCGAACACAACGCCATTTTGTTTAATGTTTGTTCATCGTTCTTCGCGGAAATAGGGGAGGCCCAAATGAGCGGGCGGCTGATGCTCGCGCTTTTTACGCATACTGATGACCACCAACACCAGGATGGTGACCACGTACGGGAGCATTTTAAACAGTTCCTGCGTGGCGGTGCCGAGACCCTGAATGTAGTTGTTCACGTTACACAGAGCACCGAACAGGAAGGAGCCGATGAGCGCCATGTTCGGTTTCCACAGTGCGAAAATGACCAGCGCGATCGCCATCCAGCCGCGGTCACCGAAGGCGTTGTTTGACCACACGCCGTTGGCGTACGCCATCACATACTGCAGACCGCCGAGACCCGCAACGGCACTGCCGATGCCGGTGGCGATGTACTTGTACGCCGTGACGTTGATACCTGCCGCATCCGCCGTAGCGGGGTTTTCACCCACCGCACGCAGGTTGAGTCCCACGCGGGTGCGGGTGAGCACAAACGAGGCGACGATCGCGATCGCGATGGCGAGATAGGTGAGAAAATCGTGCGAGAGGAAGATCTCGCCAAACCAGCCGAGGTCATCGGCGAACGGTAAGGTCTTGCGGAAAAGAGAACTCGTCTTGGTCAGAATGATAGAGGGCATATCGCTGTCCACCAATTTGATGAGCGAGCCGCCGAAGAAGTTGCCGAGGCCTATACCGAAGGTGGTGATGGCCAGACCCGTCACGTTTTGGTTCGCACGCAGGGTGACGGTGAGGAAACTGTACACGAGGCCCATCAACACCGAGCCGAGGATGCACGCGAGGAACGGAATGAGCACCGTAAGCCACGGATTCATACGGGCGAGATCGTTGCCGCAGGCGTTCTCGTACAAGAACGAGCCGATAACGCCGCTGATCGCACCGACGTACATAATGCCGGGAATACCGAGATTTAAGTGTCCCGATTTTTCGGTGAGGATCTCGCCGACCGAGCCGTAGAGCAGCGGCACGCCGAGCGGGATGGAGGTGCTGATAAACGAGGTGATCATACGGTTTCCTCCTTTCTTGCACGGCGGATGCGGACCGAATAGCGAATGAAGAATTCACAGCCGACCAGGAACAGAATGACGATACCCGACGCCACGCCGGCAAACGATCCGTTCAGGAAGAAGGTATCCGCCACCTTGCCGGCGCCGCTTTCCAGGAAAATGATAAGTGCGGACATCGCGGCAATGATATACGGGTTGAACTGACCGAGCCACGATACCATAATGGCGGTGAAGCCCTGACCGCCGATGCTGTCGGCGTTGATCGAATGGTCGATACCCGAAACGAGCAGCATACCTGCGATACCGCAGACGGCACCCGAGATCAGCATCGTGCGCAAAATGACTTTTTTCACGTTGATACCGATGTACCGTGCGGTGTTTTGGCTTTCACCGACCACCGTGATCTCGTAACCTTGCTTGCTGTACTTCAAATAGATGAACATTACGATCATCAGTACCACGACGATCAAAATATTCAAGAGTTGCTTGGAGTTGCCGATGGTCGGAAGATTACCCGTTTCGACCGGCTGAATAACACCCGATCCCTGACCTACCAGATACACGTAGTAGGAGACGATCTGCGTGGCAACGTAGTTCATCATCAGGGTGAACAGCGTTTCGTTCGTGTTGTAATACGCTTTGAAGATGGCGGGAATAATACCCCATACGGCACCGACTAAAATACTGGCACCGATGATGACGATGAGCAACAAAGGATAGGGGAGATGCCCCAGATGGATCATACACATCATAGCGGCGAGACCGCCCATCAGGGCTTGTCCTTCCGCACCGCAGTTCCAGAACTTCATCTTGAACGCGGGAGTGACGGCGAGACCTAAACACAGCAACACGGCGGTACGCTGCAAGTAGGTCCACAGCAAACTGGTCTTACCCTGAAACAGTCGGCCGAACACACCGCGGAGCATCGTGCTGTAGATCTCACCGAGGTTTTCACCCGTCAGTGCGACCGACACGAGGCCCACCAGCAGGAACGCGAGAAGAATGGCGGCCAGACGGATAAGCCACGCTTTCCAGCCCGGCATATCGTCACGTTTCGCGATATGGAGCAACGGCTCGCGATGCCGTGTTTTTTGCATATCAGCCATTGCTCTCACCTCCGTCTTCCGCCGCAGCGTTCTTGGTCATCAACAGACCGATCTCTTCTTTCGTCGTCGTGCGGGCGTCCACCGTTCCCGTAATGTGTCCCGAGCCGATGACCATGATGCGGTCGCACAGTTCGATCAGCACGTCGAGGTCTTCACCCACGAAGATGACGGCCACGCCTTTTTCCTTCTGCTCGTTCAACAGACGGTACACCGTATGAGAGGCACCGATATCGAGACCGCGTACGGGGTATGCCGCCATCAGCACGGTGGGGGAGGCGGCGATCTCACGACCGAGCAGGACCTTTTGCACATTACCGCCCGACAGACGGCGCACGGGCGTGGACGTGCCGGGGGTCACGACCTGCAGTTCTTCAATGATGCGGTCAGCCAGTTCTTTCGGCTGTTTGCGTTCCAGGAACATCGAATGGCCGCGACGGTAACTGCGCAGCATCATATTGTCCACGATGTCCATATTCCCCACAAGACCCATACCGAGACGGTCTTCCGGCACGAAGGAGAGGCGCACGCCGAGTTCGCGGATCTGGAGAGGCGTCTTGGTGGTCAGGTTATCCATTTTGCCCGTTTGCGGGTTGTTGTATAACACGGCACCGCTGTCGAGCCGTTGCAAGCCGGCAATCGCTTCGAGCAACTCACGCTGTCCCGAACCGGCAATGCCCGCGATACCGAGGATCTCACCTGCGTTGGCCACAAACGAGACGTCGTCCAGCACCTTCACGCCTTCGCGGTTGGAGCAGTTGATGTGGTGCACTTCCAGGCGGGGGGTGAGATCGTGCGGTTCACTGCGATGGATGTTGAGGCTCACCTTTTCACCCACCATCATTTCGGTCAGTTCCGTTTCGTTGGTTTCGGCGGTGATGACCGTGCCGGCATATTCGCCCTTACGCAGGACCGTTACGCGATCGGACAGCGACAGCACCTCGTGCAGTTTGTGGGTAATGATGATGATGGCTTTGCCCGCATCCCGCATACGGCGAAGGACCGCAAACAACTTTTGCGTCTCCTGCGGAGTGAGCACGGCGGTCGGCTCGTCCAAAATGAGGATGTCTGCACCGCGGTACAGCACCTTTATGATCTCTACCGTCTGTTTTTCGGAAACCGACATTTCGTAGATCTTTTTGGTGGGATCGAGTTCAAAGCCGTACTGTTCCGTGATCTCGCGTACGCGTTCGGTCGCGGCCTTCAGGTTGTACGGTTCCTTTTCGTTCAAGCCCAATACCACGTTTTCGGCGGCAGAAAATACATCCACCAGTTTGAAGTGCTGATGGATCATACCGATCTTGTAATCAAACGCATCTTTCGGGGATGCGATGACTACTTCTTCACCGTCGATGAAGATCTGACCTTCATCGGGGAAGTAGATGCCTGCGATCATGTTCATCAGCGTGGTCTTGCCACTGCCGTTTTCGCCCAAAATGGAGAGTATCTCGCCGCGATTAGCGGTCAGACACACGTCCTTGTTGGCAACGACCTTGGCACCGAAACGCTTGGTGATGTTACGCAGTTCGATGGCGGGTACGTTCATCGGTGAAACTCCTCCTTTATAATTCTCAACATCATGCTGTCGGTGACAGCACATTGTTCAAAATTAAAACCGCACAAGGCGGGGCAGCCAGTGCCCCGCCTTGCCGTTTTTAAATATTAGCCGTAGTTTTCGTCCAGCAGAGTGATGCCGTCGATGCGCACGTCGAAGTACGGGCCCGAACGATGCTTGGACTCGTAGAAGACGCCGTTCTCGATGACTTCGGTGTCGGGAGTGAACGCGTCGTCGGTGTCCACGTCCGCCTCGTAGGAGGTCAGCTTCTCACCCTTGACGGTGAAGTTCGCGGTGTCAAACACTTCGAGCGAGCCGTCCAGCAACTTCGCCTTCACTTCGTCGAGTTTCGCCTGCGTGCCTTCCGCCACGTTCTGGCCGAGGTCGGTCAGCGCGACAGCGCCGTTCTCGAGCGTACCGGTCCAGTCGGTAGCGATCGCTTCGCCCTTCTGCACCTGACCGATGATGTACTCAAAGTACGGCACCCAGTTGATGCGGGAGGAGATGAGGAAGGTGTTCGGGCAAGCCGTTGCCGTGGAGCCGTTGTAGGACACGTTCGGAATACCCGCATTCTCACAAGCCGTGGGCGAACCCATGGAGTCCGCGTGCTGGGAGATCAGTTTGCAACCGCCGTCGATCAGCGCCTGCGCCGCCTGCTTTTCGAGCGTCTCGTCGTACCAGCTGCCGGTGAACTTGACGTCCATCGTCACGCTCGGGCAGACCGACTTCGCGCCGAGGTAGAAGGAGGTGTAGCCGGAAATAACTTCCGCAAAGGTGAACGCGCCGACGTAGCCCATCTTCGCTTCTTCAGCGGTGAACTCGCCCGCCGCGATCATCTCGTTGAGCTTCATGCCCGCGACAACACCCGCGAGGTAACGGCCCTGATAGATCGAAGCAAACGCGTTGTGGAAGTTTTTGAGATCGCTGGTGTGCGCCTGCGTACCGGTCGCGTGGCAGAACTCCACTTCGGGATGCTCTTTCGCCGCCTTCATCAAGAAGGATTCGTGACCGAAGCTGTCCGCAAAGATGATGTCGCAGTCTTCCGACTCGATGAGTTCGATCGCCGCTTCATACGCCGCGTTGGACTCGGGGATCTGAGTCTTCTGCACCATCTTGACGCCCATGTTTTCACAGGCCTTGATGGCGGCATCGATAAAGTTCTTGTCGTAGGTGGAGTTTTCATCGTGCAAGAAGATGAAACCGACCTTCAACTCGTCCTTGTCGGAGCCGCCGCTGCACGCTGCCAGCGAGAAGATCATCACGACAGCAAGCAGGATTGCAATGAGTTTTTTCATGTGTTTTCCCTCCAAAAGATTTTTATATATGTAAACTTGCGTTTACACCGTTATTGAGCGCGGAAGGTGAGCGACGTGTCGCTCATGCTTTCCACGATGGCGAGTGATTCCACCCGCAGACCTGCTTCGCGCAGGGCGTCGCCGCCCTTTTGGAAGCCTTTTTCGATCGCCACGGCGGCACCGACCGTTTCGGCGCCCGCTTGTTTTACGAGTTCTGCCAGACCGACGAGTGCTTTGCCGTTTGCCAGAAAATCGTCCACCAACAGCACGCGGTCGGTGGGAGATAGGTATTCACGCGATACCATGATCTCGTAATCGGTGTTGTGCGTATACGAATGCACGGTGGTGGTGAGCACCTCGCCCGACACGTTGCCGCTCTTGTGCTTCTTCGCAAACACGGCGGGCGTACCGAACGCCGCGGCCGCCGCCACGGCAACGGCAATGCCCGACGCTTCGATGGTGAGCACTTTGGTAACGCCGCAGTCCGCAAACAAGCGTGCGATCTCCTGTCCCATCTCCATCAGGAAGGGCACGTCCAACTGTTGGTTCAGGAACGAACCGACCTTTAAAATATGACCGGGCAAAACGGTGCCTTCCCGTAAGATCTTTTCCTCTAACGCCTTCATTGACCGTCACACCCCACTATATATAAACATATATCTATCCTACCACAAGGAACGACAAATGTCAACAAAATATGAACGATTTTTTACATTTTCAGCCCGTGATGCAATCCGCAACGTAGATGCCCATGGCACCCGATTGCGAGAGTCCGCGACAGATGCCGCTGCCGTCACCGATGATATACACGTTGTCCACCAGTTCGAAACGGTCATTTTTGAACACAGGGCGAATGGAATAGTATTTGCTTTCACAGCCGTACAGCAAGGTGTCGTCGTTGGCGGTACCGGGTGCCACGCGGTCAAGTGCGTAGATCGTTTCGATGATGTTGGTGAGAATGCGGTGGGGGAGTACCAGCGAAATGTCACCTGCCGTTGCACGGAGTGTCGGGGTCACGGTGTTCTGCGACAGGCGGTGTTCGTTGGTGCGCCGTCCGCGGATCAAGTCGCCGAAGCGCTGTACCAACACGTTCCCTTTGCCGATCATATTGGCCAGACGGGAGATGTTTTCGGCATATTCGGTGGGTTGATTGAACGGCTCGGTGAAGCGAATGCTGGAAAGAATGGCGAAGTTGCAGTTGTCCGTCTTCTTTTCCGCTTCGGCGTAGGAATGGCCGTTCGCGGTGATGATGCCGTGGTTGTTTTCAGCCGATACCAGACCGCCTTTGTTAAAGCAGAACATGCGGCAACGGTCTTCAAACGTCTTGGTCTTATAGAGGATCTTCGGTTCGTAGATCTTGTCCGAAAACTCTTTCCAGATGATGTCCTTCATTTCCACACGCACGCCGATGTCGATGTGGTTGGACTTCATCGGCACGTCGAAAGAACGGCAGAAATCCGCCACGAAATTGGCACCGCCGCGCCCCGTGGCGATGATGATCGCCACGGCTTCAAGCACTTCGCCGTTTGTGTAATACACGCGATAGCCGTTTTCCGACTTTTCAATGCGGGTGCAATCGTAAAACGGGAAAAGGTCGGTACCGTTTTCTGCAATTGCACGAATAAGATTTTGCATCGTTACGTAGTTGTGATCGGTACCGAGATGCTTTACGTTCATATCCAAGAGGCGTAGATTGTTTTGCAGGCACTTCAATTTCAACTCATCATTCGAGCGGTATACCTGTGGAATACCCGAGGTACAGTACTCGTTCAGGATCTTGTCCACTTCGTCAATATAACGGGTGGCTTTCGCATCGCCCAATTCCTCGCCCAGCGTGCCGCCGTAAGCGGTGCCGAGATTGAATTTGCCGTCCGAAAAGGCACCGGCCCCCGCAAATCCGCTGGTGATACTGCAGGTCTTGCAGTGTACGCAAGTTTTCTCTTCGCTTGCGGGACAATGCCGTTTTTCCAGTGTGTTACCGCGTTCGGTCACGGCGATCTTCATTGCGGGGGCATTCTTGTGCAGGCGGTAGGCGGCCATCAAACCGCCGATACCGCCGCCGATAATGATAACGTCGTACAACATGGGTCGCAACGCTCCTTTACACACATAAACTGTACCATTTGGCATTATACACCCGTTGCCCGCATTTGTAAACCCAAAAAGCAAAGTGAATAAAAATGCAAGATTTGGAAAATGACTTGCATTTTTTGCGGCGTTGGAGTATAATAGACAAACTGGGGAGGGATCGTTATGGAGGAAAATCTGATCGCTTGCATGGAGCGACACAGCGGCGAGTTTTCCAAGGGTCAGCGGCGTATTGCAGAGTATATCCGCGACCATTACGAGACCGCAGCGTTTATGACGGCGTTCCGTTTGGGCGAAACGGTGGGGGTCAGTGAATCCACGGTGGTGCGTTTTGCGGCACAGTTGGGTTTTGACGGCTACCCCGAATTGCAACGGGCGATGCAAAAACTTACCCGCAGCCGTTTGACGTCGGTACAACGGGTGGCGGTCGCCCGTGACCGTATGACCGACGATGAAGTGGCGCAGGCGGTGATGTCCTGCGATATTCAGAATATTCGCAAAACGCTGGCAGAACTTTCGGAAGAACAGTTCCGTGAAACGGTGGAGGGTATCGTATCTGCCCGTCGGGTGTACATTTTCGGTGCGGGCAGTTGCCAGGCGTTGGCGAGTTTTCTGGCGTTTTATCTGAACTTTCTGATTCCCGATGTGAAGTTGATCACGGCGGGCGGTGAGGCGGAGATCTTGGAGCAGATCATTCATATTGACGA
Organism: uncultured Eubacteriales bacterium; assembly: GCA_964515215.1. Taxonomy (GTDB): domain Bacteria; phylum Bacillota; class Clostridia; order Oscillospirales; family Acutalibacteraceae; genus SIG588. The sequence continues at coordinate 9,264 of CAZESL010000034.1, forward strand.
GAAAGACGTGATGATCGGTATCAGTTTCCCGCGGTATTCCTCCCGCTCGGCGAAGACACTGCATTTTGCCAAATCCCGCGGGGCACGCGTGGTGGCGATCACCGACAGTGCGATCGCGCCGATCGCCCGTCTGGCGGACGATCGTCTGCTTGCCCACAGCGATATGGCGACGATCGTGGACTCGCTCGTGGCACCGATGAGCATTATCAACGCGCTGTTGGTGGCGGTGTCGCTTAAGCGGATGCAGGAAAACCGCCCCGTACTGTCGGAACTCGAAGAGTTGTGGGAGACTTATAAGGTGTATCAGCCTTTCCGTGAGGATACGGCTGACGGTGACGTTTTATGAAGGTACTTGTGATCGGCGGCGGTGCCGCCGGATTGATGGCGGCGGGCTTTGCCGCGCAAGACGGACACAGCGTTACCATCGTGGAACGCAACGCCCGTCTTGCCCGCAAGGTGATGATCACCGGCAAAGGGCGGTGTAATTTGACCAACGCCTGCACGGTAGATGAGTGCGTGGCGAACACACCGCGTAATGGCAGATTCCTTTACAGCGCGCTTTCCGCTTTTCCGCCGTCTGACGTTATGGCGTTGGTGGAATCTTGTGGGGTACCTTTGAAAATTGAACGCGGTAACCGCGTTTTCCCCGTTTCGGATAAGGCGGTGGACGTGGTAGATGCCCTCGTTCGCTTTGCTGACAAGGGGAAACCCTTGCGTGTTGAGGGGCGGGTGACCGACCTGCTTTTGGACGAGGGGGTATGTTTCGGTGCGCGTTTGGAGGACGGTCGTGAACTGCACGCCGATGCGGTGATCGTCTGTACGGGCGGCGCGTCCTATCCGCAGACCGGCTCGACGGGTGACGGGTACCGTTTGGCACGGCAGGCGGGACACGCGGTAGTGCCGTGTCGACCGTCGCTGGTGCCGCTCGCCTGCCGTGAGACGGATTGTGCGGCCATGCAGGGACTGTCGCTGAAAAACGCGGCACTCACGGTGGAGGATACCCTCCGTCACAAGACGCTGTACCGTGACTTTGGTGAGATGCTGTTCACCCACTTTGGGGTGTCGGGACCGATGATACTCAGCGCGTCGGCGCATATGACTGAAATGCAAGAAGGGCGCTATCGCCTGCATATCGACTTGAAACCGGCGCTCTCGGCCGAACAGTTGGATGCCCGCCTGGTGCGGGAACTTACGGCGGAGCAAAACCGTGCGCTCGGCAATATGTTGCCCGCACTGTTGCCCCGCAGTATGGTGGTGCCCGCGTGTGAGCGAGCGGGACCGGAACCCGCGCGTAAATGCCACACGGTCAGCCGTGAAGAGCGGCGGCAATTGGCAGCGGTGCTGAAGGATTGGACAGTAACGGTGGACGGGTTCCGTCCCATTTCCGAAGCAATCGTGACGTCGGGCGGTGTGTCGGTCAAGGAGATCGATGCCAAGACGATGGCGTCGAAATTGGTGAAAGGCTTGTACTTTGCCGGTGAGGTGTTGGACGTAGACGCCTACACGGGCGGGTTTAATTTGCAGATCGCGTTTGCCACCGGTGCGGCGGCAGGACGCGGACTTGAAAGGGAGTAGGAAGGTATGAAAACGGTATCCATTGCGATCGACGGGCCTGCGGGTGCGGGCAAATCCACGATCGCGCGTGCAATTGCGGCAAAACTGGGATACATCTACGTGGATACGGGCGCGCTGTACCGCGCTGTCGGATATGCCGTATCCGCCGCAGGCGGCGATTGGCGCGACGAAGCGACGGTGGTGGGACTTCTGCCGCAGATCGAAGTGTCGCTCAAATACGTGGATGGTGTACAACGCGTATTTGTCAACGGTGAAGATGTGAGTGACCGCATCCGTACCCCCGAAATGTCGATGGCGGCATCGGCCGTGTCGGCACTGCCGCCCGTGCGCGAATTCTTGTTCCATCTGCAGCAGGATATGGCGGCGAAGAACAATGTGGTGATGGATGGGCGCGATATCGGCACGGTGGTACTGCCGCATGCCGAGGTAAAGATCTTTTTGTCGGCCACAGCCGAAGCACGCGCTGAGCGCCGCCGTCTGGAACTGCTCGAAAAGGGGCAAGACGTGCCGTTTGAGGAAGTTCTTGCCGATATGAAAAAGCGGGATCACGACGATTCCCACCGTGCTATTGCACCGCTTCGTCAGGCGGAGGATGCCGTTGCGGTGGATACCACCGCATTGACGTTGCAGGAATCGATCGATGTTATGTTGAAACTGGTGGAGGAGAAACTGGCATGATCGACCGTATTATCAAAGCGATCTTACGTCCGATCGTTTTGTCGACCCATCCGTGCAGGCTGGTAGGACGGGAGAAGATCCCGACGGACGGCAAAGTGATCCTCTGCGCAAATCACGTTTCCAACTGGGACCCCGTGTTGTTATTGCTTGCTCAGCCGCGCCGTATCGCGTTTATGGCGAAGGAAGAACTCTTCCGTTTTAAACCGCTCGGCTGGCTGATCGGCCGCATCTTCGGCGCGTTTCCCGTTGCCCGCGGCAAAGGGGACACGGGTGCGTTGGATGCGGGTGCACGTGCGATCGAAAACGGAGATATGATGGGCATTTTTCCCGAAGGTACGCGCTCGAAAGACGGACGTTTGATGCGTTTTAAGTCGGGGGCGGCGCTGATCGCCGCCCGTACGGGGGCGTCGGTGTTGCCCGTGGGGATCGACCGCCGCGCCAAAGCGTTTCGGCGGGTGACCGTCACCATCGGCGACCTTATTACCCCCGAAGAGTTGCACCTGACGGGGGAGACGCCCGATCTGCGGTACGCCACCCGTCTGATGCGTGAGCGGGTAGCGGCGCTTTCGGGGCAGGAGGTAGTATGATGGCAACGGTTCGCTTGGCAGAAAGTGCAGGTTTTTGTTTCGGTGTAAACAAGGCGGTGGACACCGTCTACCGTCTGTTGTCCGAGGGGAAACGCGTGTGTACTCTCGGTCCGATCATCCACAACCCGCAGGTGGTGGAGGATATGGCGGCACGCGGTGTGAGCATCGTCTCTTCGCCCGACGAAGTGCCCGAAGGTGCCGTGTTGGTCATCCGTTCCCACGGTGTGCCCGCCGCGGTGTATGACCAAGCGGAGAGGCTCGGGCTTTCGGTCTGCGACGCGACCTGCCCGTTTGTTTCGAAGATCCACCGCATCGTACGTGAACGGTCACGGGCGGGAGAGACGGTGTTGATCGCGGGCGATGCCGCTCATCCAGAGGTCATCGGCATCCGCGGACACTGCGAAGGTCCCTCATTTGTGTTCTCGACCCCCGAAGAACTCGAAAACCTATTGTCAAATTCCACAATAGGTTTTGACAAACCCTTGTCGATTGTGGCACAAACGACATTTCATGCAGAAGTTTGGAAAAAATGCGTAAAGATTTCAAAAAAACACTGTACAAATCTTTTAATTTTTGATACAATATGTAATGCTACCGCAAAAAGACAACAAGAAGCGGCGGCTTTATCACGTGAATGTGATAAAATGGTTATAGTCGGCGGACGGCAGAGTTCCAATACAGCCAAACTGCGGGACGTCTGTGCGGAGAACGCGCCCACCCTGCTTATCGAGACGGCGGACGAGCTGTCGCGCGAGCAGTTCGCGGGTGTGCATTCCGTGGGGATCACCGCAGGGGCATCTACCCCCGCCGATATTATAAAGGAGGTACTTTCAACCATGTCCGAAATTGTCAACAACGAAGAAATCCAGGCGCAGGAAACCGCAGCGGTCAAGTCTCCCGACGAAATGACCTTTGAAGAGCTGATGGAATCCTCTCTCGAGAGCATGAACAGCAACGACCGCGTGCGCGGTATCGTGGTGTCCATTGCGCCGAACGAAGTCCAGGTCGAGGTCGTCGGCCGCAAGCAGACCGGGTACGTTCCCGCTGATGAACTCAGCGCGGATCCGAACGCCAATCCGTCCGATATCGTGAAGGTCGGTGACGAACTGGAACTGCTTATTATGCGTACGAACGATCAGGAAGGCACCATTATGCTTTCCAAAAAGCGCATCGACGCGCAGAAAGGCTGGGACACGGTTGTTGCTGCCTCCGAAAGCGGTGAGATCCTGACCGGCGTCGTGACCGACGTCATCAAGGGCGGCGTGTTGGCGGTGACCAACGGCGTGCGCGTGTTCATCCCCGCTTCGCAGGCTTCTGCGTCCCGTATGGAAGATCTCACTCCTCTGCTCAAGCAGGAAGTGCAGTTCCGCATTATCGAAGTGAACCAGAGCCGCCGCCGTGCGGTGGGTTCCGTCCGCTCGGTGGCTCGCGACGCGCGCCGTGAGCAGGAAGCCGCGTTCTGGGCTCAGGCGGAAGTCGGCCAGAAGTACACCGGTACCGTGAAGTCCCTCACCTCCTACGGCGCGTTCGTGGATCTGGGCGGCGTGGACGGTATGGTGCATATCTCCGAACTGTCCTGGACGCGTGTGAAGCATCCGTCCGACGTCGTCAATGTGGGTGACGTTGTGGAAGTGTACATTCGCGATCTCGATACCGAAAAGAAGAAGATCTCGCTGGGCTACCGCAAGGCGGAAGACAATCCGTGGGAGATCTTCAAGGCGAACTATCCCGTGGGCTCGGTCGTCACCGCGAAGATCGTGGGCATGACCACCTTCGGTGCGTTTGCACAGATCATCCCCGGCATCGACGGTTTGATCCACATCTCGCAGATCGCGGATCGCCGCATCGACAAGCCGCAGGATGAACTGAAGAACGGCCAGGAAGTCACCGTGAAGATCACCGCCGTGGACTACGATGCGAAGCGCATCAGCCTGTCCATCCGCGCGCTGCTCGAAGATGCCGCTCCGGCTGAAGAAGCAGCGGAAGAAGTGGCTGAAGAAGTCGTGGAAGAAGCTGTCGAAGAGACCGCTGAGGGAGCGACCGAGGAATAATTCCGAAACAATAAAAAGCACCCGCCTGTCCATGATTGGACAAGCGGGTGCTTTTTACTGTGTGTTTTCTCCTTTTTTCTTGACATTCAAGTGAATTGTGCTATAATATAATTGCGTAGTTGAATTAATCTGTGAACATTGATGATTTTGTCAGGGCTCTTATTAAGATAAGTAGGGCGGTGGATCCAATGGCCTAAAATAGTATGTTGTTGCAGGAGACCGGAATGAAATTAAGGGAGGAACAATTATGAAAAGATTTTGGAAATGTACGTTATTGTTTGTTTTAGTTTTTCTTGTGTTTGTTACTCCTTTTGCGGGTAGCGGTTATTCGGAGAATGCTATTGCCTATACAGAAAAAGAAACAACTACTATGGAGGATGTGCATTTATCGACTTTAAGTGAGCAATATGATTTTTTTGTTTATGAAATCGGTGTAAATTATTACTGGTCAAGTGCGAATTCTGACTTGGGCAACTGTGTTTCCGACTATTTATATGCTAGGAATCCAAAGACAGAGGAAATAACACTGTTTTGGAATCAACCGGTTTCTGATTATGTGCAGTTAGGATCAAAGTTGCTGGTTACCTGTGTTGGAGAAAATACGATTTTTGAAATTACCGCACCGCTTATAGCAACGGAATTTTACAAAGGCGAAAACGAAACGGTAGATCGATTGGTATATACAGATGATTACCTATTCTTTGTTGATGGTAATATCTTGAAGATGTATGATCGTGCAAGCGAAAGTTTTAGTAGTTTATGTGTTTGTGAAGACATACAGAGATTGGCTGTAAGAAGTTACGATAACACTGTATTTTGGTGTAATTCAAAAGATGAGTACTATACCTATTCAGTTTTTGAAAAAACACAAATGCCCATTGACTACGAAGATGTTTATATAGGAAGACCACTGACTACACTGGAAGAAAATGTGGATAAGGACGGTCAAGGAACAAGGAACGGGCTTGCTTCTTTTCCACTGAGTGATTATCCTGTGGGGAGTTACTTTTCTAGAAACGGAAAACAATGTAGTGCCACTTACGGTTGTGTCGGTAATCATAAATGCAGCGAATCGGGGACGTGCAACTGCAAAAAATACAAGGGGGCTATACAGTGCATGGGGTTTGCTGAGTATGCTGCTGATCAGTATGCTCATTCACCGAACTTTGATTGGCGTGCAGATGGCGGTGACAAAAACGAAAAGCAAATAACATTATCGGACGCTGCAGATGCACAAAGTTATTTTGAGGGTCGAAATGTGGGGGATTATTTGAGAGTGCGTGGTAACGCTTCAAGTGGTCACTCCATTGTAATTGCGGGAAAATCCTCAAATGGAATTACTATCTATGAAGGGAATTATGGAGGATATTGCCGCGTGAATATGCGCGAAATGACGTATGCAGAGTTTTATGAAGATTATGCGGTGATTGTATGTGTGGTGAGCCATTCCTTTGATGGTATGTCTATCAAGTATTCTTCTGTATATCATAAGGTTACTTGCAGTACTACAAATTGTGATGGATATATTTTAATTCGTCATTATGCTGCTAATGTAGGTTCGCCAACACGTTGTGCAGCGTGCGGATATATTGGCAATTTTTCCGAGGGATTGGCTTGATGGGTAACGGTTGAGGAGGTATGGCATTGAAAAAATGGCTATTGCTCTGTCTTTGCGGAATATCCGTTGTATTTTATGGATGTCACGCTGCCGCGATAATTACCGATACGCCTGTCCCGACAACTACGGTGACGACGGCTACAGAGGCGAGTAGATTGCCTACGGTTGCCGATAACACAAAAACGATTATGTGGAATGAGGATTACAATGTATTCGTATACGGAGAGGGCTTGATCTATTATTGGATGAACGGCGACGAAGATATGGGGGATTGCGTTTCTGAATATCTGTATACCAGACATCGAAAAACAGGAGTAATCACCTTACTTTGGGAGAGTCCGGTTTCCGATTACGTGTGTCTGAACAACCGTTTATTGGTGACGTGTGTTGGTAAAAGCAAGATTTTCGAAATTATCGCCCCTCTTACGGCAACGGAATTTTACAGTGGAGAAAACGAAACGGTAGATCGATTGGTATATACCGACGATTACTTATTCTTTACGGATGGTAATATCTTGAAAATGTATGATCGTGTTGAGAGAACATTTGATAGTTTGTGCGTTTGTGAAGATATAAAACGGTTGGTCGTAAGAAATTACGATAATGCGGTTTTTTGGTGCAATTCGAAAGAAGAATATTTTGCGTATTCAATTGTTGACAATACACATACGCCTATTGACTATGAGGATGTGTATATAGGGCGTCCTATGACCGGATACGAGTGATTTCCATAGCAAAACTCCCGTTTGTGCGAAAGCACAAGCGGGAGTTTTTTCGTTATACAATCTCTAAATGATCAATGCCGTATTGTAAGATCAAATTGATCAACTCGTTACGGGAATAATTGCTCTCCTTTGCGATGGCGTCCAGTTTTTGAAGAATGTTCTCTTGTATTCTAACTGAAATGATTCGGTTACCGTCTTCGCCCCGTTTTTTAATCTTCAAAGGTTCCTTGTCCATCATATATCACCTCGTAATTACAATTTAGCATTGACAAACGAAAAATAATATGATACAATGATATATACAATTGTAATACAGAATAGCGCTTAACTGTATTCCTTTTGTAAAAACAAGGAGGAGGTGAACAAGAATGATAAAACGTATTGTCAGCGTGATGGCGGTTGCCTTGGTACTCTTTACAATGTTTGCGATTCCTGTTTCCGCAGCAAGCAAAAAATCTGTGGGACTAAATCCCAATTGTGGATGGAGTTCGACTGTGAAGTGTACGTTGAACAAAAACATTTGGGGTAAACCGAAGAATGGCGTAGTTCGCGTTTCTATCAATAACTGGGGCGTGAACGTTGATATTCGTATGAGTAACGGTGGTAGAACGATCTGGTCGCAGAATAATGCGATTAAGAGCTCCGGTAAGGCGGCGTCTGTTTACAGAGACTTTAGTCTGGGAAACGATCATTCATACTATGATTTGTCTTTCCGCTGCAGTAGAAAATGTTGGGCAGCACCGACTGTAACTGTAACTAATCAATCGAACTGCAACATCACGTAATACCTCACAAAGAAGGATAGGATCAACCTTGGGTTTTTCCTATCCTTTGAATTAGGAGATAAAAATGAAAAAGAGATTGTGGATTATAGTATTATCTTGTTTACTGTTTTTATGTTCATGTCAGGATTCGTCTTATATACTGTGCTATAATTCGACAGATTATGTTGAATTATGGAATTATGATTCTTTGTGTGTGGATTCTACTTACACAACGATTACTGATAATGATGTTGCAAGTATAATTGAAACGGAATTGTCGGTGAATGAGAATTATGTTCCAATTACTGATAGAAAAGAAGTAGAAGAAGGGGATATCTTGCTTGTCGACATAAATGGTGATAGGGAATACTATTTTGTTGGTTGCGAAATATATTCCAATGCGTTTGATCAAGAGATCTTGCAGATGCAAGTTGGAGAAACAAGAAGAATTGAAATAGTTGATAAAGAAAAAGTGAATGTAACGGTGGTTGGTGTCTATAGAACAGCAACGATTAGCGATGTAGATTTTATTTTAGAATGCTACGGTTATACAAATTGGGAAGAGTTACAGGCGTTTATCAAAAGTAGGGCAACTGAAGAAATTCTATTTAACTATGCATATGATATGGTGTGTGAAAAATCGATAATAAAAGGAGTGCCGCAAGAAATAGAAAAACAAATCGAAAAAGACACAGAAGAAAGTGAACGACAAATTAAGGAATACTACGGGGATATGGACACGTATTTTAGTGAAAACGGGATGACAGAAGACATGTTGGTAGAGTCGATTGCCGCGGGTTATCGTGAATTAATGCTGTGCAAAGCCATTTTAGATCGCGAGAAGATCATAATAACCGAGGAAGAAATTCGAAAACATGAGAAGAACGAGGATATAAGTAACTGTTATGATGCGTATAAGGAAGTGGCATATTCGCGTGTTAGAGAAGTTTTGCTTTCGAAAGTTTATGTTACGAATAGCACCAATGAATAGAATATTTATCTCTCTGCATATTATCGGTTTGTGAGCCGCATCATCCCAACGTGGCATAAAGAATACATTCGTATGAAAAGCACTGCTGCAAATTCCATTAGGAAGTTTTGCAGCAGTGCTTAAAAACATTACATCTTATCGTACACACCGGCATACGCACCGCCGCCGATCAGACGGCAGGAGGTGAGGGAGTAGATCTCCACCGTATAGGCCACCCCGTCCGCTTTGAAACGGAGGGTGTTATCCACGATCGTCAGGTCGGGTGTACTGCTCGCACGGGTGGCGGCAGAGACGGCGATCTCTTGCTCGCTGTTCTCGCTGTACCAGAGACCGTCCATCGTTTTCCACAGGATATCCTCGGCTTTTTTGAGGTCTACCTTTTCGGCGTTTACCGATTCGTCACCGTTCCACATACGCACGGCACGGCAGAAGTGCTTGTAACTTTTCGCGTCTTCGTAATCGTCCGCTGCGTTAAAGGCATCGTACGCCGCCGTAAGGTTGCCGTCCCGCAGTGCGATGAGTGCCGTGTCGTACAATCGCGCCTTCGCGGCCTGCAACTCTTGCGGAGCGGACTTTTCGTTGCCCGCTTTGGTAAAGTAGTCCACCGCAGCAAGATCGTTGCCCGCTTCCACTGCCTCCATGCCTAAGCAATAATAGGCAAAACCGAGGTAGTATTCACTGTTGCTGTACGGCACGATGGCGGAAAACGCCTCGGCGGCGGCGAGATAGTTGTGTTCGTTGATCAGTTTACGCGCCTTTTTGTACTGTATCTGCGGCAGAATGAGCAAACTTACCACCAACACGATGACCAGCACGGCAACGCCGGTGCCGACCCCCAAAAGCAAAAATTTCCGTTTGCGCTTGTGATCGGTGTGGGCGCGGTGAGCATCCGCCCGCCGCGCTTCTTCCTGCTCGGCACGGGCGGTCTCCGCTTCGGCGGCGAGGGCGTCGGCTTTTTGCTGATACTCCACCGCGAGTGCATCGGCATCGCGGTAGCCGCTGATACTGCGCATCAAGTCCGCTTTACCTTGCCAGGACGTTTGATCCACCCCTTGGCGTTTGACTGCTTGGTTGTAGATCGCCTCGCGGTTGCAATCTTCCGCGCGGGCAGTGCACACCGCCGCGCGGGCGGCAGCATCTTTGAAATCACCGACACTCAAAAAGAGTTTGGCGGCCGTTTCAAAATCGCCGAACGAGACGGCACGGCTTTCCAGTGCCGCCGCTTGGGCGTAGATACACGCGGGACATTTTCCCTCGGCATCCAAGGGAGCACCGCATTTGTTACACAACGTTTCAGCCATATCGTCTCACTCCTTCTTACTTTTTAGTATAAAGGCTTTATACGGCATTGTCAAGTGGTTGCAGATGAATGAACACGAGTTCGGTCGGGTTACCGAAACGGGGGAAGGGGGCAGTGTTCGCAAGACCGCGGCTGACGACCAGCCGTCCGTCATACAGACCGCCCGCATACTGCGGGAAAAACCCTTGTCCCGGTGCGAACACACCGCGTGTACCGAAACGCCATTGCCCGCCGTGTGCGTGGCCCGCAAGGGTAAGGTCGACGGCAGTATCGCGGATATACAAGGGATAATATTCGGGATGGTGGCAGAGCAGGAGTTTGAATCCGTCCTGTGCCGCAAACTTTTTCAGGAAATCGGTGTTCGGCGGCGGTGAGGAGACGAAATGCCCTTGCTTGACACCGTGGACAAAGCCCGATGCCAGACCGCCCACCGTCAGATCGCACACGGTGGTCCACGCATCCTGCAACAGGGTCACACCGCATCGGCGGATCTCTTCGTCCTCTTCGGGGGTAGTGTGTTCGTGGTTGCCGTAGGTATACACGGTGGGTGCCAGCGCGGCGCACGCCCGCAAGAAAGGCAACGTTTCGGGTGCGGTGGCAAGGCGGTCAAACAAGTCACCCGTGATCACGATCGTATCGGGTGCGGCCTTTTGCAGTGCTGTGAGCACGGGACGGGTAGGGTGCCCGTGCAGGTCGGAAACCTGCGCCACGGTGAGCGGTGAGGAAATGTCCGCAGGGAGAGTGTAATGAGTGAGTTGCATAACGGCACGCACCTTTCTGTACTACTGTACCTTATTATACCATTGTTACGTTGCATCTTGTCAATTCTCTCGACAAAAGGTTTACAATTTCGAAACAATGCGGTATACTGTTACGGATGGGAGGTATCCGTGATGATCGTTGTATTTGAGCAGGTGCTGGTGCTGTTTCTGTTCGCGGCGGTCGGCTTCGTGCTGACACGCGGCGGTGTGGTGGACGGAGAGCACGGCGGCTTGCTTTCGAAATTGCTTGTATACGTATTTTTACCCTGCAACGTGTTCAAGACGTTTGCTACCCGCTTTACGGTGGAATATCTGCGTGTGCACGGGACAGAAATGCTCATCTCACTTGCCGTGCTGGTTATTGTGGCGGTGGCGGCGCATTTTATCGGTCGTTTGCTGGGGCGTGAGCGGTACGAGGGGCAGGTGTATGAGTATTCCTTGGTGGTGCCGAATGCGGGATATATGGGGTACGCTTTGGCGGAAAGTCTGCTCGGGAGTGCGGCACTGCTCAACATGATGCTGTTTAATTTGCCCGTTTCGGTGTATACCTATACCATCGGATTTTGTATGCTGACCAAACGGAAACTTACCTTCCGCAAACTGTGTAACCCCGTGATCATTTCCATGCTGCTCGGTACGGCGGCGGGTCTGCTCGCCCTGCCGCTTCCCGCGGTGCTCACCGAAGCACTCGGTACGGCGGCGGGATGTATGGCACCTGCGGCGATGTTGCTCACGGGTATCGTTGTTGCGGGATACAAGTTCGTCACTCTTCTCACGAATTGGCGCCTCTACGCGGTCACGGCGATACGCTTGTTCATATTGCCGATGGCGGTGGGCGGTGCACTGTGGTATTTGGTCTCACCCGCGGTGGCGCAAACGGCGGTGCTGATCTACGCAATGCCGTGTGGCTTAAACAGCGTGGTGTTCCCGAAATCGGTGGGGGAGAATTGCACCTACGGTGCCGGTTTGGCGCTCATCTCCAGCGTGTGCGCGTGCGTGAGCATCCCGCCGGTGTTTTTGCTGTTTGGAATCGGGTGAGGTGTAGATGTACCGCAGGGCGGGGGCTTGCTCCCACCGTGGAACGCGTGCAAACCTCGGCGGATGGTCGAGGGTGAAAAATAGATGGGAGTCAGAACCCCGTGTTTGCGCCAACGCGGTGCTTGCCCGAGACCGGGCAAGCAAACACTTGTGCATTCCTTACGGAATGCGGGGTGCGTACGCAATGAGTCGATG
>CAZESL010000035.1:0-21323 GCA_964515215.1 uncultured Eubacteriales bacterium
CAAAAATGAGCGCAAAGCCGCGTGAATAAAGGCGCGGCAGAAACCGCAAATAGTTTAACTCCCGCCAGCCTAACCGAGATGCGGTTTCTTCGCATGCAGGTGCTGCCCCTGCGACTCCCGTGCTATGAACACGGTGCTTCTCTGTTGAAGCTAACGCGTGCAAACGAAATTGCTGTACGCATCTCTGCCGACGGAGTTACCCTGCCGACGAACACATCCTACCACCAAAAACTCCCTTTTTCACGGAAAAAAAGCTGCGAACTGTAAAATTTTACAGTTCACAGCGTTTTTGTCTTTGTAACCGTTCGATGATAAGGTTGCGAAAACCGTCGGGAGTAACCGCTTCAACCAGCGGGCCGAAGCTCAAGGTGCGGATCACCATTTCGGTCTCGTCCGACGGATCGTAGGCAATATGTAAGAGATAGTGCCGTTCATCCACTCGTTCTACCCGCTTCTCAAAATGCGCGAAATGTAAAAGACAGCGTTCGAGCGCGTTGCGCTCGTCGGTCACCCTGAGGGTGACCGATGCCGATGCCACCTTCGTCGGCTCACACGGAACGAAGGTGCCGCGTGCGATCTCACACGTCAATATGCGTGCCAGATTGATCGTAATGCCATGTCCGCTCCCCCGCCCGATCAAGCGGAATTTGTCGTCCTTTTCGGAATATTCCAACCGTTCGGGCAGCATCGTGCACCACAGTACCCGCCCCTTGCGATTCACCGTTTCCATCCGCAGCGCCTGTCCGTCCCGCAGTGCCGAAAGGATCAGGCGAAACCGCTTGACGTACCCCTCGTCCCCATACGGGTCGCCGTCGGCGTAACGGTCGTACACCACGTAATCCTCCGCACCGAACAGCGGCTCGACATCCTCAAGTCCCTCCACCGAAAGGTCAAACAACCGCACCCGCGGATCTTGCAGTATCGCCTTCAACCACCGTTTTTGCAACGTCGTGAGCGGCATGGTCGGCGAATGGTGAAGCGGTGTCGTCCCGTCCTTCAAGAGCAGTTGCCAACGTTCTTCTTCCAGTGCGGGCAAAATAGTCAATATACTTTCTGCAAACGCATGAGTATTCACAGCCGATTGCAATGCCGCGCGATCGACACACCCTTCCACGGCGCGGGTAAGGATCGTCGCCACGGCGTTGTAATAAGCAGAGTACAGTTCGCTGAAGATCATTTCGGCTCACCTCCCACTCCGTATAGGCGGTACATCGCACGCAGATCCTTGCGAAAGCGCGCTTCTACCTGCGGATCGGAAAAATGATATTCCGTAATACGGCAAATGAAGGTGCGCATCCACGGAACCAACTCGTTCGCGTCGTGTACCTCAGCGGTAAAACGGTAATGGGTCGCATCCACCTTCGTAACCGTTCCGCACCGTTTTTCCCGCAGAAGACGTTGCCAAATGTGCGCTTCGTCCTCCCCGACCTCTACGGTAAAGGTGACCCGCTGATGCGCCCCCTCCTGCGAGGTGCAACTGGCACCCCACATATGGCGGCTCATTGCCATCGCCTTTTCACGCAAAGTACGGAAGGCAGGGTGCGTTTCCCCCGCACACACATCGGAAAGGTAATCCAACCGAAAGGAGGCAAACCGCCCCTGTTCAATATGATACGCCAGCAGATATTGCCGCCCGTCCTGCACGCTGATGCGAATATGCAACGGCACCAAGGTGATCTCCCGCGCCTCGCGCTTACCGCGTGCAAGGTTTTGCACCGTTACCGTCCGTTCTTCTCGCATCGCAAGCAACAGTGCGCACAGCACGTGGCTGTCGGTCGCGGCGGTCATATAATGGTGTTTAAACCCCAATCGCGCATCAACTTTACCGTACTTATCCAACAAGAACGAACCGATCACACCGCACGGCATCACTTCCGAAAAGAAGTGCAATCCGTCGGTATCCGTCGGAAGCACCGTATCCGCCGCACGGCGATAGCACAAACTCCGCCCTTGCTTTTCGGCAACGATCAGCCCTTCGCGGATATACTCCTTCAGTTTCTTACGCACGGTGGATTCATCCAACGTCATCGGTTGGGTAAATTCCGCGAGATACTCATCGATCCGTGCGGTGATATCCGAAAGTGTCAGCACGACCGTCGCGTCATACAAAATATCAAACAAGATAAAGTGTAAGGTGATGTCCCCGTCGGTAAAGCTCTTCGCCTTCCATGCGTTGTACAGCGGGTTGTGCGACGTTACGCGGCTGTCGATGGAAATAAAGACGTTTTTTCCTTCGGGCGTACGCACGAAACGCATATACTCCCCCAACCAGCTTTCCAAACGGCGGCGGTCATCGTCATACGCACGCGCACTTTTCTTGTCGTATTCTTCACGGCTTTTGAAACCGTACACGTAAAATTCACGCATATAGGCGCGGATCTTCTCAAAGTTTTTAATACGCTCGTTATACGAAGACATACCGCCTCACCTCCTTCGGTACTGTAGGATCTTTATTTCACTTCCACCGAAAACCGTTGCGACAGCGCCCTTTCTTCCGCCGTGCCGCCGTAGTTATATTCCAACAGATAGATATACTCCTCGCTCACCGTGTAAAGAAAATACCCGCTGAGCATATTGTCAATATGCTTTTCCACCGCAAAGGCGGTGTCGCTCACCGCGGTCACACCGCTGTAGATGCCCATTTGGTCGGGATACTCCTCGATCGGATGCGTACCGTAGATATTCTTCTCCCTTGTAAGGGAAAACGCCATCGTGTGTCCTGCGGCGGTAAAATACCATGTCTCCCCCGTCTCCCGCGTGAGCGTGAACACGGCGGGATAGCCAAGCGTAAACCCGTCGCCTTCGTAATACGCAACGGTATCGTCAAGCGTGGGCGGGGTATATTCCGTCGCAGGAGAACATCCCGCAAGACACAACAGGGCCAACAGCACGGCAAAAATACGACGGCGCACAAAAATTCCTCCTTTTTAAGGGTTGCAAATTCCGCAATTATACGATAAAATACCAGTGAAACGAGGTGGTAACCATGCAAACGGTAGTAGTCGGCATCAGCGGCGGTGTGGACAGCGCCGTAGCGGCCTTATTATTGAAACAACAAGGATACCGCGTGATCGGCGTCACCATGCAGTTGTTTGGTGACCGCTTACCCCGCACGACAGGAACACGTGAGATCGACGATGCCCGCCGCGTGTGTGAGGCACTCGGCATCGAGCATATCGTCGCGGATATGAGCGACGCCTTTTGTCGCTTGGTCGTGGATGAATTCACGGCGGAATACCGCCGCGGGCGCACCCCCAACCCCTGCATTCTCTGCAATCGCGACTTGAAATTCGGCGCACTGTGGGAATTTGCCCGCGCGCAGGGAGCGGACGCGATCGCCACAGGGCATTACGTCACCCGCACGTTTGACGAGGATAGTGGGCGCTGGCAGCTGTGGCAGGATCCCTCCCGCAAGGATCAGAGTTACATGTTGTGGTCACTCTCGCAAGAGCAACTGGCGGCGGCACGCTTTCCCCTCGCGGGGATGCCGAAAGAGGACATTCGCGCCATCGCCCGTAATGCCAACCTACCTGTCGCGGACAAGGGTGACAGTATGGAGATCTGCTTCGTGGAGGACGACGACCACGCCGCCTTTATTGAACGCTATACGGGCATTGCCGACCGCAAAGGGCACTTTGTGGATGCCGAAGGCAAGGTGCTCGGCGAGCATCAAGGCATCACCCACTATACCGTCGGTCAGCGCAAAGGACTCGGCATTGCGCTGGGACGGCCGATGTACGTCACCGC
Organism: uncultured Eubacteriales bacterium; assembly: GCA_964515215.1. Lineage (GTDB taxonomy): Bacteria > Bacillota > Clostridia > Oscillospirales > Acutalibacteraceae > SIG588. Next base: position 3,748 of record CAZESL010000035.1, read on the forward strand.
ACTGAATGCCACCCAAAACACCGTGACACTGGGTGCGGAAGGTTCACAGATGACCGATATTCTCACAGCCGACGGCATAAATTTCGTCTCCATTGACACACCGACGGCACCCTTGCGCGTGCAGGCCAAGATCCGTTACCAAGCCCCGCCCGCCCCCGCAACGCTCACCGTGCAGGACGGGGTGGCTACGGTACTGTTCGACACCCCGCAACGCGCCGTCACCCCCGGACAGTCGGTGGTGTTTTACCAAGACGGTTTATTGCTCGGCGGCGGATTCATTCGCTGATATCTCACTCCTTTTCGGGAATACTTCCGAAAAGGAGTGTTTTTTATGCGACAAAAGGGATGGTTCACACTGTTTTTGCTCGGTGGAAGTTTATACGTATCGCTCGAAAAATTATGGCGGGGATACAGCCACCCGAGTATGTTCCTGCTCGGCGGCTTTTGTTTTCACCTGATGGGTGCCGTAGACCGCCGCTTTCGCCGCAAGCGAGCGTGGCAACGCTGTCTGCTATGTGCACTGCTCGTTACCGCTGCCGAATTTTTGTGCGGCTGTGTGGTCAACTTGTGGCTCAAACTGCAGGTGTGGGATTACCGCCGTTTCCGCACCCACGTGTTGGGGCAGATCTGCTTGCCGTACACCCTTTTGTGGGGTGCACTCAGCGCCGTGGGAATGCCGCTGTACCGCGGATTACAAGCGGTGACGGCAAACGTCCGCAAGCGGGCAGGCGCCGCACTTCGGTGAGCGCGCCGCACATACGTCCCGCCCAAACAACACCAGACGGTGGCAGAAATTATTACTTTCGGCAGGATCCAGCAGTCCGCGCAACGCCAATTCCACTTTGTACGGATCTTTGGTATCGCACAGCCCCAGACGGTTGGCAATGCGGATACAGTGGGTATCCGCCACCACTACACCCGGAACACCGTACACGTCGCCGCAGATGAGGTTCGCGGTCTTGCGTCCGACACCCGGCAGGCGGGTCATCTCCTCCACCGTTTTGGGGATCACCCCGCCGTATTCTTCCGTCAGCATACGCGCGGTCATCACGATGTCGTGTGCTTTCATCTTGTAAAACCCGCACGAGCGGATATACGGCTCGACGTCCGTGGGCTCAGCCGCGGCAAATGCCGCCATATCGGGAAACCGTTCAAACAAGGCGGGTGTCACCATGTTCACACGGGCGTCGGTACACTGTGCCGACAGCCGCACCGCCACCAACAGCCGAAACGGATCGTCCGCTACGAGCGAACATATCCCCTCGGGATACCGCTCTTTTAACCGTGCTACCGCTTCGGCGGCGATCTGTTTTTTGGTCATGGTGTATCCTCCTTGCATCACATGATCGGTCGTTTACGCGTACCATTATATCACCTTTTTCGACGCAAATCAACTTCTGAAAGAAACTCTTGCACTTTTGGGCAATATGTGGTATGCTCTCTTATGTAGTCCAACAAAATGTAGGAGGCATCCCGTATGAAATGTCCTTTTTGCGGTTATACCGAAAGCAAAGTGATCGACTCCCGCCCCACCGATGAGTATGCACGTATTCGCCGCCGTCGGGAATGTCTTGGTTGTACCAAACGGTTCACCACCTATGAAGTGGTGGAAAGTTTACCCATCATTGTGGTGAAAAAGGATAACTCCCGCGAAGCGTTTGACCGCGAAAAACTGCTCGGCGGTATGATCCGCGCGTGTGAAAAGCGTCCCGTTTCGATCCAAACGTTGGAACACGCGGTGGATGACATTGAGATCCAACTGCAAAATTCGCTTGACCGTGAGGTGGATTCCATCACCATCGGTGAATATGCGATGAAGGCACTGAAAGAGATCGACGAAGTCGCCTACGTGCGGTTCGCCTCGGTCTATCGCCAGTTTAAAGATATTCAGAGTTTCCGTGAGGAGATCAGCAAATTGCTGAATGAATGAGTTGTAAAGAGCCACCCGCCGTACAGCGGGTGGCTTTTGTACTGAGTCGAATGTTCTTTCTCCTTGACGCTTATTTTAACAGGTCACGGACTTTTTGCGGGAAATCCAAATAATTGTCGATCGTAATATACGGGAAATCCGACTTGTAAACCGCTTCGTCATTACCACCCGTTCCGTAATCGTCCCCGATATATACGACCTCACCGTGTTGATACCCATTTTCGCGGCAGTATACGTCAAGGGCGTAAAACTTATCGTACGGTTTCGGTGCCATATCAAACGAAGAAGAGCCGCCGATAAACACACAGTACTCCTCAAACGTGCCCACAACGTCATCGTAGATCTTTCGGCGCTTCGTACGGTCGGGATCGAACGCTAATTTATCTTCTTGTTTGGCGTTGGTTCCGAGAATGGGAAAGGTCACGCATCCCGACGGGTGAAACTCGACGGTCTCTCCCGCATACACGGTATAGCCGTATTTTTCCCGCAATGCGTTGATCTTTTCGGTTATTCGTTCTCTGTTGCAAGGGACGATCGCGTCGCGCTTGATATCCATCCCCTTTGTTTCGGCATTATACACACCGTACTGCATACCGTAGTTGCCGATGATATCCACGGGAAATTGTCCGAGTTGGTTGAAAATACGCATGATCTGTCCCGCGCCGACCATAAGCAACGTATATCGTTTGGAAAGTTCTGTCAGGACCGCACGGTGTTCCGCACTCAGCGGTGTTTTATGTTGCGTGAGGGTACCGTCCAGATCCATCGCGATGACCTTGATATTCTTATACATCTTCCCTATCCCCCAACAGATCGTAATACAGCCACAAAACGGTGTATCGGTCTTTCAGATCCTTGGCATACAATACCGCGTCGTTACGCTTTTTTTCGCTGTAAAGAGCATAGAATTCCTTCATATCCAAATCTACGAGCGAAAGCATATCTTTGATCGCGGCGGCAGTGGGGACTTCGGCCAATATTTCCTTGATCGCGGCTTCTTTCTCCTTATAAACGTGCGAGCGGTCGGCGGCATAGTTGCCCACCTTTTTTTGCAGATCAATGCATCCGTCGGCAACCGATCGATATATCTCCTGCATCCGACGCCGATAGTCGTCTTCTGCGGGACGGTAGACCGTACTGCCAAACGGCTCCGACAAGAGTTTTTCGCGGATCGCGGACGTCACGACCGCGGAATACGCAACGTCGATGCCGTGGGGGAAATATTCCTCTCCCCGAATGATACCCGTTATCTCAAAGAAATGCGACAAATGATGTTCACTGCCCGATGCGGGACGCGAAGAGCCGGCAAAACTCATGAGGATCCCGATAACCACCAGTGCTTCCATCAGCGTGCGGATGCTGTCTTCATCCCGCTTCAGAATACCGTCTGCCAAAGCAAGGGTGCGTTCAATTTGGCTGTACGTCAAATCGTATATGTAATCACAGAAATATTCGCCGTTCACACAACGGCTGAGTTTCCAATCGTTCAGTGCCGAAAACTTACCGATGATATCCCCGTACCCCGCTTTGATCATATCCATGGGCGCGCGGGCCAACACGTCCACGTCCGCGATGATGGCTTTAGGAAGTCCCGCGGAATAGGTCACTTTCATCCCGCCCGTGATCATGGCGGCACCGTTTGAGGCATAGCCGTCCATCGACGGCGCCGTTGCCACAATGACGTACGGCACCTTGTTATAATGGGAAACGTATTTGCACAGGTCCTGAATGACACCCGAGCCGATACCGACGATCAGATCGGCGTCTCGGAGGCGGTCGGTAACGGCGGCGATGGCCCCTTCATTCGGCACGAGAACGCTCTCGCCGCTGAAGATCACTTTTTCAACACGCTTATCCTGCAGGGCGATCAGGGTCTGTTCGCCTGCGGCCGCAAAGGTGTTTTCATCCGCAACGATCAAAAGGTTGCGGTTATCGCGGCATATGTCTTTCAACCGTTGCGTTGCGTTTTTTTCAATGTATACGTACTGAATGTCGCAGGTGTGTGTTTTCCCGCAGGAACAGGCAACGCCACCCAGCAATTCGTTGATATCCAAAAACAGATCCTCCTTTACACGGTAAGATATTTATGTTATAGTATACCCGTCAGAATAAGTCAACAATCAGCCTAAAATTGCACGAAAAACGGAAATTTTCGGATTCATTTTATCAGATCGGTCAAAACCGATCAACACGGAGGGCATACACATGCTGAACAGAGAGCGGGAACAGGAAATATTGGGACTGCTGAAAATGAGCGGTTTCGTTTCGGTAAAACAACTGTGCGAGACCTTGTTTGCCAGTGAGTCCAGTATTCGCAGAGATCTGAAAGCGTTGGAGGAACGCGGACTTGTCAAACGGAGTTACGGCGGCGCGTCGCTGGAAAACAACTTTTCAAACATCGTGACCTTCAACCACCGTACCCGACGGAACGTAAAGCAAAAACGAGATATTGCCAAAAAGGCCGCTTCCCTGATACACGACGGCAACATTCTGTTTCTCGACCAATCCTCTACCGCTTTTTATCTCGCGACCGAACTTGCCAACCGCACTGCGCTGACGGTGGTCACGAACAATATCGAGATCTTGATGCTTCTGTCGAATTCCCGAATAAAAGTAATATCTTCGGGCGGTTATTTGAGTGAAGAAAACCGCAATTGCCTGATCGGCGGCAACGCACAAATAACGTTTGAGAACATATATGCCGATTACGCGTTTTTCTCGGTCAAAGCCATTTCGGACGATGCCGTCGTTACGGACTGTTCGGCCGAAGAGGTCGCCGTGCGCAACACCATGCTGAAAAATGCCAACAAAAAAGTGCTCTTGTGCGACAGCACAAAATTCGGTATCCGTGCCCCCTTCAAACAATGTGAACTTTCCGACGTGGACTATCTTATCAGTGAAGACAACACCGCACAGCACTTTTCCGAACGTCAGAACCGGGTAAAACTGCTGTAAACTACAAACGTAAAAAGCAGAATAAAAAGAACGGCAACCTCACGCAGTTGCCGTTCTTTTTATTCACCCTTAATACCTTTCCAATAGGCTTCGTAGGCTTGTTCGTTTTTATTATCTCCCGCGTGGTAATACACCGTGTCTTTAAGCACGTCGGGCAGATACTGTTGCTTCACCCAGTGGTGCGGGAAACTGTGAGGATACAGATAATGCTGTCCCCTCACCGCCGCGTCCGCACCGTCGTAGTGTTTGTTCTGCAACTGCCGCGGAATGGGGCCCGTACGCCCCGCTTCTACATCCGCCATAGCAGCATTGATCGCATCGTGCGCCGCATTGGATTTCGGGGAACGGCACACCAGCACCACCGCATCCGCCAGCGGCAAGCGCGCTTCGGGCAAACCGACCTGCAAAGCGATATCCACCGCCGCTTTCACGATCGGGAGTATCTGCGGATTGGCAAGCCCCACGTCCTCCGCCGCACACACCAGCAAACGGCGGCAAGCCGAGGGCAGATCCCCCGCCACCAACAGCCGCGCGAGATAGTGCAACGCGGCATTTTCATCCGATCCGCGCATCGACTTTTGATACGCGGAAATGATATCGTAATGCTCGTCCCCCTCGCGGTCGTACCGCATGGCACTGCGCTGAGCCAGTTGTCCCGCCGTTTCGATCGTCACCACGCGCGAACCGTCTGCCGCGGGCGGTGTGGACAACACGCACAGTTCCACGGCATTGAGCGCCTTGCGCACGTCACCGCCGCAATTTTGGGCGATGTGAGTGATCACCGTCTCTTCCGCTTCGATCGAAACGCCCTGTTCCTCCGCCATAAAGGCGAACCCGCGGCGCACCGCTACCTTCAGATCCTCCAACTCGACCGGTTTGAACTCAAACACGGTCGAACGGCTGAGGATCGCATTATACACGTAAAAGTACGGATTTTCGGTGGTGGAGGCGATCAGCGTGATCTGCCCGTTTTCAATGTATTCGAGCAAGGTCTGCTGTTGGCGCTTGTTGAAATACTGGATCTCATCGAGATACAGAAGGATCCCGCCGACACCCGCCAGCGTGTCCACCTCGCTCACCACCGCTTTGATATCCGCCGTGGAGGCGGTGGTACCGTTCAGTTTATGCAAACGCATATCCGCCCGTTCCGCGATCATACGCGCGAGCGTGGTCTTCCCCACACCCGACGGGCCGTAGAAGATAAGGTTCGGCACCCGCCCCGCATCCACGATACGGCGCAGAGCGCGTCCCTCGTCCAGCAGGTGATGCTGACCGACCATATCCTCCAAGGTCTGCGGGCGCATGCGGTCCGCAAGCGGTGCACCCATACGCCCGCCCCCTTTCAACGTTTCGGTCTTATCTTAATACAGCGGATACTTCGCGCACAGCGCGTTCACGCCTTCGCGCACCGCCGCGGCGTTCCCCTCAAAGTCGGTGATGACCGCCTTGATAAAGCCCGCGATCTCGTCCATATCCGCCGTGTTCAGGCCACGGGTGGTCACCGCAGGGGTACCCAGACGCAGACCGCTGGTCACGAACGGCGAGAGCGGCTCATTCGGAATAGAGTTCTTATTCGCGGTGATAAACACCTCGTCCAGACGATGCTCGAGTTCCTTGCCCGTCACACCCGTGTCACGCAGATCCATCAGCATCAGGTGATTGTCGGTACCGCCCGAGACCAGTTTCAGGTCACGGTTGACAAGACCGTCGGCAAGCGCCTTCGCATTGTCGCAAATACGGCTCTGATAGTCCTTGAACGCATCGCTCATCGCCTCACCGAAGCAAACGGCTTTCGCGGCGATAATGTGCATCAGCGGACCGCCCTGCGAGCCGGGGAACACCGCCTTATCGACAGCCTTCGCGTGCTCTTCACGGCAGAGGATCAAACCGCCGCGCGGTCCGCGTAACGCCTTGTGGGTGGTGGTGGTCACCACGTCGCAGTACGGCACGGGATTCATGTGTTTACCCGCGGCCACCAGACCCGCGATGTGCGCCATATCCACCATCAGGAGCGCGCCACACGCATCCGCGATCTCGCGGAAGATATCAAAACGGATCTCACGGCAGTAAGCGCTGGCACCCGCCACGATCAACTTCGGGCGATGTTCCATCGCGAGAGCGCGCACCTTGTCGTAATCGATACGACCGGTCTCTTCATCCACACCGTAGGGCACGAAGTTGTAAAGCTGACCCGAGAAGTTCACGGGCGAGCCGTGGGTAAGGTGACCGCCGTGTGCCAGATTCATACCAAGCACCGTATCACCGGGCTTGATGAGCGCCATATATGCCGCCTGATTCGCCTGCGCGCCCGAATGGGGCTGTACGTTTGCGTGGTCGGCACCGAACAGTTTGCAGGCACGGTCACGGGCGATATCCTCCACCACGTCCACGTCCTGACAGCCGCCGTAATAGCGCTTGCCCGGATATCCTTCCGCGTATTTATTCGTCAGCACACTGCCCATTGCCGCCATCACGGCGGGAGAGACGATGTTCTCCGAGGCGATCAGTTCCAGATTACGGCGCTGACGGAACAATTCCTTCTCCATCGCTTCGCCGACGGCGGGGTCTTCCGCCTTCACAAAGCCGATAGTATCCATTAAATTCTCGTACATGATTATTTCGACTCCTTTTGATAAAAATACACATTCAGTATACTACATTACTTTCCCAAAAACAAGAGGAAAACAAAAAAAGTGCTCTTTGCACAGCAAAAAGCACTTGAAGGCCTTAAAACTTGTACGGTTTACGTTTCTTCCGTCTCTTCCCCCGTATCCACCACGGCGCGCACCGTCACGATACGGATGCCGCCGCTGTTTTGCGATTCAAACGTCATCTGTCCGTCGCACAGCGAGCAAGAGGGACGCTCCTCCCATTCGGTCGGCGTCTGTACCGGAAGCGGAATACCCGTACGCGCCGCAATGCACGCGCGCTGATGACCCGACACCACTTCGGCGTGCCCGCATTCGCACGGCAAAATGATGATCGGTTTTTCCTGCGATTTCGCCTGCATTGACTTGTAAAGGCGCGGACAATACAGCAGATCGTTTGCCGCAAGTTTCCCTGTAGGCGACACGAAATGATCACCGATGACCGATATTGAACATTTCCCCGTCTTCATAAAATAGCAAGTAGATTTACTAAGCGAAATGGTCGCTTCCATCTTACCGCGAATGACGCCCATACCGTCCGCTCCTTTCTTTTCAGAATGCCTTTCTATTATATCCCCTTTCTTTCAAAAAAGCAAGCCCTTTATTCCCGTGCCGTCGAAAGCATTATCCCGCCGCACAGCAGCAACAGCGCCGCCGATGCCGCCGCCGAGACCGAAAACGGGTGCACTGCTGTTACGGTGTAAAGCGGAGCGACTACCGCCGCCGTCGTTTGCGGCAGCGGCATCACGCAGAACAGTGCCGCCGAAAGCGCGCCGCCGAGCGCGGCATGCACCACGCGCATCAGGCAAAAATTTCCCCACGGCAACGCAAACTCCGAAAACATACCCCGTATTTGCGCCAATACCGACACACCGCCCCAACCGAGCGCCGCCCCCAGCAAAAACGCCGACCCGACCCCCGCAATGCGGCAAGAGGTCAGCCCCACTGCGCCGCAACTCACCTCCCAAAATGCCGCATAGACCGCACGGGCAACGTCTTCGTTTGTAAAGGCTTTGAACATTACAGATGTAACACCCGTGGCATCCGACAAGGTCAACACCGCTGAAAACAACAGCACGAAACCGCTCATGCCGAGCACTGCCGTGACCGCACGTGCGACTGCTGTTGAAAAAGCCGCCGAGAACGGGACTTTTTTACAAGGGGGGATATTTTGTTTTGCCATTGTTCCGAAACGGCGTGAGACCAGGGCGATCAGCAACGATGCCAGCAAGTGCGCTATGTAAAGCAAAAAACCTTTATAGGCACTTCCCAACAATCGAGCCCCCACCGTACCGATAATGAAGGCGGGACCGCCGTTTACACAACACCACAGCAGGCGGGTAGCTTCACTTTCATCAATTTCACGGCGCTCCAACAAGTCCCGTACCGCCGAAGCGCCCGCGGGGTAACCGCCCACCGCACCGACGAGCAATACCGCCGCCCCGTTGCCCGACAGACGAAACACGCGACGGGCAACCCCTTCGAGTTTTCGCCCGACTGCCGCGGCGGTGCCGCTGTGAATAAACACACCGCTCAGCACCAAAAACGGAAACAGCGACGGAATGATCACCTCACCGCATACCGTCAACCCGCGGCTGACCCCCGTCGCCACTGCCGCAGGAAAGCGCAGCAACAACACCGCCGCCCCTAAAAAGAGCAATACCGTGCCCGCTTGCCGTAACTGTCGTTTGTGTAAGATATGTATATGCATCTTCATCACGTCTCCCACCATCAGTATACGGTTTGTCCCGCCGCATTATTCCACGCGGCGACGCATACAGTAAAGTGATACCAAGCGCAGGAGGAAGACGTTATGAAACACAAACGGGGCACAGCCCCCTCCCCGCTTTCACGGCGGGTGGAGTCGCTGTTAGACCTGCCGGACGGATTGTTGGGACACTGCACGCGTATGGAATGGGTGGATAACCGTGAAGTGCGTATGGACGGGTGCTGCGATATTTTGGAATACGAAGAGGATTCTATCGCCGTAGCGGTGGCGGGCGGGACGGTGCGGTTTTGGGGCGGGCGGTTACGTCTGCACTGCTTAACGGCAGGCAGTTTGCTTCTCACAGGGGACATTCAGCGTATGGAGTTCTTGAAATGAGGTGGCGGGTATGAACGAATACGCCTTTTGGCGGTGGTTGTGCGGGTGGGTGCGGTTTGAGACCGACGGCGATTCTGCGGGACGTCTGCTCACCCTCGCGGCACGTGACGGCATCGCCTTATGGGATACCCGCCGCACGGCGAGTCGCTTTTCCGCTTGTTGCCGTGCAAACGCCTACCGCCGTCTGCGCCCGATCGCCCGTCGCTGCGGGCGGCGGTTGCGCGTGCGCGAACGGCACGGGGCGGCGTTCGTTTTCCGCCGTTATCACAAGCGGATCGGTCTGCCGATCGCGATCGGCGTCTACCTATTGTTGCTCGTGTGGCTGTCCTCGCGCATCTGGTCGCTCGATATACGCGGACTACGTTACGCCGACGAGGGAGCCTTGCGTGCTCTGCTCGCGGAACACGGTGTGACGGTAGGCGCGCCGAAACGCGGGGTGGACTCCGAGGCGATTCGGTTGGACGCGCTGACCCGTTTGGAAGACGTTTCCTGGCTGGCGGTCAATCTGGACGGTTGCGTAGCGCAGGTGGAACTCAAAGAGATGAATCCGCACGAAACGCCGACCGAGCCGACCGCCCCTTCCAATCTGGTCGCCGCGCGGGACGGTGTGGTGGTAGCGGTGGAGATCACGGGCGGCACCGCCGCCGTGCAAGCGGGAGATGCCGTGGCGGCGGGCAATATTCTCGCAAGCGGCGTAGTCACGACCGAACAGGGTGTGACACTTCACCGCTCGTCGGGACGGGTGCTGGCGCGCACTGCACGGGAGATCACGGTGGAAGTGCCGCTCACCGAAGAGTGTCTGCTCCCCTGCCGCAAACCGTTTGAAGCGCTGACACTCTCGGTTTTTGGCTTGCATATTCCACTGTACGACAACGCTCTTGTGACCGAGGGATGCCGTACCGAAACGCACGAATCCACCCTCACGGTCGGCGGTATCCCTTTGCCGCTCGGCGTCCGCATCGACCGTTATACCCCGCTGAGCCTGCAGACCGTCACCCGCACCGTCGGGGAAGCCACTCTGCTTGCCGAAGCCGCTCTCGCCGAAAACGAAGCCGCCTTACTTGCCGAAGCAGAGATCCACGAGCGCACCGTTACGGCGGAACAGGGCGAAAATTCCGTGCGCCTCACGGCGGTATACTCCTGCACCGAAGACATCGCTTTGGAAGTCCCGCTGCGGCTTGGTTGAACGATTGCTCAATTTCTTGACGAAATTTTTGTTAATTTGTTACAATGACAAGCGCAAAATTATGTGATATAATAATAGAAACTAAAGACAACAGGAGAATCTATGTTTGAACAAGTACTGAATGTTGACCGTATGGAACAGATCGTCTCGCTGTTCGGCAGTTTTGACGAAAACGTGCGCTTGATCGAAGAGCATTATCAAGTGGACGTGGTCAGCCGCGGCACCGACTTGAAGGTGACGGGTGAGCCGGAAAACGTATCCAAAGCGGTCAAGGCGATGCAAGGGTTGTTGCAACTGATCAACCGCGGTGAACAGCTCGGTGAACAAAACGTCCGTTACGTGCTGATGCTGGTGGACGAAGGGCACGACGATTCTCTCCCGCAACTCACCGACAGCATCTGCATCACGGCGAAAGGCCGCCCGATCAAAGCGAAAACGCTCGGCCAAAAACAATATGTGGAAGCCATTCGGCAAAACACCATCACGCTCGGCGTCGGCCCGGCAGGTACGGGCAAGACGTATCTTGCCGTGGCCATGGCGGTCAACGCCTTCCGCGCGAAGGAGATCAACCGCATCATCCTCACCCGTCCCGCGGTGGAAGCGGGCGAGAAGTTGGGCTTCTTGCCGGGAGATCTGCAATCCAAGGTCGACCCGTATCTGCGCCCGCTGTACGACGCGCTGTTCGATATGCTCGGCACCGAGACCTATCAGAAATATCTCGAACGCGGCAATATTGAAATTGCCCCTCTCGCCTATATGCGCGGTCGTACGCTGGACGATTGCTTCGTGATACTGGACGAAGCGCAAAACACCACGCCCGAACAAATGAAGATGTTCCTGACCCGTCTGGGTTTCAACTCCAAAATGGTCATCACGGGCGACGTGACGCAGATCGATCTGCCCGACGGCAAAAAGAGCGGCCTGCGCGAAGTGCTCCGCGTGCTGAAAGGCGTGGACGATATCGCCATTTGCCAATTCAGCGAAAAAGACGTGGTGCGTCATCAGTTGGTACAAGCTATTGTGAAAGCTTATGAAAAATACGAACGGGATGAACAAAAGAGAAAGGAAAAGACGTATGGAAAAAATCAGAGTCGTAATTGAAAACAAGCAAAAGGTCGTGAAGATCCCCACGGGCATCCGTATGCTCATCCGCCGTTGCTGTAACGCGGTATTGGTTATGGAAAAGTTTGAAGGCAACGCTGAAGTGGACGTTTCCATCGTCAGCGACGAGCAGATCCAGGCCATCAACGCGGAACACCGCAAACTGGATATGCCGACCGACGTCCTCTCCTTCCCGCTCGGTGAAAACGGCGAATACGACGTTGATCCCGCGACGGGTGCGAAACTGCTCGGCGATATCGTCATTTCCATTGAACACGCGGAAAAGCAGGCGAAGGATTACGGCCATACCCTGCAACGTGAGATCGGCTATCTCACGGTACATTCCATGTTGCATCTGTTGGGATACGACCACATCCACGGCGGTCTCGAAGCGGTGAAGATGCGTGAAAAAGAAGAGGCAGTCATGCAGTCCATCGGTCTGCCGCGCAATGCCAGTTACGTAATGGAATAAGGAGAAACCGCGCATGAGTTCAGTAAATACCCGTTCCGCCTTCGTGGCGTTGGTCGGCCGTCCGAACGTCGGCAAATCGTCCCTGCTCAATCAACTGGTCGGGCAGAAGGTGGCCATCGTTTCGGATAAACCGCAGACCACACGCAACCGCATTATGGGTGTGCTCACCCGTGACGAGTTGCAACTCGTTTTTCTGGACACCCCCGGTGCCCACCGTCCCCGCACCCGTCTCGGTGATTTTATGGTGAGATCCATCGGTGAAGCGGTCGGCGGCGTGGATGCGGGCGTGTTGGTGGTGACGGCGGATGCCAAAGTGTCGGATACCGACCGCGAACTGCTTGCCCAATTCCGCCGCCAACAGTTGCCGGTCATTTTGGTCATTAATAAGATCGACCTGCTGGACGACAAATCTCCTCTGCTCACCTGTATTGATATGTGGCAGAGCGAATACGATTTTGAAGCGATCCTGCCCCTATCGGCACTGACGGGCGAAGCGGTGGATACGTTGGTACACGAGCTTTCCGCCTTTGCGTTTGAGAGCCCTCACTTCTTCCCCGCCGACACGGTAAGCGACCAACCCGAACGGGTGCTTGCCTCCGAGTTGGTGCGTGAACAGATGTTGCATCTGTTGCAAAAAGAGATCCCGCACGGTATCGCCGTGGTGGTGGAAAAGATGGGCGAAGACGTCACCGAAAAAGGGCAGGATATCATGGATATCGAAGTCACCATCTACTGTGAAAAGGATAGCCATAAGGGTATCGTCATCGGCAAGCGGGGCGCCATGCTCAAAGAGATCGCCTCCCGCGCCCGTGCCGAAATGGAAGCGCTGTTCGGCATTCACGTAAACCTGCAGTGCTGGGTAAAGGTGAAGGAAGATTGGCGCAACCGCCAAGGGCTTCTCGGCAGTTTCGGCTACACATTACAGTAATAAAACAACGAGGTCGTGATCCCGATCACGACCTCGTTGTTTTATTCTATCGAATAGTCTATCGTATTACGCACCTCACACGGTATCTCGGCTGCTGTCATACGCACACCGTTCACCGTTATGTTTTCAATACGGATGTTATACAGCGGCGGTTTATCCTCCACGCCATCCAGAGCGCATCGAATCATCGGACGTCCGTCCTCCAACGGCAGACCCTCCTCATAATATACCCGTATGTTACGCACCGTAACGTCGTGCACCGCACGCGTTCCGTTCGCTACGAGTTGCGTTCCCTCTTCTTCGGGAATTCTCCATATCCTGCAAGTTTCAGGCGTCAGCCACAGGGAATTGCCAATATAAAAGAGGCGCGGCACGGCAGGCGTGTCTTGCTTATCGTAGGTCATAGCGTCTGTCACCTGATACACCTCGGGGGTATCAAACCGATTGCACTCCACACGAATATCCTCAAACAACACGTGATGTATCTCGGCACAAATACCGTTGGCGATATCTATCGCGGTACCACCGCCGTGCAGTACGTCACAGTCCGCAAAGGAAATGTCCGCGTACTCTCGGCAGGCGGTCTCCACACCGATCTCACAGCATTTGCCCCAATCGCACACCAAAACACAATTGTGCACGTGAATGTTGCGGCAATCGGTATCGGCATATCTCGCAATGCCTTTGATGGTGACAGTATCGTCGAAGGAATGGATGAACGAGTCTTCAATACGCACGTTTTGGCTGTTGACAATGTCCACACCATCGGTGTTGTAGCGCCACTGACCGAACACTTTAAGATCGGTCACCTGTACATCAACGCAATGAAACAGATTTAAGCACCAAATGGCCGAGTTTTTAACCCCCACACCCTCGATTGAAATGCCACGGCAATCATAAAACTTCAAGTTCCCGTTGGCATAGTCGTCGTAGCATGGAATGGCCACGCGCTCCTCCGTGCTGTCATCCAATACGCCGTTACCGAAAATGCGAATGTTCTCGGCATGATCCGCAAACAAACAGCCATACACCAGCGCATCGCGGTCGACGTACACGCTCTCGTTGCTGTGCAACGTGATCTTCCCCGCAAAATGCACACCCGGCCCGAAATAATGCGTTACCGCTTGTTCTGCCGGTGGAGCGATCGGTTTGGAATTAAAGATGTACAGCGTGTGATGATGGCTGTCGCACTGCAAGACGTACTGTCCGTTTTTCTGCAACGTAAATGCGATCGTTCCCTCTTCTTCGGTAAAATCCACCTCTTTGGAATAGGGCTTCACATACACCCGCTCATACGCAAAGGCAGGTGTTACCTCCAGCTGTATAGCCTCATCACTCACGATGTTGACGAAGGATGCCTCCACCGTTTGATCCGGTGTACGTTGATGACCCGGCCACACGGTATTAAACGGATATTTAGAGATACGGCAGGTATACACCGGCACGTCCTCTCCGTTGATACGTACCGAAAAATCACGGGACAACGGTTCAACGTACGGATGCGAGCGTGTCGTTACCGCCTGCCCAAATTGCGAAACCGCAAACATAACGATCCCCCCGAAGGTCTGTTTTTACTATTCATATCACAGCGCAGTGAAAAAGTCAAGACCCAAAAGCAACGAGGTCGCAACCGCTTGGATCATCACACGGCCAGCGCCGATATACCGCCCCTCGTTCAGCCCTTCTTCCCGCAAAAGGCGGCTGCCCTCAATGGTTTTCTGCAGCAACGCATCCGTCACACCGAACGGCTGAAATCCGCAAGGATTCGTACACGCACTATTACGAACTTGTTGAATATCGGCAAGTTAAAAATCCATCGCCACTCCCTTGACAAACGCCGATAAATTGGGTATACTATATACTCGTATAATTTTGTAAATGAGGTGCACATCATGGCTAAAGAAAGCAAGCAGATCCTCGTTACCGAAGAAGGTCTTGCCAACTTAGAAAAAGAACTGGAATATTTGAAATCCGTCAAACGTGCGGAAATTGCCGACCGTTTGAAAGAAGCGCGTTCGTTCGGTGACTTGTCGGAAAACAGTGAGTACGACGAAGCGAAGAACGAGCAGGCGATCAACGAGAGCCGCATTGCCGAATTGGAGCAGCAACTCAAAAACGCGCGCGTGCTGGACGAAAGCCAGTTGTCGGGCAATCTGGTACACGTCGGTCTCGAAGTCGTGATCGAAAACGTGGCGACCAAAGAGACCCGCACCTACCGCATCGTCGGTGTGACCGAAGCCGACCCGCTCGCAGGTAAAATTTCGGACGAATCCCCCATCGGTCACGCGTTGCTCGGCCACGCGGTGAACGAGGTGGTGGAGGTAGTGTTGCCGACCGGCAAGATCGTCAACTACCGTTTGGTTTCCATCGCGAAGTAATCCCCTTTTGGAAAGGAAGTTTAATATGAGTGACACTGTCAACACCCCCGAGGTGGAGATGACCGAACAACAGTTGTCCGAACTGTTGCAGGTGCGCCGTGACAAACTGGCGGCGTTGCAAGAGGCGGGGCAGGATCCGTTTGTCATCACCAAATACGAAGTGACGGCGCAGAGCGCGGATATCCGTGCGAATTACGAGGCGATGGAGGGCACGACCGTTTCCATCGCGGGTCGTATGATGAGCCGCCGCATCATGGGTAAAGCCAGTTTTATGGACGTGCGCGACAACAGCGACCATATGCAGGTCTACGTGCGCCGTGACGATATCGGCACGGACGAATACATGGCATTCAAGAAGTGGGATATCGGCGATATCGTGGGCGTAACGGGCACCGTGTTCAAGACCCAGACGGGTGAGATCTCGGTCCACGCGACCGCCATCACCTTGCTTTCGAAGTCACTGCGTCCCCTGCCCGAAAAGTTCCACGGTCTCAAAGATACCGATACGCGTTACCGCCAGCGGTATCTCGACCTTATCATGAATCCCGACGTGAAGCGTAACTTCGTGATCCGTTCCCGTTTCATCAAGTTTATGCGGGAGTATCTCGATAACATGGGGTACATCGAAGTGGAGACCCCCGTGCTGAACACAATCGCCGGCGGCGCCTCCGCCCGTCCGTTCATCACCCATCACAACACGTTGGATCTGGATATGTATATGCGTATCGCTACCGAACTGCCGCTGAAGCGTTTGATCATCGGCGGTATGGACCGTGTGTACGAGATCGGCCGCATCTTCCGTAACGAGGGTATGGATACGAAGCACAATCCCGAATTCACCACGATCGAACTCTATCAGGCGTACGCCGATTTCCACGATATGATGGATATTGCGGAAGGCATTCTGTCGGGTGCGGCAAAGGAGATCCTCGGCACGTACGAGGTGGAGTGGATGGGCGAAAAGGTCGACCTCTCCCCCGGCTGGCCGCGTCTCACGATGGTGGAAGCGGTGAAACAGTACGTCGGCATTGACTTCGACGCCATTACCGACGATGCCGAAGCAGTAGCCGCCGCCGCCGCGAAGGGCGTGGAACTTGCCGAAGCCGCCGAAAAGACGTGGGGCAACGCGCTCTACGCCTGCTTCGATCAGCGTGTGGAACAGCATTTGGTGCAACCCACCTTCATCACCATGTATCCGGTGGAAGTGTCCCCCTTGACCAAGCGTTCTCCCGAAGATCCGCGTTTGACCGAGCGTTTCGAGTTCTTCATCTGCCGCAGCGAGATGGGCAACGCCTACTCCGAGCTGAACGATCCCATCGATCAGCGTGAGCGGTTTATGAAGCAGGTCGAACAGCGTGAGCGCGGCGACGACGAGACCGAGATGCTGGATGAGGATTTCCTCACCGCGATGGAATACGGTATGCCCCCCACAGGCGGTATGGGTATCGGTGTCGATCGCGCCGTCATGTTGCTCACCGGCTCGGACACCATCCGCGAGGTCATCTGCTTCCCCACAATGAAACCTTTGGACTAATTCGGTTCAAAGAAACCCAGTAGTTATGCGGGTTTGTGGTGGTTTATACCTTCGAAAAACCACGCCACTACGCCAACTACTACGCCAATTTTCACAAAGAAATTTGCAAAGAAAAGTCACTATGATAGACTAAAAGAACAAGCGCCGTGCAATCCGCACGGCGCTTTCATCATATCTAAAAATTCTAAAATTATTTTTCTAAAAGTTATGTAGAGATATGTAAAGTTGTATTAAGTAGCATTAAGGAAAGTACCGTCAATAGCGGCTTTGAAGCCCTAATGCGCGATTGACAAATGATGTCGAAAGTTGTATTATAGTAACGGTGCTTCGCACCCTTAGA
>CAZESL010000036.1:0-21107 GCA_964515215.1 uncultured Eubacteriales bacterium
GACGGCATGTTCGTGCTGGGCGACCCCGAAAAGGACGACGAAGTGTTTGCGATGCGTCCGATGACCTGCCCGTTCCAGTATCAGGCGTATCTGAACCGTGCACGTTCCTACCGCGACCTGCCGCTGCGCTACAACGAGACTTCCACCCTCTTCCGCAATGAGGCGAGCGGCGAGATGCACGGTCTGATCCGCGTGCGCCAGTTCACCATTTCGGAAGGTCACCTGATGTGCCTGCCCGAGCAGTTGGAAGAAGAATTCAAGAACTGTCTGGATCTGTGCATCTATATGCTGAAGACCCTCGGTCTGTACGAAGACGTGTCCTACCGTTTCTCCCAGTGGGATCCCGACAACCGCGAAAAGTACATCGGTACGGCGGAACAGTGGGATGAAGCGCAGGGCGTGATGAAGACCATTCTGGACGATCTGGGCATCAACTACAAGATCGGCATCGGTGAAGCGGCGTTCTACGGCCCGAAACTGGACATTCAGATCAAGAACGTCCACGGCAAAGAGGACACTCTCATCACCATTCAGATCGACCAGATGCTGGCGGAAAAATTCGGTATGGAATACACCGACCGCGACGGCAGTAAGAAGAACCCCTACATCATTCACCGCACCTCCATCGGTTGTTACGAGCGCACGCTTGCGCTGTTGATCGAAAAGTATGCGGGTGCGTTCCCGCTGTGGCTGGCACCCGAGCAGGTGCGCGTGATGCCCATCACCGACCGTCAGGGCGACTATGCCAAGACCGTGGCGGACACGCTCGCCGCGGCAGGCCTGCGCGTGGAGTGCGACTTCCGCAACGAGAAGATCGGCTACAAGATCCGCGAAGCACAGATGCAGAAAGTGCCCTACGTGCTGGTCATCGGTGACAAGGAGATCGAAAACAACGCGGTCGCCGTGCGCGCCCGCGGCGGTGTGGATCTCGGTGCGATGTCGGTGGAAGACTTCCTCGCCCGCGCACTGAAAGAAGTGGAAGATAAGGTGATCGGTTAACCCGATCGGTTGTGCGAGGTGTATTATGAAATCGTTTTTCTATCGTATCCTCTGTGGTTTTTGTCTGGGAATCAGTGTATTTGCACCGGGGATCAGCGGGAGCATCATGGCCATCATTATGGGCATATACGATAAACTTCTCGGCATCGCTTCCAATCCCTTTAAGGACTTTAAGAAGAACGTCAAGTTCCTCTTCCCTCTCGGGATCGGTGCCGTCATAAGTTTGGTCTTGTTCGTATTGGTGTTCAGTTATCTTTTTGAAACCTATGAAAAAGCGGTGTTTATGCTGTTTATCGGACTTATAGTCGGAAATCTGCCTATGGTTTACAAAGAGGCCCGAAAGAGTAAGTTTAAGTGGTATTACATTCTCGGCTCGCTCGCGGCATTTGCCATCGCACTTATCGTAGGTATCATGAGCGAAGGCAGCGGCGAAATGCAGATCACTCATACCAATACCGGCTTGATGTACATTGCTTTGAGCGGACTTTTAGCAGGAGCCGCCAGTCTTGTGCCCGGCATGAGCGTGTCCATGATATTGATCGTTATGGGTGTTTACGATCATCTGATCGCCTCGGCGAAATCTCTTGACATCGTTACCATCGCCGTCGTCGGTGTGGCATTCGTGCTTTCGATGGTCGTATCTTCGAAACTGATCAAATTTGTTTTTGAAAAATTCAGCGGTATGGCGCACTTTATGGTTATGGGCTTTTTGATCGGCTCTGTCAGCGGAATCTTCTGGACGTTGCCGAAAGGCGGTTCAAATATAGCGGGCGTCATTATGCTGGTCATCGGCTTGGCGGTTTCGTTGTTGTTCGTATACCTTGGTAAAAAAGTGAATATCGACGATAAAGC
Source organism: uncultured Eubacteriales bacterium (assembly GCA_964515215.1). Lineage (GTDB taxonomy): Bacteria > Bacillota > Clostridia > Oscillospirales > Acutalibacteraceae > SIG588. Next base: position 1,852 of record CAZESL010000036.1, read on the forward strand.
CTAAAAACAGAGGGTCTGTCTCATATCGAGACAGACCCTCTGTTTTTATCCTCACTGCATCAACTCATCGGTAAGCCGCATGATCTCGGGAGCGATCTTTTCCCGCTCTCTCTTCACAATACGGTTGTAGATCGGATACGCCGCACAAACGAGTACGATACCGATGATCCCGACAGGGATCCCGACAAGCATCGCCGTCCCCCCGAAAAGACCGATCATATTTCCGATATCCGTCATGGCAAGGCTCATGCCCATTCCTAAGATCAGTGCACCGATGATACCGAACACCAGCGAAACGGAGGTTGCCTTTTGTGTTACGGCGGCATCAAGGCGGCGCAGTTGTGCCATTTTATCCTCACTTTGTTTCGGTGCGGCGTACTTCTTTCTGATCGCCTTGATCTCCTCCTGCTCTTTAGCCGAGTAGGTGTAATGAAACATGTCTTTATTCTCCATAATTCTTCCTCACTGCTGTAACGCTTTTAGTTTTTTACTGCTCTGCACGATCATATACAGTGCCGTTATAATGATAAAAAGAGATACGGCACCGCCTGTCGTGCCAAGCAATATCTTGCGTGTTAACGCATCCGTGTTGCCGTCACCGAAAGTGGTCAGCATTGTCGATTCCAATGTGAGCATCGACACACAAGCGGCGGCAAGGCTGATGGCTTTGGATGCCGAGTAGACGGGACTGTTATATCTACGGTACTTGCAGATATTGACGATCGCCATCGTAAACGCGGTAAAGGTGTATGCCGCCATGGCGATGGTCGTGATCTCGTGGTGATGAAAGGTCCTGTTCCAATACACCATAAAAAACACCATGACCGACAGGGTCAGATTCATCAGCAGAAATACGATGCCGCACGTGCGGTATTTCATGAGTTCTTCCCGCATTTTCTCGCCGGGTCTGTGCCGACGGGTATGGCGAACGAGAAAGAAACGCATGACCGCAAGGGCTATATAGTAACCCGCCATAGAATAAAACCAAAAAGTACGGTGCCAAAAGCCAAGCCCCAACTGAAAAACGGCATACGCCGTGTTCCAGATCAACGTACCGTAAAGGGATACGTTTACGCGCAGTCTGTCATCGTCCAGCCACCTTCTGGCGTATTTGTTTTCTTCTTTGAAGGTTTTGAAAATGCGCATCAGACGCGGCAGTCTGAGACACCACACCGTTAAGGTATAAAACGCAAGCAGGTACGAAGCGATGCTTATCGGCGACTGTGTACCCAAAAACACCATCGAATACACAAGGAATACGGTGGCAACAGGGAGCAAAATGAGCATTACGGCGAGCGGCGGAAACAGCAACGCCTTTCCGACCTTCTTCCAATTCATATCACATCCTCCGTATTCTCACGGTAAACGCCGTCCCTTTACCGACCGCGCTTTCCACAGCGATCTCGCCGTGCATAATATCCACCACGCGCTTGACAAGTGCCAGTCCCAAACCGTTGCCCCCTGCAGAATGCGACGTATCCCCTTGATAGAATTTTTCGAAAATATGTTTACCGACTTCCCGACTCATACCGCAACCGGTATCTCGGATCGTGACGACGGCGTGATGTTCGGTAGCGCTCAGGCTGACACTCACCGTACCGCCGGACGGCGTGAACTTAAATGCGTTGGAAAAGAGATTATTCCACACGAGGCTCAAAAGTTCGGCATCTGCCCTTACCTTAACATCTTCAGCTATATCGGTTTCGATCTCGACTCCCGTCTTCTCCCACACGTTTTCGAACTGCAAAAGGCACTCGCAAAGTTGCTCGCCCAGATCAAATGCGGTGGTCTTCGGGTATATCTGCTGATTCTCAAGGCGATTGAGTTTTAATATGTTGGTCATCATCTCCGCCATACGGCGTGAACCGTCGGTAACGCCTTTAGCATACTCGATGCGTTTTTCTTCCGACAGATCATCGGCTTGCAAAAGAGTTCCGTAGTTCTGCATCACGGCAAGGGGCGTTTTCATTTCATGAGAGACGTTGGCGATAAAATCGGTACGCAAGGTCTCCACACTGCCGAGTTCTTCCGCCATTTTGTTAAAGCAGTCGATGACCTGATTGAAGGTCTCGTCCGTGCCGAACTTGCTTTGCGGCTTTACTCTTACCGAAAAATCACCTTGTATGATCTTTTCGGCGGCATCGGCAATGCGCTTCATCGGCCGTTCCACCGTGAGTTTGCGGCGGATCGCATCGATGACCGTGAAAATGAGGCTCAAAAGTGCCACGTTCCAGAAGGTGAGTTTCGCGGCGGCACTGATGTCGGCGTCGGTAAACGTGATGCCCAACGATCTCCCCAGCGTAGTTACGAACAGCATGGTACAGCAGGTGATAACAAACGCGACCATCAAAAAGAAGATACCGTAATGATTGAGCCACTTCAGCACGCGTTTGATCTTCATTTGATCACCGCCTTATACCCCAAACCGTGAACCGTCTTGATCTCGAAATCCGCGCAGTCAGACAGTTTCGCGCGGAGTTTCGTCATATATACGTCCACCGCGCGCGGGGCCGTCTCGGTATCGGCATCCCAAAACTCGTCCATAAGTTGCAGTCGGGTAAAGGTCTTTTTCGGATAGCTGAGCAGTTTATACAGAATGCTGAACTCACGGTTGGTGAGCGGGATCTCCTCCTCATCCAAATACGCCGTGTGTTCGTCGGCGTCCATCCGAAAACGGCCGATCTCCAGTTTGCGGGAAGAGGCGATCTTCGCGCGGCGAAGCAGTGCGCCGATGCGCAAAAATAACTCGTCAAGATCGATCGGCTTTACCATGTAATCGTCCACGCCGATACGGAATCCCCGCTGCTTGGAAGCCATATCGTCACGGGCCGTCATAAACAAAATGGGAATGTCCTCATTCAATTCGCGGACGTTTTTGGCGAACTCAAAGCCGTCCATGCCGGGCATCATAATATCCGACACGATAATGTCAAACACCGTATCGTACAGCGCATCGCAGGCTTCGTTCCCGTTATGACACCCCACGGCTTCATAACCGCTGTGATTCAAAAACGAGCAAACGGTCTTATTCAGTTCCCTGTCATCCTCCACCACTAACACTCTAAACATGACGTTACCTCCGTGAATGCCTACTGTTCCTCTATACTATACCATCTAATTGTTAAAGTTTTGTTTACGTTTCGCGATTTTTCGAAAAAAAGCAGCAAAGAGATGCGCTCTCCTTGCTGCTCACCCTATGGCGTTACGGTCGTTCGGTTTTCTTTTCGTTTCATGCGTTGCAGCATCTGCTGCAGTTTCGGTGTGTTATACCGCAACACGACGGTTGGCAAAATGTTCAGGAACAAATTGACCAGCGCCACGGGAAGTGCAACGGAAAACGCGCACACGTTCGGTATACACAGCATCGGTAAAAACCCGATCGGATACGAAAGTCGGTGAGTAAGCACCCCTTTATGGCACTCGATAATAAATCTCTCGATATACTCCGTACTGCTCGGGTCGGCCAAATTCTTTTTGCTGAAGCCGCCGAGCCCTCCCAGTTCCCAGACCTTATCCTTCCATTTTCTCACGTTGATTTTCTTATAAAAACGCAGTTCTGCTTCGGACACGGCATACCGCGGATCGTCTGTGCCGAAAAAGCGGTCGGGCATTTTGTTGACTGCGAGCGCAATAAGAGCGTCAAGAGCGAATTGGGCAGCCGTGCACAAAACGACGGTTGCGATCACATAGTACCAAGCGGCCGTGTGGAAAACGATATTGACAAGCGTCAGGAACAGCATGGCTGTGCCTATTACGGAAAGGTACAATTTCATGATTCACCATACTCCAAAGGTTTTTTATAAAACTCCTCGTAGGTTTTGACCCAAGCCGCATAATTTCGGTCTTTCATATCCTTCTTAGCACGTGCCGCGGGGAGCGTCTCATCGGGATAGATGGCAGGCAATATATGCAGCGTGTATTCCTGAACGGGAAACCCGTCGCCGTCGGGCACGTCGCTGTCTTCCATGGTAATGAAGATCGGTACGACGGGTGCCTTGTTACGCACCGCCAACGAAAACGCCCCCTCCTGCATCGGACGCGGTTTTTTGTAGTTCCACCACATACCCTGTTCGGGATAGATCAGTATCGTTTCTCCCCGCTTTAACAGGGCGGCAAACGCCTTCATAAACTTTACCATCGTCTCCTTTCGGCTCGACAGCGGCAGGGTATTACAATGCCGCATAAAAAGTCCGAACGGCTTCGGCGGATTGGTGTAGTTCCCCTCCCGAATGACCTTATACAGCATCTTGCCGTCCATATGGTCGCGCAGGGCTACCCACACAGCGTAGTTGTCGCTGATACTGAAATGATTACACGTAACGATTCGGCCGCCCTTGACGGCGGTGAAATTTTCAATACCGCGAACCTCTTTTATGATGAGTTGTCTGTCGGCGATCATCTTATCAAAGAACCGTGCGCCGAGTATATTGGCGATCACCGTCTTGACTTTGCTCGAAAACCGCTCGTTCAGATAATCGATCTTATGCGGCAGAAGCGGGAGTGTCACGGGATCGTCCTCCACGTCGAGATGCCACAATTCGTTTTTCTCAAGTTCCGCTATTCTTTTAAGCAGTTCTGATTTGTGTGCCGATCTTTCCATACGTTTATCCTCTCACACCGAGTTTTTTGGCAAAGGTATCCTCCGACGCCACGATCCTGTCGGCGTGCAAAAGGATCTCGGTTGCCATTGCGTCGCCCGCGGCTCTGTCCTCTTCACGGAATGCGGCTTTTCTGTCGAGTATCCATTGGTAAAACGGTGACGTTTTCGCGTATTCCCAAAAATATTCTCCGTCGATCATATCGTCATACTGCCACGGCTTTTTGTAAAGGTTGTAGTGGACGATACGCTTCTCCCCTTCGCAAGCGCTCTCTGTGGGGGATTTGTTCCAACCGTTCGGCAGAAGGACCGTCTTCCCGTAGCAAAGATAATTCAGATAGGCCTGGTCGGGATCCAGAAGGTCAAAGTCGTATTTCGTGATCCAACGGACAAATTGCTCTTCGATCCCGTTTTTTCGGAATTGCTCTAAACCGATAACCAAAACACCGGCGTTAAAATAGGTATCGGGATCCACACCGATCGCTTTTTCGGCATAGCGTCGGAACTCCTTCGTGCGGCAAACGAACTGATCGGGGACGGCGCCCACGATATTGTCGCCGAGTTCGGTGTTGTACAGTTGTGCTATGTCACCGAGCACAACGAGGTCGCAATCCAAGTACACGATCTTGTCGTACTGCGGAAAAAGCGAGGCAATAAACAGGCGGTAATAGGTGACGATGGAAAAGTGATATACGTTTTTGAAATGGGCGCGTATCGTTTCCAAGTTCTCCGAAATGTCCGTGAAATCGATTCGAAACCCATCGCACTCACGCAACTTGACTTTTGCCACGTTTTCGGGATCAAGCCCCGTGTTCAACACGACGATCCGATAGTTGTGTTCCTTAGAAGCGTTCGCGATCAGCGAGGCGATCGCCACGTCCAGATACGGCACGTAATTATCATCCGTCGAAAAGAAAATCGGAATCTCGTTATGCATGTCCCTACTCCTTTGATGTTCGTTAGGAGTATTATACCTGCGCGGCCAAAAGGAGTAAACCTATGTGTTCGGAATACGCGTCTACGTATCGGATACCCGTCCGTAGAGTTGATATTCTACCTCTCTCCGATTCGGAGAACGGCAGAAAAACGCCCTGTTTCGGAGTGAAACAGGGCGTTTTGGCATTTTATTTGCTCTTCGGTTTGTTGATAAACGAACACAGCACGATCACTACCTGACCTGCCACACCCAACAAATAAATGAGTGCCACGTTGATCCTGAAATACAAAAACGTAATGTGGACCGCCGCGAGTATCGACCACATCAATGCGGACACGATCAAATAGTTATGCCGCGGATTAAACCAAACGGAATTGAAGATCAGTTTCACGATCAGCACGATAGGCAACGTATAGACAAAGTACAGCCATTGGAAGGTCATTTGATTGGTGATCAACGTGGTAACGATGAACGCAAAGATCGCCACGATCCACGTGCCGCCCTCCGCAATATACGACACGGCACGACGGTTGTACCCCGTTCCTTTCGGCTTGTGTTCCGCGACGGGTGCTTCGTCGTTTTCCCCTTTCACAAGACTGTCCAGCGTAACACCGAAAAGGGCGGCGATCTCCACCAACACCGCTATGTCGGGCGAGGATTCGGCCCGCTCCCATTTGGATATGGTCTTGTCGGAATAATTCAGTTTTTCGGCCAGTTCCACCTGCGTCATATTATGCCAAACACGAAGTTCCGTTATGTTTTTAGCGACGGTATTTTTTATATCCTCCACGATATCTCCTCCCATGTAAACTCCATTATACTCATTTTTCGAGAGGATTGCAATAAAAACGTCGAAAAAACACGACCGCGACGCGCTTACTTTTTGAAGAAAGCCACCGCCACCGCACCGGGGCCCGCGTGCGTACCGATCACACTGCCGATCGTTGTATAGCGCACGTTGTCCACGTTCCCCTCCCAGATGTGCTTACTGTCCTCGATGTATTTGAGGAGAAGCGCATCGGAAATACCGGTGTAACCCAGCATTACGGGTCTCGTAAAATCGACGCCGCCTGCTTTTTCAATCTCCTGAACGAGCAGGTTGTTACCCATTTTGGAACCGCGGGCTTTGCCGAGCATGTTGATCTCACCGTCTGCAACCGAAAGAACGGGTTTGATATTCAGCACACCGCCCGCAAACGCGACCGCTTTGGAGACGCGCCCGCCTTTTTTGAGATATTCCAGCGTATCCACCAAGGCAACGATGATGATCTTTTTCTTTTCTTCTTCCAACGTCTGCGCGATCTCCTTCGCGTCCTTGCCTTCGTCCAGCAGTCGGAGCGCCAATTCCACCAGGATACCGCTCCCTACGGCGGCGCTGGCGCTGTCCACAACGTAGGCGTTCTCATACTCAGCCGCCGCCATAACGGCGCTTTGATAGGTGCCGGACAGTTTCGATGCCAAGGTGATGACCACGGCGGCTTCACCGTCCGCTTTCGCCTTTTCGAGTTCCTTCATAAACGCATCGGGCGTGCCCTGACTGGTGGTCGGAAGCACGTCGCTCTCGATCAATTTTTCATAAAACGTCTTGCGGTCAATGGTGACACCGTCGATATATTCTTCGTCACCGAAGCGAACCGTAAGCGGGACGGTATGCACCCGCTCTTTCATTTCAGGCATCAGGTCCGCCGTAGAGTCTACGATAATTCTTGTTTTCAATATGATCCGTCCTTTTTAAAATTTTGTATAGGGAAACCCCATATTACTCCGGTATACCTTCCTTGCTGAGTTTGCGCAGATTGGACGTTATGGATTCCAGCGCTTTGTAGAATATTTCCCGTGTTTCATCCGTAAGGTCCTTACCGGCCGCCTCCACTGCACGGCTTGCCCTTTGCGAAACGTGCTCCGCCGCCAGTCTGCCTTCCTCTGTGAGTTGCAGTTTTCCTCTGTAAAGGCTGCCGCGGACGACCTGCTTGGTTACCAGACCTTTTTGCTCCAGTATGGCGATCATACGGGAGGCATCCGACTTATCTTTCCCGCACACCTCGCAAAGTTCAGGCACGGTGATCCCTTTCGGATATTTGTATATAGCCGTCAGATAGGTGGCGTGGGGACCTTTCAGCCCATACTTGGTAAGTTCCTCAGCCGCCAGTTTATGCCAATAGCGGGATATCTCGGAAATAGCCAGTGAAAACCGTTCAAATCTCTCTATCATCATGTTCTCTCCGTTTCGTTATCGATCCATTGAAGCCAATCACCCAAACCGCCGCGACCGTAGGGTGAAGTTGATTTTTCAACTTCTGTATTATACCGCAAGACAGTTGAAATGTCAACAAGTAATTTGGGCACGGCGCCGCCGTCCCGACCGTAAAAACATGAGGCAACGCAAACCGTGCGTTGCCTCGTGATTTATACCAAACTTGTTTTTCCGATCTACAGCATTGGTGCAAATATTCTGACTACCGCACGGATAAACCTTTTGGGCAGATTGGTTTTCAGCATATCGGGGGTGACTTCGATGCTTTTATTCAGCGTATCTTCTACGTCTGCTTTCAGGTCCTTGATCGACGCGCATTTATACATCCACACGCCGTTTTCAAAGTGATGCACGAGACTGCGATAATCCAGATTGATCGTACCGATCATAGCGTACGTATCGTCCACGAGATACGACTTCGCGTGTATAAATCCGGGTTCGTATTCGTATATTCGGACGCCCGCCGCCATCAGCCGATGATAAAAACTCTGTGTCATACCAAACACGAGTTTTTTATCGGGGACGTGAGGAACGATAATACGCACGTCCACACCTCTGAGCGCCGCATTTTCAAGATCGGTACACAGATCGTTATCGATAATGAGATAGGGCGAGGTCATCCACGCATACCGTGTGGCGGCAGACAGCATATTTTGGATCACACTTTTGCCGACGCGGCGTTGGTAGATCGGGTGCGGACCGTCGCCGAAGGGAATGATATACCCCTCTTCTTTCAGCGAAACCGTGGGATATACGTCACCCCGAACGGTCGGCGTTTTCCGCACGTTGATACCGAAATCCACAAGGAACAGTTTGGTGAGTTCCCACACCGCCTCCCCTTCCAGACGGATGGCGGTATCCTTCCAATGTCCGTACTTTTGAATTTCATTGATATATTCGTCGGCAATGTTTACGCCGCCCGTATACCCGATCTTGCCGTCGATGACCGTAATTTTACGGTGACTGCGGTTGTTGAATTCGCTGTCTGCATTCCCTTTCAGTCTGGAGAACGGCGCGGCTTCAATACCGTACGATCCGAGCATTTTGTGGTAGTCGCCGGGAAGTGTCATCATACAACCGATGTCGTCGTACAAGACCTTGACCTCCACACCGTCGGCGGCCTTCCTTTTTAAAATATCCAATATGGAGTTCCAAAACTCACCCTCTTCGATGATAAAGTATTCCATATAGATAAACTTTTCGGCGCCTTCCAAGTCTTCCAATAAGCGACGATGCATATCCTCGCCGAGAGGAAAATACTCCTGCTTTGTGTTTGTAAACAGATGCGTGTCGGCAATCCCCATCAGCATCCGCGCACCCGCGGCGGCTGTCGGATCCTCTTCCCAAAGAGCACGTAACAATTCACCGTCATCCTGCGTATAGGTATGGCTCTTCATTTCCTTCAGACGCTTGATAAATCTCCTTTTCAACGTGCGGGAATAAAACATAAAATACAGCATGAAACCGGCGATGGGAACGATCAGCACAAACAGAAGCCACGGCACTTTATAGTCGGGGTTATCATCGGAGGCAATGATGCGGATGACACAAACTATTTCCGTTACCCACGCCGCAAGATAGAAAAGCGGCACGTAATAACAAAGTGCCGCTACGATGCCGATAACAGCCAAGACCTCAAAAAGCGTAATAAACACAGCCAGTATGTAGCGAAACGGGATATAGTTTATCTCCCGCTCCACCGTTTTGTGATTTACGTCATAGTGAATCGTCCTTTTCATTATGCACCTCCACCAAAGACCTTGAGCGGGGTGCACAGGGCACCCCGCCGAATTACTTATCGCCGTTTACCGCATTTATGCGCGCTTCGGCTGCCGCCTTGCGCTCATTAGCCTCGGCAATTTGCTTGTCGCGTTCGGCTTGAAATACCGCTTTGCGACGGTTGGGATCACCGATCGCCTTGGCTTCTTCCCACTGTGCTTTGGACTCAGCCTTAGCAGCCGCAAATTGCGCCTTGTCAACTTCGTGTTGTGCTTTCGCACTTTCCTTCATGTCCTGAAATGCTTTCTTCAAAAAATTTGCCATTGTCTTTCACCCTTCTTTCATAATTCGATCGCTGAGAGCGATGATCCGATCGGCGTATTTTTTACGGCGCGAGCCGAGAATACCTTTGTAAACAGGATAGTTGATGATAGCCATAAACATACCTACGATGCCGATGACAATACCGTACAGCATGGGGTTTTGGATCCCGACGGTTTCGGAAATATCGGTCATGACCAGGCTCATACCGCTCCCCATGATAATGGCGCTGATGCTGCCGAAGACGTAAGCGAAAACACCCGCAGGGCGCTTCACCTTGGCATCCAGTGCTTTCAGTTCATCCAGACAGGTATGTTCCTTTTCGGTGTACTGCGTGCGGATCTTCTGCACAAGAAAATCCTGATCGTTTCTGTTCATAGCGGTTCCCTCTTTCTCTTGATTTTGTGAGTTCAGTATACCGTGCGGTTGTTTTCGAGATTTTGAAATTTTGTTTATGTTTTGTTAATTTCAAAAAACATATACATACAAAACCGCGAAGTGAATCTCACTCCGCGGTTTTGCGTTTTAAAAATATATATCAGTTTACGTCGGGTACCAGCGGACCCGCCAACTCTTTCAAATAGAACAGTTTACCCGGCAGGGTCGGCATATACGACGAGGTCACCCACGGGTCGGGGCCGTAGTGCAGGGTGGTGAGGAAACTCATGCCCTGCCAGCCCATACCGCGCCCGAGCGCGCCGTCCGCCCCGCCGATGATGCGATCTGCCTGCAACAGCAAGCCGGGACCCACCGTATTGGCACAGCAGGGCACCAAGGTGGTACGGCTCTTAAAGCTGGTGAGCGCGTTCTGCTCGATGGTCAGCGGGTGCAACTTCGCACCGATGCGATACGGCTCAGCTTTCCACGCGGCTTCGCTTTCGTACTCACCCGCAAACTGCGGCTCCCAAAACGCGATGTGGCACATCCGCCCGATACCGAAGATGAGTGCGAGTTTCGCGCCCTCCGCTTTCAGCGCGGCGATCTTTGCGGGATAGGTCGGCAAATTCTCTTTGGTGGCAAAGTTGCGTTGTGCTTCGGGTACGGTGAGTTCGCCGAGCGGTCGGAAGAACGCCTCACGCATAGTACATTCGAACGACGCGGGATCGTCCGCCGCCAAAGTATTCCCCTCGGCGTCCGCCCATTCGTCCATATTAAAGGTGGTCACGTGGTCACAGGAAACGCCCCACTCCGTGAGGAAATACACCGCCCAGCGGTACATACCCATCGGGCCGACGGGAATGATCATCGCGAGTTTTTCGCCACGGTCGCGCGCTTCCTTGATGGTGAGCGCGATCTCGTGTCCCATCATCACGTCGAATTCCGCCACGTTTTCACACGCGATGGGCTGGAAATCGGGATGCCAGAACGCTTCGCGCTCCACCCCTTTTTCACAGCAGGCATCCATCTTCGCCATATCCCACCCTGCGGGATAAAAGCCTTCGAGCAACGAACCTTTGACAGTCGACAAAAAATCCATTTTATATCCTCCTTACGGCAGCATACGTTTGGTAGTCAATTTCGGCCACGCAAGGCATGAGGTGAACGCTTCGGCGTACCCGACCCCGCACTGCAACCCGCGAAAACGCGCGCAGGTCTTCACAAATTCCGCAAAATCAATGTGGTCGTGTTCCCGCATCCAGGTCATCTGGCTTTCGTGACACTCCAACATCTCCAATTTCAGATCGATAGTATCGGTGATATCCACGTATTCGGTCGGCTGAAAATTCACCCCTGCCAGCGTGTCCATATAGTACAGCGGTGTCACGGGTGCCGCCGCAAATTCCCCACTCGGGTAATGCGGCACACTGGCGGCAAACGATGCATCAAACACCAACTGACTCACCGCCGTGTGGTCGGGCATATAGTCGTTCGGGCTGTGGGTGATGATCACGTCGGGCATCACCTGACGAATGACCCCCACCACCTTATCGCGCTGTTCCTTGTTCGGATACACCATCAAGTCCCCCACGTCGCAGGTAATGACCTCGATCCCCGCAAGAGCACCCGCATTTTGCGCTTCACGGCGGCGCATCAGGCGCAATTCGTCCGGCTGAATAACGGCATGTCCCAAATTGCCGTTTGCCACGTGGCACACCGTTACACGGTGACCGAGTTTCACATATTTTGCCAGCGTTCCCGCGCACGCCACTTCGATGTCGTCGGGATGGCAACCGATCGCCAACACATTCATTGTCATATCCTCCTTTTTAGGTCTTGTCATTGGTTACAGTATATGATATAATGGTCTAAAAGTCTTTATCGTATGATATTCCCTTTTTAACACATCGTAAACGGAGGTGCTTTATGGACTTCCCGCACATTCCCATTACGACGGAATTTGACATTACGGGGTTTCACTCCATCTACTATTTCGAGTTTGGCCGCACCTTCTATCACCCGCCCGAACAGCACGATTTTTGGGAGATGGTGTACGTGGACGACGGTTGCATACACGCCATATCCGACGGTATCGGTTGTTCCCTTTCGGCAGGGCAGATCATTTTTCACCGTCCGATGGAATCTCACGCACACGTGGCAGATCAAAAAAACACCAGCAATATGGTGGTGGTAAGTTTTGCCGCCGAAGGAGAACTGCTCTCCTTTTTCGACCGCAAGATCTTTACCCTGCAACCCGCCTCCAAAAAGATCCTCTCGCTGTTTTTAGCCGAAGCGACAAACGCCTTGGGCGAGCTGCCGCACGAGTTCGAAGACCGCGCCCCGCTCGATTTTTCGCATGCGTCGCGCGGGTCGTTGCAACTGCTTCAGTGTTATCTGACCGAGTTCCTGTTTTCACTTATGCGGGCCAATGAAGCCAGCATTGCCCCGATGGAGCACACCGCCGACACCCGTCGCATGGCGGAAAACTCACTGGCGACCGCCGTAGTACAGTATATTGAAACTCACGTGCGGGAGGCACCGTCTTTGCCGCAGTTATGCACCCACTTTTCGGTCAGCCGTGCACTCCTGTGCCGCATTTTTCGCGAATCGGTGGGACAAAGTCCCGTGGACTTTTGGATCCACCGCAAGATGAAAGAGGCACGCCGCCTGATCCGCGAAGGACAATATAACATCACCCAGATCGCTGAACTGCTCGGTTACACCGGTATTCACCACTTCACCCGCATGTTCAAGCGGGTGACGGGGCAATCCCCCACCGCTTACCGCCGTTCGGTACGGTAATAATAAGGAGAAAAACTTATGACAGCAAAACATCAAAAACCCACTGCGTTCCCCGTCAAAGCCGTGGTCGCGGTGATCGCCGCCGCGTTGATCTTGCTTTCTGCTGTTGTCGTCATCTTCCTGTGGCGTGACGATACGCCCACCCCGACAGACGGTACCGCCGCAACGACCACGACAGCTGCGATGACCACGGCGGCTGCGACGACCACAACAGCTGCGACCACTACGACCGAAGCAACTACAACTACGACTACGACTGCAACTACAACTACAACCACGACTACGACAACAACTACGACTACTACGACGACTACCGCCGCGACCGCTACGGCTACCACCACGTCTGCGACGACCGGTACCACGGCAACCATGGTTCCGCCCGATACCACGGGGCATTACGTGCAAGCGAGTGTCCCCGCGTGGAATCTGCGGCTGGTCAACGGGTGGAATCCTCTGCCCGCGGATTACGATTACGAAGCGAACCTGATGGACTTCGGCAGCGGACGGCTGTTTGACGTGCGTGCCGCCGAAGCGTTGCAAAATATGCTCACAGCAGGGAAAGCGTACGAACTGCGCCCCGCCTCACTTTTCCGCCCGTATGATCTGCAGGTGAAACTCTACGGTAACAAGGTGAGTTACTACTACGGCAAGGGATACAGCCAGACCGATGCCGAAAACAAAGCCGCCACCGTAGTGGCGCGTCCCGGCACCAGTGAGCATCACATGGGGCTGGCCGCCGACCTGCTTTCGAGCGGTATCTATTCCTTAGAGCAAAGTTTTGAAAATACCGATGCGTTCAAATGGCTGAAAGAACATTGTGCGGAATACGGCTTTATTCTGCGCTATCCCAAAGACAAAGAACACATCACGGGCGTGATCTACGAGCCGTGGCACTACCGCTACGTCGGTGTGGAAGCCGCCACTGAAATTATGTCCCGCGGCATTTGTTTGGAAGAATATTTGGAAGAAACCTACGGATAATGTAATGAGGTATAACTATGGCACAAAAACGTTCCCGTAAAAGTCGCCGCAATATTCGCCTTTTGTTGGTGATTGCGGCAGCCGTCATCGTCCTGCTCGGCGTGATCTTGATCATCGCCGCACTCGGACGCGTTCTCTCGTCGGGTGACGGCAGCGGCAAAGCACCCACTCCCACCACAACGACCGATACGACCGCTACCACCCGCCCCACCGCGCTGTTCGTGGACGGGCATTACGTACAGCAAAGTATCCCCGCGTGGAATCTGCAACTGGTGAACGGGTGGAATCCCCTTCCCGCCGACTACGATTACGAGGAACACCTCATCGATTTCGGCCAAGGGCGTATGTTTGACACCCGTGCCGCCGAAGCACTGCAAAACATGCTCACGGCGGGCAAGGAGTACGGACTGCGTCCCGTATCGCTGTTTCGCGCGTACGATCTGCAGGTAAAACTCTTCAACAACGAGGTAGCAGAGTGGAAACAGGCGGGCTACAGTCAAGAGGAGGCAGAACAAAAGGCCTCCACCGAAGTGGCGCGCCCCGGCACCAGCGAACACCACATGGGACTGGTGGCGGATATCCTTTCAGACGGGGTGTATTCGCTCGAAGAATCCTTTGAGAATACCGAGGCATTCAAGTGGCTGAAAGAACACTGCGCGGAATACGGCTTTATCCTGCGGTATCCCAAAGAGAAAGAGGATATCACGGGTGTCATTTACGAGCCGTGGCACTACCGCTACGTCGGGGTGGAAGCCGCGACCGAAATCATGTCCCGCGGTATTTGCCTGGAAGAATATTTGGCGGAAGTATACGGATAAGATCGAAATCACGTAAAACGGGCTGTCGCGTTAAGGCAACATTGCACAAAAGAGGATACTAAACTTTGCCTCCCCTTACATCTTCAAGGGGAGCCATAGTCCTCTTCTGTTTGTGCAAAATGCCTTTAACGCGACAGCCCGTTTTACGGTTTTACAGTAACGTTTTTCTCTTTAGATCGTTTAAAAGTTGCGGGTACAACTGGCAACTCATGCCCCCGTCAACGACCAGTTCCGTGCCGGTAACGTTTTTGGACATATCGGTGCCGAAAAACCAACACGCATTGGCAATATCCTCGAAATCCGAAATATCGCCTATGGGGGTAAGGGTACCGTTAACGATCTGCCTGTTCCCCATTTGTACCCAGCGTTCGGTTTTGATCGTACCGGGAAGAACCACGTTGCAGCGAATACCGTACGGGCCGAGATCCACCGCCAGCGCTTTCGCCAAAGCGTTGATACCACCCTTGGAAGCGGAATACGCCGCACGGTTGGGAATCGCGCGGTACGCGGTGTTCGAACTTACAAACACGACCGCGCCTTTTCCCATTTCCCGCATACGAATGGCCGCTTGTCGGATAATTGTGAAATTCCACACGAGGTTCGTTTCAAAAACTTCCCCGAAATCCTGAACGGGTACCGTCCAAAAATCCTGACCCGCCGCAGGATCTTTGGGGTCAAAGCCCATGTTAGCCGCGTTGAGTATCACTGTTTCAGCAAACCGTCCCGTGGAATCGATATCGCGGAATATATCCACGACCTGTTGTTCGTTGCGTATGTTGCATTCGTATCCCTTTGCAAAAACACCGTAGGTATCCGCCAATGTCTCGGCGGCTCTTTCGGCGTCTTCGCCGCGGCGGCTGGTGATGAACACGTCCCATCCTTGTTTTGCAAAATGTTCAGCTATACCATAGCCGGTACCGCTTTGAGCACCTGTTATAAATACCGATTTATTCATCTTTTTCGCCTATCCTATCAAACACTCTTACAAAGTCCACGATGAACGCATCGTCGATAAATTCATCGCGAATTTTTTCAATCTTACCGACACCGATGTTCTCATATTCGATCGAGTGTTCACCAACCTTCAAATCGTATTCCACGCAACTCTCGTCGCATTTCTGTTTCCCGTATCCGCCGTAAATGTTACCCGTCGATGCTCTGCCCACAAAGAAGTTTTCCATAATATCGTTTTCGATACGGCTCCATTTCGAGTCATGGGTCATGCCGATGGACGGTGCCTGCAACCAAAACGCACTCCACATAACGTCCGGTTTTTTCGGGAATTTACAACGGCATTCATAATACCCGTAGCGATGCTCGAATTTGGGCGGTTGAACGCTGCCGATCGGCCATACACCCCCTATATCGCCGGAATCTTTCGGATCTCGCGCTCTACGAAAATATCGCTACCGTCGGGAGAGAGCACCTCAATGTTTCCCCCGGGGAAATCCTTTGTTATTTCCATAATATCACGTCAAAAATAAAACTCCGTTTTCGCAGGACGGATATCGGTCAATGCACCGGTATAATGCCGCAGGGTGTGGGGTTGATACGGGTGTTCCAAGCAAGCGGCTTCGTCGATCTCAATGCCGAGACCGGGTTTGTCGGGTATCGTAATATACCCCTCCTCATACGCGAGATCTTCATTCGTTACATCGCGTCGCCACTCCACGTCACTGTACATAATTTCCAGTATGGAGAAGTTCGGGCAACACGCCGCCAGTTGCAACGTCGCCGCGTTGGCAACGGGGCCCGACGGATTGTGCGGTGCAAAGGGGATGTAATAGGTCTCGGCCACGGCGGCGATCTTTTTCAGTTCCATAATTCCGCCTGCGTGGGAAATATCCGGCTGGATATAATCGGCCGCCCGCATTTCAAACAGATCCTTAAAGGATTTCAGCGTATACAGCCGCTCACCCGCCGCGATCGGCACGGGCGATTTATCCCGCACCGATTTCAACGCCTCCAATTGATCGGGCGGGGTCGGCTCTTCAAAGAACATCGGTTTGAACTGTTCTAATTCTTTGGCGATCTTAATACCGGTTGGAACATTAAATCTTCCGTGACCCTCAATAAGCAGATCAATGTCTTTACCTACCGCCTCGCGCACGGCCGCCACACATTCGAGCGCCGTATTCAGGTCCTTGTTGGATATTTCCAGATACGATTTGCCGAACGGATCCCACTTCATGGCGGTCACACCGCGCCCTACCGCGATCTTGGCTTTCTCGGCAAATTCCGCAGGAGTTTTGGCTCCTGCAAACCAACCGTTGACGTATATCCTTACTTTATCGTTCACTTTTCCGCCTAACAGTTGATAAACGGGGACGTTCAAGTGCTTACCTAAAATATCCCACAATGCCGTTTCCACCGCAGACAAAGCCGACATAAGCACTGCACCGCCACGCCAATAGGCGTCGCGGTAAATATCGTGGAAATGTTTTTCGATCGTCAGCGGATCCTTACCCACAAGGTATTCCCTGATATGTTCCACGGCGCCGATGAGCGCCTTTTCTTTGTATTCGAGGGTGGCTTCGCCTACACCCGTTATCCCCTCGTCGGTATACACCTTCACAAATACCCAATTCGTTCTGAAACAATCCACCGTAAAGGTTTTGACATCGGTTACCTTCATACGTCTATCTCCTTATATATCGCGGCAATCACCTTGTTTTCACACGCAAAGTCATCGGCCGTAAGTTCATCGAACATACCGATGTGTACGGGAACGACCGTTCGGGCATTGACACGCGCGGCA
The DNA here is from genome assembly GCA_964515215.1 of uncultured Eubacteriales bacterium. Taxonomy (GTDB): domain Bacteria; phylum Bacillota; class Clostridia; order Oscillospirales; family Acutalibacteraceae; genus SIG588. The sequence continues at coordinate 19,417 of CAZESL010000036.1, forward strand.
AAACGGGCGGCATCGGTCATGTTCATATTGTTGCCTACCCCGTTCACGGGTAAAAACAAGACGTCGATATCTTCGGGGATATCCCGAAAGATCTCCTCGTTATACAGAGTATCCCCCGTTACGTAATACGTTTTTTCCCCGTCGTCAAGGATGACACCAATCGGTGTCGGGTCGCTGTGTTCCGCTTTCACAGCGGTAAATCTCACACCGCTTTCCGTCCACGAGGTGTGACGGTCAAATAGTACGTAGTTATTGTTACCCCCGATCTTCCGCACCTCGTTCCATACCGAGCGCGGCGCCAAAACGGTGACACGGCTGTCTTCCGTGACAAAATGAGCAACCGTTTCGGGATCGTAATGGTCGCGGTGACTGTGGGTAAAGATCAACACGTCGGGGCGGATCCTAAAAAAGCGCCCGTCCACCGCCACACGGCGATAGTTTTTCGGGTTAATGGTTTCCACGCTGTTTGAAAGATACGGGTCGACCATTACGGTGAATCCGTTCTTTTCGAACAACAGTCCCGCTTGACCCAAAAATGTGACTTTCATAACCGTTCTCCATTGACAAAATTCTATTATGATTGTATTATAAATTTAACTCTAATACTATCAACTTTTTACCGATTTTATTAGAAATCTTATTATTTTCGGTGATGCACGGTGATTTTACCCGAAGTAGTAACCGTGGGGATCTACGATTCCCGCATCGTTGCCAAAAAGGCGGTGACGAGCAAAAATCGAAAAACGACCATGTTTGAAATTGAACTTCCCGTAGAGGACGGAGGAATCTCCTATATCGATTCCAACGCCAAACCGATCACACCCAATATGATTATTTGCGCAAAGCCGGGGCAAGTACGACACACAAAATTCCCCTTCAAGTGCTATTTCGTGCATATGATCGTGCACAGCGGTACTTTGTACGATACGTTGATGGGTATTCCCGATCACTTCGAAACGGATAAGCGCGAAGATTACGAGAAGATCTTCAAACGGTTGATCCGCCATTACAACACCCTTTCGGACAGTGAAGAGATCATTTTACAAAGTCTGGTGTTGGAACTGATCTATACCATCCAAAAAGATTCTGTCAAACGTATGCAAGGCGGCAATGCAGGCAGTTCGAACACGGTGATCGAAAAGTCCTTGCAGTACATTAAAGATCACTTGACCGAAGATCTGCGTTTGGAATCCCTTTCTCAACAAATGTCGCTCAGTCCCGTGTATTTCCACACCGCTTTCCGAACGTCCGTCGGCAAAACGTTGCGGGAGTATGTGGAAGAACAACGTTTGAAAAAGGCGATTCATTTGTTGATGACCACCAATGATTCGTTGGCACAGATCGCGTATGAGGCGGGCTTTTCTTCACAAAGTTATTTCAGTTACGTATTTAAGCGCAAAATGAAGGTTACCCCGCGCGAATATGCGAAAGAGATCTACGACAAATACGAGATATAAAAAGGGGCTGTCGCGTTAAGGTAACATTGCACAAAAGAGGATACTAAGCTTTGCCTCCCCTTGCATCTTCAAGGGGAGCCATAGTCCTCTTCTGTTTGTGCAAAATGCCTTTAACGCGACAGCCCCCGTTTTTTGCCTACCCGCCGTAAAACGGATAGTTTTTTCTTAAGCAGAGGAAACACATCCGAACCCGATTTGAACGGGCCGATTTTCCCCTCGGCTGTGTTAAAATAC
>CAZESL010000037.1:0-20621 GCA_964515215.1 uncultured Eubacteriales bacterium
GCCTTCACGGCAGTGAGATCTGCTGTGCCCTGCAGGAACTCGGGTGGGATCACGGAATCGGGTGGATCGCGGGATGCGCGGTACATATCGACACCCGCACCGCCCGCTATTGGTTTGACGAGCAAAACGGCAACCGTTCGGTCGGGGACGATTGGTACACCTATATGGAATCGAAAGGACATCGCGTGCCTCGCCCCGTAAAGGGCGACGTGGACGGCGACGGCGCAGTGACATCCACCGATGCGCGCCTCGCACTGCAGACGGCGGTGGGAAAGGTAAAACTCACCGAAAAACAAAAAGTCGCCGCCGATATGGACGGCGACGGCACGGTGGATTCCACCGATGCACGTGAGATCTTGCAGACGGCCGTAAAGAAATAAGAACTACCCTCCCGCAGGAATTCGTGGGAGGGTATACGCGAATATGAGGGATGAGTATGTTAGATGCCAAAATCTTCGGAGAAGTCCCGCGCTTCGACGAAAAGAAAGACCTGCGCGAGCAGGTGCGGGAGATGATGGAGTGGCAGCAAAAGGCGGCAGAAACCATGCGGTATAATCTGCAACTGCTGGAGCGCCGCACGGGAGGTGACGCAAAATGAAGTTGGCAAGCCCGGTGTATGCCGATAAGATCGCGGCGAGCACGCAAGAAAAGTTCGGCGGTCTGCGGCATTTGACGCAGACTACGGACGACGAACTGTTTGATATGCGCAATCTTTCGAGCGATGCCTACCCGCTGCTGCAAACGCGAGCAAGGCGGTGGAGCCGCGACTTGGTGTATGATGTCGATAAAACGGTGTACGGATTCTGCGCGGTGGACGGAGATCTCGTGTGGTCGGCGGGTGATGTGACGCAATGCGGTATGACGGCCGGCAGAAATGACAGTTGTGTTACGACGGAGACTGCCAAACGATATGCACGGTTGAATCGATACGTAGTGGTTATGCCCGATAAGGTGTATTTTCACTTGTACGATGACTTCTATTGGACAAGCGGCAATTTGGAATTGAAGCATACCGCGCAAGAGGGGTATGCCACTTTCAAGGACGGAACGCTGGCAGGCGTTCCCGCCACGGCAAACACGTTGAGTATCAAAGACACCGAAGCGAAGAAACACTTAGGCGGTTTGGAAGCTGGGGATACCGTGACGATCAGCGGGTGTTCTGTGCGAGGAAACAACGTGACCGCTATCATTCGTGAGATCGCGTTCGGTGGTTCTTCGTCGGTGGATCTGCGGTTTGATGAAAATATCTTCACCATCCCCGAAGGCTCGACGGTGGACGGAACGACTGACGGCGTGGCGGGATACCAAGAACCGAATGCTGTTACGGTATGTCGTACGGTGCCCGATATGGACGGCGTGTTTGAACACGACAACCGCCTGTGGGGGTATAAGGGCAGTACCATATATTGTTCCAAGATCGGTAATCCGTTCGTGTGGAACACGTACGACGATACCGCGACCGCTTCGTGGTCTACCGACGTGTTGAGCGAAGGGGACATCACGGGCGGGTGTTCCTTCGATGGATATCCCACCTTTTTCAAAGAAAACGCCATCTTGAAAGTGTACGGCAGCATCCCTTCGGAGTTCCGCGTGAGCGAGGTGACGGCACACGGCGTGAAGGCAGGGTGCGACCTCACGCTTGCCGAAGCGGAAGGTATACTGTTCTATCTCTCTCCCGCCGGTGTGTGCGGGTATACGGGCGGTATGCCGTCTGTGGTATCCCGCGAGGCATTTGATGATGACTGGCTCGTGAGCGGAACGGCAGGTTCGGACGGGCGGTGTTATCATCTCTCCGCCGAAACCTGTGAGGGCGAGCGGGTGATGTTGGCGTACGATGCCGCCCGCCGCGTATGGCACCGCGAGGACGATGTGCACGCGATCGGCTGGGGATACGCCGACGAAACGCTGTACTTCATGGATCCCGACGGGGTGGTGTGGGCCACGCGCCGGTTTGACGACAACGCGACCGAGGAGGGCGCTGTGCCGTGGATGGTGGAGTTCGGCGATTTCGTTGCCGGCACCACCCGCAAGAAGGCGGTGTCGAAGATCGAGATCCGCGCCGCCGTGAGTGGGGTGATGCGCGTGTACATCTCCTACGACAGCGGTGAGTGGAAAGAATGCTATGCTGCGAGCGCCATGGGCAAGAAGACGGTGACAGTGCCGATCCGCCCGCACCGCTCGGATCATTTCCGCCTGAAGCTCGAGGGCAAGGGCGAGTGTACCGTGTATTCCATCGCAACCTACAAGTATGTGGGAAGCAGTAAATGACAGAAAGGAAGTGTTGACGTTGGCACTGAAGACCTATAGCAGCGCCGCAAAGCAAGCGACGGATGCGGCGCAGAAAAAGGTGATCGACTACAATCAAAGCAATCCGTACTTGGAGAAGATCGCCACGGCCGCGAACGAGGCGGTAAACCAAGGGGCGTTTACGTACGACAAGGAGCGTCCGACGTATACAAACCCCTACGGCGACAAATTGACTGCGGCGCAGGAAGCCGCAGCGAATTATACATACAATGCGGAAAAGCCGACCTATATCAACCGCTACGAGCAAAAGATCGACGAGGCGTTGAACGAGACGATAAATATGCCTGCGTTTTCCTACGACGCGGCATCCGATCCCGTTTTCCAAGCCTATCAAAAGCAGTATGCACGCGAAAGCGACCGCGCCGTGCAGGATGCGATCGGCAAAGCGGCGGCCACGAACGGCGGCGCGGTTTCTACCGCAGGCATGACCGCCGCTACGCAGGCGGGGCAGTATTACGCGGGACAGTTGACAGATAAGATCCCGCAACTGTACGAGGAAGCGTACAACCGCTATTTGAACGAATACAACCGCAAGGTAAACAACCTCGGCTTGCTGCAGGGGCAGGAGGCGACCGAATACACTCGCTCCCGCGATGCACTGAGTGACTGGGAAAACGACCGCAACTGGGAGTATAATCAACGCCTGAACGCATTGGGCGTCTACCAAGATGCGGACGCGACCGCCTATAGCCGCCACCGTGACACCGTGAGCGACTACGAGAGCGACCGCAATTGGGAATACGGCTTGTACAACGATGAGCAGAACCGACGACTGAACGCCGTGGATCTGTACCGCACGTTGGAGAGTGACGAGCGTACCCGTTTGGCGGATACGGCCGACCGTTTGAGTGCACAGGAAGAGACAGAATACAACCGCTATCTGAACGACCTTGACATAGATACCGCGCAGACGAACAATGCGCTGAACCTGTGGGCACAGCTTGGGTACGCCAATGAAGACGTCGCCGCCGCGCTCGGTATCCCCGTCGGCACGAAGTACACCACTGCAACGGGTTCTTCGTCTTCGAGCACGGGAGAGGGAACGAGCGAGCAGTCGGTGTATAACGCGCTGGGTATTCCGAACGGCTATATGGACTATGTGAACGCGGCGAAGGAGATCAACGACGGCAGTGACGAAGGAAAACAGCGCGCGCTCCAGTATATGGCGGCGATCTCGTCGGCAGACGGTCAAAACAACTGGCTTGAGGATGAGGATTTCGAAAGAATGCTGTGGCTGGTGGGTCTTACCTATGATGACTGGCGGACCTATACGGGCGAATCCGCTTCGACAGCGCACGGGTACAGTACGAACCCTAACTTGGTAACACAGTGGACGAAATAAGGAGGTAGCGTATGGCGCTGAAAAAATTTTCTGTGCAAAAGCAGACACCGCCTGCGGCAGCGAAGGCAGCGGGGCGGGTGTCCAACGTAGCCGCCAAACGATACGGTCAGGCGCTTGTGCGGGATCAGTTTCTCCAAGATGTGAAGCGGTTGGAGCAGGCAGAGACGAGCGCACAAGACGAAGTCGCCCGCCGTGAACAGGGGCTTTCGTATAACGATCAGAATTTGATCGACCGTGTGGCACGCGGCGAAACACCGAAGGTCGTTCGACAGGCGCAAGACAGTGCGGCGAGGCTCGCCGCACTGTCGAACAGTCGTCGCACGACTGAGGTGCCCGTGGCCACGGTGCAGACACCCGAACAGCTGAAGGCGAACTACTGGCCGACTAAGACGGTGGCGGCTCCGCTTGAAAAACCGAAGGAGAGCGGAAAGATCACCTTTGATCCGCGCGTTTCCACCGTGCCGAGCCGTGAGCAGTGGTACGATTACCACGTGCAAATGGGAAGGGATGCAAAGATAACGGATAAGGGTGCTGCTGAAGGAAGTGCTTTTGACGGTTTCTTGGGGGCGTTCCAAAGCGATGAACAGCGTGCACAAACGGTGAGAAGTAAACGCGTAGAGGGAAACCGTGTGACTGGCTCTCGTGAGTTGGATAATGATGCAACACAAAGCGAAGAGCAGAAGGCGGCCTACTCCGGCTATGACCCGAATGCACGCTATTTGACGGATGATGAAGCGGACTATTATTCGTTCCTGCGATCTTCCGCCAATGAAGCTACCGCCGATCAGTGGCTCGCCACGTTGTCGGTCGCTATCGAAAAGCGGAAGAGTACGCCGAGAAACGAGTGGGTCTCGCATAATCCGTATACCGAAACGGCATACGATGCTCACGTGCAAGCCGGACGGAAGTTGGTGGACTTTGAGGCATTTGCGAAAACCGACAACACCTTGCCTTCGTATATGAACGAGGACGAAAAGGAATGGTATGCCTACACCCTCGGGAAGTTCGGGCAGGATGAAGCGGACGCATACTATGAGACGTTGCGCGGCGAACTGAACAGGCGGAAGTACGATCCCTATCGTAAAAGCAGCGGCTCGGTAAACTGGAAGGATCCGTACGGAACAGCGATCAATGCAGTGGATACTGCCGCCGGTGTGGCCAATAATGTGGTCGGTGGTTTGATCGGCGGTGTAGGAGATGCGTGGGAGTATCTGACCACAGGCAAGGTGGATCCATATTCCGAAAACAATAAAAGGCAACATATTGGTACTGCACAACTCGGCGGCGTATCGGATACGATCGACAACAAAGTGCTGAAGACTGCGTATCAGATCGGCGGTTCGGTTGCGGAGACGGCGATCACAACGGCGATAAGCATCGGGATCGGTAATATTGCAGGGGTGGTCGCAGGAGCTGCGGGCGGTGCGATCGGCAGTGCAGCCAAAGTGGCGAAGGTGACTGCCGATGTGACTAAGGTTGCCAACGCAGCGCTCAACTCCAGTCGCGTGTTTGCAGGTACGGTGCAAGGGGCGATCGAGCGAGGCGTGGACGACGGTAAGGCGGTCACGCTCGGTTTGATCTCGGCCGCTGTGGAGGGCTTGACCGAAACGTGGAGTTTATCCAAATTCTTAGACGATCCTGCAAACCTCTTGCATACGGGTATCTCCAACGCCCAGGAAGAAGTCAGTGCCAACATCTTGAACACGATCGCCGACGTGGTGGTTACGAAAGACAAGAGCGAGTGGATGCAGACGGTCAACGCCTATATGGCGGCTGAAAATATGAGCGAATCGGAAGCATTTGCAACGGCGCTGTGGGATAAGGCGAAAGAACTTGGCATCGATGGTATTGGTGGCTTTGTGAGCGGTGCCACGCTGTCGGCGCCGTCGGCGATTGATGCTGCTTCGACGAAAAGAACGGCGAAAAGAACGGCGAAACTGACGATACAAAACCGTATTCAAACCGCACTTGTACAGAACGGCTACACGGCCGAAGACGCCGTGCAACTCGCAGAACCTCTCGCCTCGGTGGCGATGGGGGATACCATCAGCGCGAGAGATCACAAACGAATCTCAAAGGACGAAACCACGCTGGCACTGTATAATCAGATGATTGCGGACACAAGCGCGGCGGGAGATACCACTACGGCACGTCCCGAAGCGGTGGAAGAAACAGAAAGCACGCCTTCGCCCGCCTCGCCTACCGTCGTGGGGAACGGACGCGTGATGCCGGACGGTACGATGCAGATCGCGAAAAGTCCCGCCGAGCTCGCCGCATGGCAAGCGGAAGCCGCCGCTTTGCAGTCGCCGCAAAATGAAAACACCGCCGAGGACGGCGGTGAGCGGTATAGTATTGTGGTGCTTGAAAACGGAAATGTATACGTAGATGCAAGCCGTAATGTAATTACGGGAAAAACGCTGAATGAACAGAGAAATGAAGTGAGCCGTTTCTTTGATGCGTTACTATCGAACAGAGAATCACTGGACATTCCGACAATCGAAGGAGATGTCTTAACGATTACTCGAGAAGAAACAGCAAACAAGGCGCGTGATAATTATTGGCAACGCGACGGCAAACGCGAGAAAATGTCACCGACAGAGTTTGCGCTAAAAGCGCGAGTGGAAACTCATATCGATGAGATTGCTGAGGTCTCTACCGAAAAGAAGGGGAAGAGTAGCAAAAGGTCTGATGAGAAAAGTCATTCTTTTGCAAAAGATGGATTTACGTATAGACGAGCATATTTTCGCGATTTTGATGGTCAGTATTACGAGATCACATTATCCGTTGGAAAAAACGGGGATACGGCAACGGTATACAATGTGGGGAAAATAGAAGGAAGTGTTTTACCGGCGGCTAAGATTATAGCTGCAAGCGGGTCAATGCCCATTGGTAAAACCACTTCCACCAAAACTATATCACAACCTGCCCCCGTTGTCAACCCGCAAGCACCCGTTTTGCAGTCAACCGCAACAACGAATGGAGGAAATAGCAATGGCACAAACGTATCTGATGGAAACGAAGGACGGCCTGCTGGTGTGGGTGCCGGAGGACAAACTGGAAGCGTTCGAAGCGGCGCAGAAGGCGGATCGGCAAGAGCCGCTGCGCTCCGAAATCGCCTCGAAGAACACGGGGTACGCACCCAAAGCACCCGATCTCTCGGAATAAGTCGTGGTACCGATACATTACTGGTGCGCGAAGCGCCGCAGACGCTGTGGGATGATGAAATGCGGGAAGCAGACCGCCGCGTGTATTCGGTCACGGGCAAGCACCTGCGCTTCGTCGTGGGCGGCATGGAGATCCATACGACCGACGATAACACACGTACGATCCGAGGTGTGCGTACCGACACCGACATCATCGTGCAGGCAGACCATCCGTGTTTGACCCCAACCAAGATCGCCCTACACGAGATGTTCCACGAATTGGTGGTGCAGTATCCGCAGTTGCGCGCACGGGCGATCGACTCCATCCGCGGCAGGTTTACGCCACAGCAGATCGACGAGATCCAAGCGGTGTATGATCGCAACCTCAAAGCGGTATACGATACTGAAGCAGAGATCTTTGATGAGATGCTGGCGGATGCGTATGCCGAGATCAACGCATTTGACGCGAACGCGCCTCTGCTCACCGAAGCAGTGCAGAACGCGACCGACACCACCCTTGGTGAAGGCCGCCCCGCACCCACTAACGCTGCGCCTCGCGCCCCACCGCAAAACGGCGGGGAAAGGATGTCGGTGGAAACTGTGGACACCAAGTTTTCGGAGGCGGAAATTCAAGCCATTCAGCAAATTGGAAGAAAGAGTGTAAATGCCTTTACATCTAAAGAGGTTGCTACAACAGAGAAGTTTGCTCGAAAGTACCAGAAAGAATTAGGCACTAAATCGCCGTTCTTTAGATTATGGTTTGGTGAGTGGCGGGCAAATGATACCACACCCGTGAAAGTTGCCGATCAACAGGGCGATACAAGAGGCGTGCAGAAGAACGAGGACACGGGATGGGATATTCAGGTGTCTGCGAAAGTTTTTAACGAGACGAAGGTACATACCGATTCTTATAATATTGCAGCCCGTCCTTATTTACCGTTTATCAACGACATTGTGAAGAAGGCCGTATTGCTCGACAGTTTTGGAGTGGATCTCAATAAGTCGAAATCTCCCGACTCCCTACTGATGCACAACTTGTATGTTGTTGTGGATATTGGCAAAGGTCCCGAAGTCCTCAAACTCTACGTAGAGGAAATGAACAACCCAAACATTGGGAACACCGGCAAACGTGCATACCAACTTCAAAATATAGAAAAATACCAGTCAACAGGAAAGAGTTCACAGAATTCTGCTAGCTCTATAAGCCCTGCGGCTGGTACGATTAAAAGTGTAGCAGATTTGTATGCGTTTGTCAAGCAATATGACAGAAGTCTTTCGAGCAACGATCCCGGAGATCTCACCAATGCAGATGGTACGCCGCGCGTTTTCTATGTTGGAACAGATGATCCGAATTTGTTGATGAAAAACAATGTTTCTCAAAACGGAATCTACCTTGCGAAGACGGAGGATGAAGCGAAGCAACACGGCGAGCACGTGATTTCAGTGTACACCAATGCACGTAATACCGCTGGAACGAGACCGCAATACATCGATTACGGAAACGGCAGTGTGTGGATGTATCCTCCGGCACAAATCAAATCGGCGACCGATAATATCGGGACATTCGACGGCGACAACCCCGACGTTCATTACTCTGTAGAAGACACCATCCTTGGTATGATCGACGAGATCACCGACGAGCCGAGCGCCGAAGACGGTGCCGTCCCAGTAGGCGTGGACGTCCACGATTGGGAAGCGAAAATGAACGCCCGTGCGGACGAGAAGAAGCGAAGACGTTTGGAGACGATATCGCGTGATCGATTCGCAGGAAGTCCCGCGCTTCAAAAGCTCGATATCCGCGTGGAAGGTACCGTCACCGACTATGACGACGCTGAGTATTTGCGGCAGGTGAACGAGGCGTTCAAGGATCTGGAGCGCGATACCAAGAAACTGGAACGCAGGTTGGGGGCGACGTCGCGAGAGAAGCGGCAGGCGGCCTTGCTTGCGGACGGTGAGATTTTACCGAGTGGGATCCATCCCGCGGCGCGTGCTAACGTGGTGAAGTTGCTCGCAGAGCAGTATTCCTACAAACGTGCGATGGGCGAGAACAGCATCCGCCGACACAAACGTGTCATCACCGATCATCTTGACGAGAAGATGGAAAACCTGTTCCACGGGGTCGATAAGATCCACAAGCCTTCGAAGACGTTGGTAATGAACTATCGCACACCTCGCCGTAATATGATTCGCATGTTCGGCGACGAGCGGGGTGACACGATCTATCGGGAGGTATTTGCTCCGGTCGTGGCAAACGAGGCAGAGCGTTTGCGCTTTTCAAATCGCATGCTGAACCGTGTGCGTACCTTCAAAGGGACGGACGGCAAAACGGCAGAACTGACCGAAGCCGAGCGTGCGGTGGCACAGGTGCAGTTGGAAGGCAACGCTGTTGCCACTGAGATCGCCAAGATGGAAAAACGTTCACGCGTGGAAGCGGCGGCGCAGAATTTGGCGAACGGCCGCGAAGGATATGACGTGCGCGTGGAAGGCAATCTTACCGATGCTGAATTTGCGGCGGCCAAGCGATTGGCGTGGTGGTTGCAGGCGCAGGAGTGGATCGCCACGCAAACGGTGGATCAGACCCGTGTGGACAATGCGGTCAAGGAATATTCGAAAGTGTACGACGAGCTGTACGATGCCATCAACGATTTTCTCGTGGTGCATGGGTATGAACCGATCGGCTTTGTGAAAGGGTATGCACCTCACTTCCAGAAGGAGAAGACGCTCGGCACATTGCAAAGCGTGCTGCAGCGGCTGGGCGTGAATGCTGACGTGGGAGAGCTGCCTGCGTCCATAGCCGGCCTCACGAGCGAGTTCAAGCCGGGGCATCGTTGGGATCCACACTTCCAAACCCGCCGCGGCAACAACACCGACTACGACATCGCGTACGGCTTCGAGAGTTATATCGAATACATTTCCGATGTGTTTTTTCACACCGACGATATTATGCGCATACGTCGAGCGTCCACCTTCTTCCGCACCGAGTACTCGTCGGAGAACATCAGCAACCTGTTAGATCAGGTGAAAAACAGCCGCTATGCGAGCGTGGAGGAAAAGCGCGACTGGTTGGTGGAGCAGGGCGTCATGGACGCGAGCAACGTAGCCGATGCGGAGACGGTGGGGAAAAAGATGGACGAGTACGTCGAAAAACTCTACGAAAACCTCAAGACGCAGGAGCGGTTCAGCGAGTTCGTGAAGTGGCTCGATAACTACGCCAATATCCTTGCCGGCAAACAGAGCATGGCGGATCGCGGTTGGGAGTGGAGTGCCGGGCGCGGCGCATTGAACATCGGCAACAAAGCAGTGCAGATCTTCGCGCGTTCTAACATTGCGGCGAACCTCTCGTCGGCGTTGAACCAGACGGCGCAACTGCCGACGATCATCGCCGAGTGCGGTGCGGGGAACGTCTCGCGTGCAGTGCGGGATATCCTCACCGGCAAGACGCGGCGGGCGATGTTCTTCGAGGGTTCCGATTTCGTGGTCGGTAAAAAAGGAGTACGCAAGCTGACGGACACCACGGCGGACAAAGCGTTGGAGATGATGTTCAAGCCGATTGAAGCGGTGGACCGCGTACTTGCCGAGGTGGCGGTGCGTGCATCCTACCTCAAGCAGCTGGGGCAGGGGCAATCTCACGAAGCGGCGCTGAAGGCGGCCGACCGCTACGCCGCGAAGACGATGGGCTCGCGCATGAAAGGCGAGAAGCCGATGATGTTCCAAAGCAAGAGCATCGGATGGCAGATGGTCAACATCTTCCAGGTGGAGGCGTTGAACTCGTGGGAGCATATCACGCAGGATCTCCCGCAAGAGTTTCGTGCCATCGAAAAGGCACAAGGCAAGCGTGCGGCGGCTAAGCGGCTGGCGCAGGTGATCTTTGCTAGCCTGTTGTGGGCATTCTTGCTGAATCGCTTGAGCGAGGAACTGTACGGCGGCACGCCTGCACCGTTTGATCTGCTCGGTCTGACGGCCAATTTCATCGCTTCGGGTGAAGGCGTGACCGTCAACGAGGGCATGGGGATAATGATCGACAACGCGTGGGAGAGGTTATTCGGCTCGCGCTTGTTCAATACCGATCCTGATGCTGTGCGTGATTCTTTCGACACCGGCGCGGCGGTGGAGGATACGCTGTATAACGTATCCAACGAGATCCCGTTTGTGCGCAACGTGGCGGGGTTGATGGGATGGGGCGATAACACCATGCCAATGCCCGACGTATACGGTGCCGGAAAGAAGGTCGTGGATTCTGTGAAGAACAGCGGACTGCTTTCTGCGGATACCGCCACCTCTGCCGGTGAGCTGATCGCCCAGTTCCTGCCCGGTGGACGGCAAGCGAAGAAGACGGTACAGGGCATCGCGACCATGGCGCGTGGCGGCGCATACAAAGGCGATCGGTTGCAGTACCCCGTGGACGGCACGTGGGACGAGTGGATCCGCGGGGTGATGTTCGGCAAAAGCGGTCTGTCCGAAACCAATGCGTTCTATGCTTCGGGAGCGAGCGGGCTTTCAAAAAAGCAGACGGCGCTGTATAAGAGCCTCGTGAATTCCGGCGCGGATCGAAAAGCAGTATATGACACTATCAGCGAGGTAGCACTTCTTAAGGATAGCGGTGCGAAGCGTGAGACAATTACCGCGACGGATTTTAGCGACGAGCAGAAGGCGGAACTGTACATCGGGCTTGTTGGATCTGAAAAGAAAATCCGCAGTTTCCTCGAAGATGGTATGTCGTGGGAAAAGATTGCCGAAGCGCTGGAGACGGAAGCGTCTGCCGAAAAGTATGCAGATCTTTCCAACGCAGGCCTTGACCACGACGTAATATTGAAGGTGAGCGAGACGATCGGGAAGCTCGTTCCCGAAGAAGGGAAAAAGTCGGTCACTTCCTATCAGCGGCAACGTGCAATCATCGGAATGTCAATGTCGGAAGAGGAGAAGATGCTCGCACTGTCGGCGTACATGCCGGAGTCGACCTACCGAAAACTCGAGATCGTGAGCGAGTACGATGTCACGCCGACGCAGTGGGTGAATTACTTCGCCGCCGCCGATAAGGATGAGAGCGGGAAGATCTCACAGATGGAAGCAAATATGTACCTCAAGACGATGACGTCTCTCAACTCACAGCAGCGTGCCGCCCTGTGGCAAGCGACGAATCCGCGGTGGGATCCCAAGAACAACCCGTTCAACAAATCGGTCAGTTTCAAGGTGCAAGAGGCGCTGGAAGAGGAATAGAGACCGAAAAGTGACAAAAATTTTTTTGTGCGCAATTTTTTAAAAAAACTACGGCTCGCTTTGCAGCGGGCCGTAGTTTTTGGCGTTTTCTCGTGCGTAATTCGTGCGTAATTTCGGTATTTTTTAGTGGTTTTTTATCGCTGTTTTTAGAAAAGGAAAATAGGAAAAGAAAACCCCGCAAACCCACTAAAATAGCAGGTTTGCGGGGTTGGTGGGAGAGGGTGGATTCGAACCACCGAAGTCAGAGACAACAGATTTACAGTCTGCCCCCTTTGGCCACTCGGGAACTCTCCCATATCAAGCGACGTGCATTATAATACCACGAAGGGGGGAGAATGTCAAGTGCTTTTTTGAAAAATTTCTAATTTCTTTTGCAGAAAATCGGCGGTTGTGTCTTGTACTTTTCCGAAAAATGTGGTATGCTATATATTGGTGTAATTTTTACGACCATACCCTCGGGAGGTACACGCTATGTGCGGATTTTGCGGATTTACCGGCGAAGTGGTGAATCGTGATGCGGTGCTTAAAGAGATGACCGCGCGCATCACCCACCGCGGCCCCGATTCGGACGGTTTCTTTACCGACGAGCGGGTGGCGATGGGTTTTCGCCGTTTGAGCATTATTGATTTGGAAGCGGGACATCAGCCGCTGTATAATGAAGATCGAACGTTGGTGCTCACCTTTAACGGTGAGATCTACAACTACCGCGACCTGCGGGAAGAATTGCTCGCGGCAGGGCACGTCTTTGCCACCCACTCGGACAGCGAGGTGCTGCTCCATGGGTTTGAAGAGTGGGGTGTGGACATGCTGCCCCGTCTGCGCGGTATGTTCGGGTTTGCGATCTATAATGCGGGGGACGGTACGCTGTTTATCGCACGCGACCGTTTCGGCATCAAACCGATGCACTACACCCGTCTGGCTGACGGGCGGGTGGTGTACGGCTCGGAGATCAAGTCCCTGCTTGCCCACCCCGACGTGACGGCGGAATTTAACGAAGAAGCACTGGATGGCTACCTCTCCTTCCAGTACGTCGTGCCGCCCGCTACCTTCTTTAAAGGCATTTATTGTTTGCCGCCCGCCCACTACATGTGGGTGAGGGACGGCGAGATCACGGTCGAGCGGTATTGGGAGCCGATGTTCACTCCCGACGAGTCGATGACGGAGGAAGAGGCCGTTGACCGCATTGACCGCGTGTTTACCGAATCGGTGGAAGCGCACCGTATCAGCGATGTGGAAGTCGGTTGCTTCCTGTCAGGCGGTGTGGATTCCTGTTGGGTCGCCTCCTATTTCGGCGGGCAAAAGGCATTCACCGTCGCGTTTGACAACGGCGGGCATTACGACGAGAGCAGCTATGCCGCCGAACTGGCCAAGACGGTGGGGATCGACCACACGGTACACAAGATCGGCGAGGACGAATATTGGGCGGCCTTGCCCGACGTACAGTATTATCTCGACCAGCCGCTGGCGGATCCCGCTTGCGTGGCACTCTACTTCGTGGCGAAACTCGCCGCCGAAAAGGTGAAGGTGGTACTGTCGGGCGAGGGCGCGGACGAGTTGTTCGGCGGCTACCGCATCTATCACGAGCCGCTGTCCCTGGCAAAATATCAAAAACTGCCGCGTTTTCTGCGGCGTGCCGCGGCGGCGCTGGTGCGACCTTTACCCGAATTTAAGGGTCGGTCGTTCCTGCTGCGCGGTGCACAGACGCTCGAAGAACGCTTCATCGGCAACGCTTACATGTTCCGCGAAAAGGAGAAAGCGCGCCTGCTGAAAGGCGTCCGAGCGACCGACCCCGCGCGGCTGACGGCGGAATACTACGAAAAGAGCCGCGGGTTGGACGACATTTCCCGTATGCAACTGCTCGATATCAACCGCTGGATGGTGGGGGATATTCTCTTGAAAGCCGACCGTATGAGCATGGCGCATTCACTGGAACTGCGGGTGCCCTTCCTTGACAAAGAGGTGTTTGCGGTGGCGGCGACCATTCCCGCGAAATACCGCGTAGCGCACGGTACCACGAAGTATGCGATGCGCCGTGCGGCGGCGCGGCATCTGCCGCCCGAAGATACCGCCCGCCCGAAACTCGGGTTTCCCGTGCCGGTGCGGGTGTGGTTGCGCGAGGACAAGTATTACCGCACGGTGCGCGAGGCATTCACCTCTCCTGTGGCGGAGAAATTCTTTAACACGGCGGAACTTTTGAAGCTGTTGGATCGCCATTTTGCAGGCAAAGCGGACAACTCCCGTAAGATCTGGACGGTGTATATGTTCCTCGTGTGGTACGGTGTGTATTTTGAAGGAAAGAGATGACACGGCAAATGGCAAAACGAGAAAATTTACGCAACATTGCGATCATTGCCCACGTAGACCACGGTAAGACGACGCTGGTCGATCAACTGTTGCATCAAAGCGGTGTGTTCCGTGCGAACGAGCAGGTAGACGAACGCGTGATGGACTCTAACGATCTGGAGAAAGAACGCGGCATCACCATTTTGGCGAAAAATACCGCCGTGATGTACGGGGATACCAAGATCAATATCGTGGACACACCCGGTCACGCGGATTTCGGCGGTGAGGTGGAACGTATCCTTTTGATGGTGGACGGTGTTCTCTTGCTGGTGGATGCGTTCGAAGGCTGTATGCCGCAGACGCGCTTTGTGCTTAAAAAGGCGCTCGGGCTCGGCAAAAAGCCGGTGGTCGTGATCAATAAGATCGACCGTGACGGTGCCCGCCCCGCGGAAGTCATCGACGAATTGCTCGATCTGTTTATCGAACTCGGTGCGGACGAGGACCAACTGGAATTCCCCGTGGTGTATGCGTCGGGGCGCGACGGGTACGCGTCGCTTGATCCCGCCGTACGCGGCGAGGATATGACCCCCTTGTTCGAGACCATTTTGAAGGAAGTGCCGCCTCCCGAAGGGGATATGGAGGCGCCGTTGCAACTCTTGTTTTCCAATATTGACTACGACGATTACGTCGGACGTATCGGCGTGGGACGTGTGGAACGCGGTTCGGTGAAAAACGGGCAAGCAGTCACCATCTGCCGTGCGGACGGCAGTACCGTTTCCGCCCGTATCGGCAAACTGTTTCAATTTGAAGGCTTACAACGCGTTGAGCACGAATCCGCGACGGTGGGCGATATCGTGGCGGTGACGGGCATTACCGATCTGAACATAGGGGAGACCGCGTGTGACCCCGAGCACCCCGAAGCGTTGCCCTTCGTGCGCATTGACGAACCGACCATCTCGATGGTCTTTATGGTGAATAACAGCCCCTTTGCCGGCGGGGAAGGGAAGTTCGTCACCAGCCGTAACCTGCGTGACCGCCTTTTTAAAGAGGTGGAGACCAACGTGAGTATGCGGGTGGAGGAGACCGACACCACCGATGCGTTTAAAGTATCGGGACGCGGTGAATTGCACCTTTCCATCCTGATTGAGACGATGCGGCGGCAGGGATTTGAATTTGCAGTGAGCCGCCCGCAGGTCATTTATAAAAAAGATGCGGACGGCAACCTGCTTGAACCGATGGAATTGCTGATGGTGGAAGTGCCCGAAGCGTACGTCGGTGCGGTGATGGAAAAGATCGGTTCGCGTAAAGCGGAGATCGTGGATATGGGTACCCGCGATACCGGCATGAGCCATCTGGAATTCCGTATTCCCGCCCGTGGGTTGATGGGATACCGTCAGCAATTTTTGACCGATACCAACGGCAACGGTATCATGAACAGCGTGTTTGACGGCTACGAGCCGTTTAAGGGAGAGATCCCGCAACGCGTGCAAGGCTCACTCGTGTCGTACGAGAGCGGTGAGACCAGCAGTTACGGTCTTTTTAACGCGCAGGATCGCGGTGTGCTGTTCGTGGGTGCGGGTGTGCCGGTGTACGAGGGCATGATCGTGGGTGAGTCCCCGAAAAACGAGGATATCGTGGTGAACGTGTGTAAGAAAAAACACGTTACCAATATGCGTGCATCGGGATCGGATGAGGCGTTGCGCCTCACCCCGCCGACGGTGCTTTCGCTGGAACAGTCGCTCGAGTTTATCAACGACGACGAATTGGTGGAAGTGACACCGAAGTCCATTCGGTTACGCAAGCGCATTCTGTCGCGTGAGTTGCGTATGAAAGACGCAGCAAAGAAAAAAGGATAATGAAGCGTCCGCTGTATGTGGCGGGGATGAGTTTCGGCTTAGCCTTGCTTTCGGCAACGGTATTGGGCGTTCATTTTGCCTTCATCATGGCGGCGCTGTGTGCACTGCTGTTTGTGTTGACACTGGCGGTGAAGCAACTCCGACGGTATCAAGGAGTCATGGCGACACTGCTTGCGGCATGTGTCGCCTTCACTATGTTTTCGGCATGGGAATACCGAACGGTAAGGCCGCTTCAGCGTATGCACGGCCAAACAGTCGAGGTCACTTTGTGGACCGAAGAATTTGTGAGTGAAACGGAGGATTCGCTCACGTATTTCGCACGGGTGCGCGAAGGCGGGTTGCCTTGCGATACCCGTGTGCTGTTGCGTGTGACCAACAGCCCGAAAGCGCCGCAGTTATACGACAGGGTGCAGGCGGCGGTGCAGATCGAAGCCACCGATGCGTGGCGGGCGCAGAACGTGTTTCTTGCGGTATGGGTGAACGATTGCACCGTTACGGTGAGCGACGAACGCCCGTGGGATTACGGCGTGCAACAGTGGCGTACTCGCTTGCTCGGTCGGTTGGAGACCAAAGCCGACGGCGATGTTGCCGCTTTGATACGCGCGATCTGCTTCGGCGATAAGAGCACCCTCAGCGATGAAGTTAAGGACAACTTTGCCGCGGCGGGCCTTTCGCACATTACGGCAGTTTCGGGTTTTCATATGAGCATTGTGGCAATGGGGTTGTTTTCCCTGTTGTGTTTGCTGAAAATACGGCGGCGTTGGGCGGCATTGCTGTCCTTGCCCGTTCCCTTTCTGTTCGCTGTGGTCACGGGACTTCCGTATTCTGCCATGCGCGCAGGCGTGATGGCGTGTTTGATGCTTGCCGCCGCGGTATTTCGCCGTGCATCGGATGCGCGCAACTCCCTCGGTGCCGCCGTTATGTGTCTGATGACATTCGATATCACGGCGGCATACGATCTGGGTTTTCAACTGTCGGTCGCCGCTACGTGGGGCATCTTGCTTGTGAGCAGTTTGCAATCGGGCAAGGCGAAAAACAAGTGGTATGCACTCGGGCGCGGCTTGCAATTGACCGTCGCCGCTGTCGTTGCGACCTTGCCGCTTTCGGCATTACACTTCGGTGAGATCTCGGCCTTGTCGCCGCTGACCAACTTGGTGGCGCAACCGCTCGCGACAGTGGTGGTGAGTGTGGGGTGTATCGGAACGTTGCTCTTGAACGTGCCGTTTCTCACCTTCGTGGGTGCGCCGTGCATTTTGATCGCGGGCATTGCGGCACGCGGTCTGCTGTTAGTCGGTGAGTGTGTTGTTGCACTGCCGTTTGCGGTATTGCGGTTGCAGGAGCCGTATCTTATATTCTGGGCACTGGCCGTGCCGTTTGCAGTATTACTCGGTTGGCATCTGTTGCGCGGACGAGGGGTGCGGATTACGGCTATGCTGTTGGTGGTCGCCTTTTGTGTATCGACATTGGCATTTCGTCTCGGTATGCGCGGGGTGACGATGCTTTCCATGCACAACGTGAGCGGCGGTACGGTCATCGTGATGGAACGTGACGGTCACCACGCGGCGATCATCGTGGGTGAGCCCTCGTTGTGGCAAACGCGATCGGCAATGGCACGGCAAGGCGTTGGGCGGTTGGACGTGATACTCTTTGCCGTGGGTGATACGACAGAGGTGCAAACCGCAGTGCCGATGGATACGTTTGCGCTCTCCCGTGCAAGTGACCGTACGACCGATAGCGTGGCGGTGACGCTGTGGAAAGATACGGCAATACATCGACAAAACGACTGGTGCCGTTTGACGGTCGGCGGCCGTACGGTGTTGATCGCTCCGCGTGATGGGGATGTGCAATCTCTTCCCACCGATTGGCAAACAGCCGATATTGCCGTGTTTGACCGTGAGCCGCCGCAAGGCGCGGCGACGTTGGCGTTGGGTGAGGTGATCCTTTGCTGTGGTGAAGAGGCACTGCCGCTGGTGGCGGAGGAGATGCTGTGGGGTGTGTATCCCATCACCGTCACGGCAGACGATACAGTAACAGTAAAGTTGAGGTAAGGGTATGGCGTGGAATGAAGATACCTTAAAACAACATATCAAGAGTGGAGAACTGCTGCCCGTCTACGTGCTGTACGGCGAAGAGGCGTATCTTGTGGGACAGTATGCGAGTAAACTCTGCCGCCGCGCGATGGATGGAGACGATGAACTTGACTCCTTTAATCTGCACCGTTTTGACGGGTTAAAATGCGATTTCAACGAGATCGAGGACGCGGCGGAAGCGTTGCCGCTGATGGCGGAGCGCACCTGCGTGACCGTGCGGGATTACGACGTCGGCACGGGGGATGGGCACGAGCGTCTGCTGGCGCTTCTGAAAGAGCCGAACGAGAGTTGCGTGCTGATCTTTTACTACGATGCCGTGAAGGTGTCTGCGACAAAAAACGAGCGGTGGAAGTCCTTCCTTGCCGCGGCGGAAAAAAGCGGCGCGGTGGTGAAACTGGACAAACGCACGCCCGAAGAGGTGGTGCGGATGTTGGTGAGCGGCGCTACCCGCCGCGGATGTTCGATGAAGACGGATACCGCCCGTATGCTTCTTGAATGGTGCGGTAACGATCTGAATCTGCTGATGTGTGAGTTGGATAAACTGGCGGCACTGGCAGACGGCGGTGAGATCGACCGCGCACTGGTCGAAAAAGCCGCAACACGCAATTTGGAATCGCGGGTGTTTGAACTGTCAAAAGCAATCTTAAAAGGGCAATATACCACCGCTTACGACGTGTTGCACGCGCTGTTTGCGCAAAAGGAAGATCCCATCATGATCAACGGTGTGCTGGCATCTGCCTGGGCAGATCTCTACCGTGTGAAGACGGCCGAAGCGGCCGGACAACAGCCCACGGCGGTGGCAACGGTATACGCGGGATACAAAGGCAAGGAATTCCGCCTGCGTAACGCCGCGCGGGATGCTGCGCGATTGTCTGCGGCAACACTGCGCGAAGGGTTGGACGTGTTGGCAGAGGCAGACCGACGGCTGAAATTCACTCCTGCTGACAACCACGTTGTGTTGGAGGAGACGGCTGCCCGCTTGATCTTGCTTACCCGACGGGGGAGTTGACCGATGTTACGACTGCGTGAAGCGGTGGTGGTGGAAGGTAAGCACGATGCCGTGCGACTGGCAGACGTCGTGGATGCCCCCATCGTAACCACCAACGGATTTCGGATCTTTAAGGATCGGGAACAGATGGCATATCTGCGCCGTTTGGCGGCGGTGCGCGGGTTGGTGATACTGACCGACAGCGATGCCGCAGGCTTTGTGATTCGCCGTCACTTGTGCAGCTGCATTCCGCCCGAACAGATCAAGCAGGCGTATGCGCCCACCGTTGTGGGAAAGGAAAAGCGCAAGGCGCACCCTTCCAAAGAGGGGCTGCTCGGCGTGGAGGGGATCGACCCCGCCGCATTGGAAGCGGCACTGCGCCGTGCAGGGGTGACGATCGAGGGGGAGGAGTGCCCCCGCCCCGCCCCGTGGATGACCAAAACACGGCTGTTTTCGGACGGTCTCAGCGGCGACCGCGACAGTGCCCGCCGCCGTGAACGGTTGCTTCAAGCGCTGGGAATGCCGCTCTATCTTTCCGCCAACCGTCTGATCGACGTGCTGAATCTTACGGTGAGCGAGGCGGAGTATGAACAGATACTGCAAAACATATAAAAAATCACCTCTGCATACACTGTGCCGAGGTGATTTTTTATGTGGATGACGATCCTGTCTTCCTTATCCAACCTGTTGTTTTGGGCACTGCACATTGTCAACCCCGGCACCTTTCCGCGTCCGCTGTCGGCGGCGGACGAGCGGGAAGCACTGGTCGCGTGGCGTGAGCACGGCGACCGCACGGCGCGGGCGAAACTGATCGAGCACAACCTGCGTCTGGTGGCGCATATCATCAAAAAGTATTACAGCAACACCGACGAGGCGGACGATCTCATTTCCATCGGTACCATCGGGCTTATCAAAGCGGTGGATACCTTTGACCACACCAAAAACGTACGGCTCGTGACCTATGCTTCACGGTGTGTGGAAAACGAGATATTGATGCATTTCCGTGCGAAACGCCGCCGTGCGGGGGACGTTTCGTTTTCCGATCCGATCGAGACCGACCGCGACGGCAACGAACTGACCTTGATGGACGTGGTGGCGGGGGATGATACGTTGGCGGAAGAACTTGAGACCAAGATCAACGGTGAGAAGATACACCGCTATTTGTATGAAGAACTCGACGAGCGCGAGCGGGAGATCATCGTTTTGCGGTACGGACTGGCGGCTGACCCGCTCCCGCAACGTGAGGTGGCAAAGAAACTGGACATTTCCCGTTCCTACGTGTCCCGCATTGAAAAGCGGGCGCTGGAAAAACTGCATGCGCGGTTTGAGCGGGGAGATAATTAAGCATAGGAGACGCATCCGAACACGCCTAAAACGGCATAATTTCGGCGCTTT
>CAZESL010000038.1:0-19956 GCA_964515215.1 uncultured Eubacteriales bacterium
AGGTATACGGGATGCATTCCGAGGTCTGCCGCCGCCACTTCAAACGCACAGCGGGTGCGGTTACTGGTCTTTTCAAACACCAGTGCGATCGACTTGCCTTCGCACAAACGGTGGGAGATACCCGCCTTCTTTTCCGCTTTCAGTTTGGCGGAAAGGGCGATCAACTCCGCGATTTCTTCGGGAGTGAAGTCCAGAAGCTTCAAAAAACTTTTACCTTTTAAATTCAACATAGAAAATCCCCCTTACAGCACCTTCGCGAGGAAGGATCGCAGGCGTTCGCTCTGCGGATGGTTAAAGATGGCATCGGGCGTGCCCTCTTCGGCGATCACGCCGTCATCGAGGAACAGTACGCGGTTGGACACCTCACGGGCAAAGCCCATTTCGTGGGTGACCACCACCATTGTCATACCGCCCGCCGCAAGATCCTTCATAACGTCCAACACTTCGCCGACCATTTCGGGGTCGAGTGCGGAGGTCGGCTCGTCAAACAGCATTACCTCGGGTTCCATGCACAGCGCCCGCACGATGGCGACACGCTGTTTTTGACCGCCCGAAAGTTGGTTGGGATACGAGCCTGCACGGTCGGCCAGACCGACACGGGCAAGCAGGTCCATCGCCTTTTTCTCTGCCGCCTCGCGCGATACCTTTTTCAGCATCATCGGGCCGCAGGTGAGGTTTTCCATAATGCTCATGTGCGGGAACAGATTGAACTGTTGGAACACCATGCCCATTTTTTGGCGGTGACGGTTCAAGTCTGCTTTTTTATCGGTGAGGTCTTCGCCGTCAAACACGATCTCGCCGCCGGTAGGCTTTTCGAGCAGGTTCAAGCACCGCAAAAAGGTGGATTTACCCGAACCCGAAGGGCCGATGACGCACATCACGTCGCCCTTATTGATCGTAACGTCGATGCCGCGCAGCACCTCGAGACCTTCAAAGTTCTTTTTCAGATTCTTAACGCTTATCATTGCGCGACAGCCTCCTTTCGAGCAAACGCATCAGCCACGTGAGCAACACCACGAGGAAGAGATACACCAGGGCGACCACCATCAACGGGTTGATGGCGTCGTAGGTGTTGTTACGCACCAGGTTGCCCGCACGGGTGAGATCCACCACTGCGACGTAACCGGCGACGGACGTCTCTTTGAGCAGCGCGATCAATTCATTGCCGATGGCAGGCAGAATGTAGCGGATCGCCTGCGGCAACACGATCTTACGCATTGCCTGCATTTTGGACATACCGAGACTGCGTCCCGCTTCCATCTGACCGCTGTCCACCGCGTTGATGCCGCTGCGGATGAGTTCCGCCATATACGCACCCGAGTTGATACCAAAGGTGAGGATCGCTACCGTCACGCCTTCGGCCGAGGTGAGAATGATGAAAAAGAAGATCAACAAAAGTACCACGACGGGGATGCCGCGGATGAC
Organism: uncultured Eubacteriales bacterium; assembly: GCA_964515215.1. Taxonomy (GTDB): domain Bacteria; phylum Bacillota; class Clostridia; order Oscillospirales; family Acutalibacteraceae; genus SIG588. Next base: position 1,426 of record CAZESL010000038.1, read on the forward strand.
GGTGATGTACAGATCACACAGCCATGCGAACGGGCGCAGGACGGGCACGTCTTCCGCAAAATACTTAGTCACGGCGATAACGGTACCGATAACAACACCGATCAGCAACGCGCCCAGCGTGATGATGACGGTGTTTTTGAGACCGTCCAGCATCGTGTTGTAGAAACCCGTTGCAATGAAGGTCTCGTAAAGTTTATTCAACCATTGTTCCACAGGGAGGAATCTCCTTTCAACGAAAAAGGACGTCACGTTAAAGGTGTTTTGCACAAGCGGGAGAACGCCTTGGTTCCCCTTGAAGATGCAAGAGGAGCTCTCGGCAAAGCCGACTGAGGGGATTTGAGGGGTGAATTGGTACTTTTCACAACCCCTTCGGCTTTTGCTTTTGGCAAAAGCCACCCCCCCTTACACAGGGGAGGCAGGTTTTGAGTTCTTCACTTTGTGCAATTTTGCCTTAACGGGACAGCCCTTTTACTGTTTTAAAAACTTACACTTCGGGGGCGGTGTAGGGAGCGTTGTGTTTGTCGAAGATTTCCTGGATCTTGCCGTCTTTGACAAGTTTGTTCAGGATCTCGCTCACTTTTTCAACCACTTCGTCGCTGCCCTTCGCAAAGGAGAATGCATAGGGTTCGGTGGTCATCGCTTCGTCGAGAACGACCAGTTTCGTGTCGTTTTCCGCGTTGTACGCATCCACCATCTCTTTCGCGGTCAGATCGTCGATGACCCACGCATCCACCTTATCGGTGGTCAGCGCCGCCTGTGCGTCGCTGTTCGCCGCGAAGGACTTCACGGTGTAACCGTTGCCCATGCAGAATTCTTCTGCGGTGGTGCCGGTCTGCACCGAAACGGTCTTACCCTCGAGGTCTGCCTTGGTCTTAACGGCGCTGCCCTCTTTCACCACGATCGCCTGTGCCGCGAGGCAGTAGGGAGTGGTGAACATCATGTTCTTTTCACGTGCGGGAGTGACCGAGATGCCCGAAGCACCCATATCGTACTTGCCCGCCTGCACGCCTGCGAGCACCGAGTCGAAGTCCATCTGTTCCAGTTTCAGTTCCACACCGAGTTCCGCACAGACGAGTTTCAAAATGTCGATCTCGATACCGACCACTTCTTCGCCTTCCAAATTCTCAAAAGGCGGGAAGTCAGGGCTGGTAGCGACGACAAGTTCGCCCGCTTTTTCGAGATCCGCCATCGAGACACCCTTCTTGCCGCAAGCGGTGAGGCAGGTAAGCAGCAGAACGGTTGCCAAAACCAATGCTAAGATCTTTTTCATTGTAGTTACCTCTTTTCCGATTAGTGTATGTATCGTGAAAGATCGGTCAGCCGATCTTTTCCCGAACGAATTGGATCTGCGTTTCTACCGAAGCGAGCGAGGTGCCGCCTTCGCTTCGGCGTTTTTCCACGCAGGTGACAAGGTCGATCTCTTGGTAGAGATCCTCTTCGAACAGATCGCTGAATTCGCGGTAGACGTCAAGCGGCAACGCTTCCAGTACCGTGCCTTCCGCAAGGCAACGCGCCACCAACTGCCCTGCGATCTTGTAGGCACTGCGGAACGGCAGTCCTTTCTTCACGAGATAGTCCGCAAGGTCGGTCGCGTTGATGAAGCCGCGCTGTGCCGCCGTTTTCATGTTTTCGGTGTTGGCACGCATGGTGCTCACCATACCCACGAATACGTCGAGACACATCTTCACGGTGTCACAGGCGTCAAATACGCTCTCTTTGTCTTCCTGCATATCCTTGTTGTATGCCAGCGGCAGACCTTTCAGCGTGGTGAGCAGAGCCATCAGATCGCCGTACACACGCCCCGTCTTGCCGCGTACCAACTCCGCCATATCGGGGTTTTTCTTTTGCGGCATGATGGAGGAACCCGTGGTGTAGGCATCCGACAGTTCCACAAACTTGAATTCCCAACTCGACCAGAGAATGATCTCCTCCGAAAAGCGGGAGAGGTGCATCATCAAAATGGACAGCGCGCTCATCAGTTCTGCGCAAAAATCGCGGTCGGACACACCGTCCAAACTGTTGAGGCAGATACCGTCGAACCCGAGTTTTTCCGCTTCAAAGCGGCGGTCGGTATCGTAGGTGGTACCTGCCAGCGCACAGCACCCGATGGGGGAGACGTTGATGCGCCGTCGGCAATCCGCCAGACGGTCAAGGTCGCGAAGCAACATCATCGCGTACGCCATCAGATGATGGCCGAACAGGATGGGCTGTGCCCGTTGCAGGTGGGTATACCCCGGCAGGATCGCCGTTTTGTACTCTTCCGCCTTGTCGGTGACGGCGGCGACGAGCGTCTTCACACGCTCGGTAATGCCGTCACACTCCGAGCGCAGATACATACGCACGTCCAGTGCCACCTGATCGTTACGGCTGCGGGCGGTGTGGAGTTTCTTGCCCACGTCGCCGAGCCGTGCGGTCAGCACCTGTTCCACGAACATGTGAATGTCTTCGCATTCCTCGTCGATGGCGAGTGCACCGCTGTCGAGATCGCTCAGTATTCCTTCCAGCCCCGCGATCAGCGTATCGGCATCGGCGGGGGAGATGATCCCTTTGGCTCCGAGCATCGCCGCGTGCGCCATACTGCCCGTGATGTCCTCACGGTACATGCGGCAGTCGAAGCGAATGGAGGAATTGAAATCATCCGCTATTTTTTCGGTCGTGCCGTCGGTGCGGCCGGCCCACATTTTTGCCATTGTTACACAACCTTTACTTCTTGCCGTCCACCAGCGCTTGCACCTTGATCGGCAGACCGAACAGATTGATGAAGCCTGCGGAATCACGCTGATCGTAATCGCTCTCACCGAAGGTGGCGATCTCCTCGCTGTACAGCGAATAGGGGCTCCACACGCCCGCGTTGATCATGTTGCCCTTGTAGAGCTTCAAGCGGACCTTACCCGTGACCTTCTCCTGCGTCTTATCCACGAACGCGGACAGTGCTTCGCGCAGAGGAGTGAACCACTGACCGTTGTACACGAGTTCCGCAAAGGTGATGGACAACTTCTGCTTTTCGTGCATGGTCATCTTGTCGAGACAGATGCTCTCAAGTACGCTGTGCGCCTTGTAGAGGATCGCACCGCCGGGCGTTTCGTACACACCGCGGCACTTCATGCCGACCAAACGGTTTTCCACGATATCCAGAAGACCGATACCGTTCGCGCCGCCGACCTCGTTGAGTTTCAGGATGATCTCTTTGGCGCTCATCTTTTCATCGTTGAACGCCACCGGCACGCCCTGCTCAAAATCGAGGGTGATGTAGGTCGGCTCGTCGGGAGCCATGATAGGGGAGACGCCCATTTCAAGGAAACCGGGCTTTTCGTACTGCGGTTCGTTGCCGGTATCTTCCAGATCCAGACCTTCGTGCGAGAGGTGCCACAGGTTCTTATCCTTCGAATAGTTGGTCTCGCGGTTGATCTTCAAGGGGATGTTGTGCGCTTCGGCGTACTCGATCTCCTCTTCGCGGGACTTGATGTCCCACTCACGCCATGGCGCGATGATCGGCATGTTCGGCGCAAAATGTTTGATCGCCAGTTCGAAACGCACCTGATCGTTGCCCTTGCCCGTGCAGCCGTGCACGATCGCGTCGGCATTTTCTTTCAGTGCGATCTCCACGAGACCCTTCGCGATGCAGGGACGTGCGTGACTGGTACCCAGCAGATACTCTTCGTACACCGCACCCGCCTTCATGGTCGGGATGATGAAATCGTTCACGTATTCTTCTGTCTGATCCAGCACGTACAGTTTGGAAGCACCCGTCTTGAGGGCTTTCTCTTCCAGACCTTCCAATTCGTCCGCCTGGCCGACGTTACCGCTGACCGCCACCACTTCACAGTTGTTGTAGTTTTCCTTCAGCCACGGAATGATGATCGAAGTATCCAAACCGCCCGAATAGGCGAGAACGACCTTCTTGATGTTTTCCTTGTTCACGAATATTCGCCTCCGCATGAATAATTATGTATTTCGCTTTTCGCTACGTGCAATATTATACATTCCCGCTCTTGCTTTGTCAATACGGATTTCTCTTAAAAACAGAAAAAAATCAAAATGTGTGAGAGCCGTCATATTCACCCTGTGTTTAAAATGAGTTTTGTCTGTTTTCCACAAGCCGCATTCAGCATGTTTTGCATAAATATTCATTTATTCAGCAAATGTATGCATACGACCGAGGGAGACAGAATGAAATTTCCTCTTTACAAAAGAGGAAAAATAGGATATATTACCCTTATTATGACATAGGAGGCGTTTTAGTATGGCGAAACAAATTTGGAAACGGGAAGAAGTCCCGGTGGAATACACCTGGAATCTTGCCGATATATTTGAAAGTGACGATGCATGGATGGCGGAATATGAGGCGCTGAAAGAGTATCCCGCACGTGTGGCGGCGTTTCAAGGCACGCTCGGCCGCAGTGCCGGAGATCTGCTCGCCTATTTCCGCTTGAGTGACGAGTTGGAAGTGCGGCTCGGCAAACTGCACGGGTACGCGCATTGCATGAGCGACGTGGATACGGCGAACAGCCGGTATCAAGATCTGCGCGGTAAGGCGATGGCGACGTATATCGCGATCGCGGGTGCGGCGGCGTTTGCCGATCCCGAGATCCTGGCGATTCCCGAAGATACGCTCACCGCATTTTTGGCGGAAGAGCCGGCGCTCAAAGAGTACGAGCGTTCGCTGTACAAGATCCGCCGCCGTGCGGCACACATGCTCACCCCCGAAGGCGAGCGCCTGCTTGCCGCGGCAGGGGAGATGGCAGGGGCACCCGACCAGATCGGCAGTACCTTCCGTAACGCCGACCTGCGTTTCCCCGACGTGACCGATAAGGCGGGCAACACCTATCCGCTCACCAACGGCTCACTCGTGCCGCTGCTCGAAAGTGCGGACCGCGATCTGCGCCGTACCGCGTTTGAGACCTACTATACCCGTCTCGGTGAGTACAAAAACACCGTTGCCGCGACGCTCGACGCACAGTTTAAGCAACTGCGCTTTTTCGCGGATTCCCGCCGTTACGGCAGTTCGCTGGAAGCGTCGCTCGACCGTACCGAAGTGCCGGTCGAGGTATATCACAACCTCATCGAAGCGGTGCATCAGAATTTGGATAAGATGTACCGTTACGTAGCCCTGCGTAAGAAGATGCTCGGCGTGGATGAGTTGCACATGTATGACGTGTATACCCCCATCGTGGCGGATGCCGCGAGTGAGATCCCCTACGCGCAGGCGCAGAAAACGGTGCTCGAAGCGCTGGCCGTGCTCGGTGACGACTACGTGGCGATGCTGAAGGAAGGCTTTGAAAACCGTTGGATCGACGTGTATGAAAACGTCGGCAAGCGCAGCGGCGCGTACTCTTCGGGTGTGGCGCGCCCGCATCCCTACGTGCTGCTCAATCACAAGGATAATCTGGATACGCAGTTTACCCTCGCGCACGAAATGGGGCACGCGCTCCACAGTTATCTCAGCACCAAAAATCAGCCCGTAAGCAACAGCAATTACGTCATCTTCGTGGCGGAGGTCGCCTCCACCTGCAACGAGATCCTGCTGATGCGCCATTTGCTGGCGAAGACGACGGATAAGCGTGAGCGGGCGTACCTTATCAACCACTTCCTCGACCAGTTCAAGGGGACGGTGTACCGTCAGACGATGTTTGCCGAGTTTGAACTGATGATGGGGCAGGCGGCGGAAAAGGGCGACACCCTCACGGCGGATATACTGTGTGAGAAGTATCACGCGCTGAACAAGCTGTATTTCGGTCCCGATATGGTGTCGGATGACGGTATTGCGCTGGAGTGGGCGCGTATTCCGCACTTCTTCTATAACTATTACGTGTTCCAGTACGCCACCGGTTTCTCGGCGGCGGTGGCGATCGCCAACCGTATTCAAAAAGAAGGCGCTCCCGCCGTGGCGGACTACAAAAAGTTCCTTTCGGGCGGCGGTTCGACCGATCCTATCTCGCTCTTGAAGATCGCGGGTGTGGATATGAGCACGCCCGCCCCTGTGAACGATGCCCTCTCCCTGTTCGGTGAGCTGGTGGAAGAAATGGAAGGCTTGGTGTAACGAATGAGTTTGTGGGAACTGCTGCTTTTGGCGGTCGGTCTCAGCATGGATGCCTTTGCGGTGTCCGTTTGCAAGGGGCTTGCCATGAAGCAGGCAAACCTCAAAGGCGCACTCACGTGCGGCATATGGTTCGGCGGTTTTCAGGCGTTGATGCCGCTTATCGGGTTCTTTTTGGGTGCTATGTTTGCCACTGCTATTGAATCGTTCGATCACTGGGTGGCGTTTGGTCTGCTCCTGCTGATCGGTGCGAATATGCTCAAAGAAGCGTTCGAGCACCAAGAGGAATGTACGGAGTGCGGCTCGGCCGATCTGTCGGTGAAGACGATGTTCGTGATGGCGGTCGCGACCAGCATCGACGCTCTCGCCGTCGGTGTATCGCTGGCGATGGCGGGCAACGTCAACATCTGGCTCGCCGTTGCGCTGATCGGCACGGTCACCTGCCTGCTTTCGGCATTGGGTGTCAAAGTGGGCAGTGTGTTCGGTGCACGGTTTGAGAAAAAGGCGCAGCTGGTAGGCGGTGTGATCCTGATCCTCATCGGATTGAAAATATTGCTTGAGCATCTCGGCGTCTTGTAAGAGGGGAATAGTATGCAACCGAATTTTAAGCGTACGCGATTTTCTTGCTTTTTCGCGTATTTGTCCATGGCGTCGATCTTCAGTCTTCCGCCGATGCTGTTTTTGACCTTTCGGGAGACGTACGGCATTTCCTATACCTTACTCGGTACGTTGGTGCTGATCAACTTCTGTACGCAGATGACAGTCGACCTGATCTTTACCTTTTTTGCGAAGTATTTCAACATCAAAGCGACGGTGCGTATCATGCCGCTTCTCACGTCGATGGGACTTTTGGTGTATGCGCTGGTGCCGTCGTTCTGCCCGCAATACGCGTATGCGGGTCTGGTCGTGGGTACTGTGATATTTTCGGTGTCGGCAGGACTCAGCGAAGTGTTGCTCAGCCCCGTGGTAGCGTCTCTGCCGTCGGAAAATCCCGAACGGGATATGAGCGCCCTGCACTCGCTGTACGCGTACGGTGTGGTGACGGTGGTGTTGCTCAGCACGGTCTTCTTCACCATCTTTGGACGCGACAACTGGATGTATCTCACGCTGTTTTGGGCGGCATTACCGCTCCTTTCGTCCGCGCTGTTTTGTCTGTCGCCCTTCCCCCAAGTGAAACTTTCGGCGGAGACGGCAAACGGTGAGCGCGGAAAAAAACGCGCCGTCGGTATGGCGCTGTGCGTCGGGTGCATCTTCTTCGGAAGTTGCGCCGAAAACGCGATGACCAACTGGATCTCAAGTTACGTGGAAAGTGCACTCGGTCTCTCCAAAACGCTGGGCGATCTTTTGGGACTTTTGCTGTTCGGCGTGCTGTTGGGGCTTACCCGCACCGCGTATGCAAAATACGGGCGCAACATTCAAAAGGTGCTGTTGTGGGGCATGGCGGGCGCTGTGGTGTGTTACCTTACGGCGGCGCTTTCACCTGTGCCCATGCTGTCGCTCTTTGCATGTGTGCTCACGGGTATTTGCACTTCGATGCTTTGGCCGGGCACGTTGATCTTGATGGAAGAAAAGTTCCCCGCCCCCGGTGTGGCGGCATACGCCTTGATGGCGGCGGGCGGTGATCTCGGTGCCTCTATCTCTCCGCAGATGCTCGGTGCGGTGGTGGACACCACGGCGGCGAGCGGGTGGGCGCAGACGCTCGCACCCACGCTGTCGCTGTCGGCAGAGCAACTCGGCATGAAGGTCGGCATGCTCACGGCGGCGGTGTTTCCCACGCTTGGCGTGCTGTTGCTGCTCTACATACGGCGGTATTTTAAAAAAGGATAAAGAAACCCCTTGTGTGTTTCGCTTGAAACACACAAGGGGTTTTTGTGATCTATCATATCGTATCGTCGTCGTCTTCGCCGTTGGCACGGCGACGCGCTTCGTTGAAGCGGCGCATCTCCCGCTCGCTGTACTGTTTGGGCATCGGCGGGAGGTTTTCTTTTTTCTCTTCGTTCAAATAACTGTCGGTGCGGCCGCGGTCTACGAAGACCGCTTCCTCTTCCGCTAAACGTTCACCTTCCGCATCGGGAATGTTCAGTGCCTGCTTTTGTGCGTGGTCCTCATTCGGATGGTCGCGGTAATACGGGTCGATCATCAATTCCTGCACCTTCGGGAAGATGGTGAACTGGATAAGGAACGAGCGAAAGGCGGGGAAGAAGAGGAGATACACCACCGCCATGATAACGGCGGGGATGAACGCGCCCTGTGCCAGACTGAGATAGGAAGCGATCACCAAAATATAGAAGATGGCGAGCACCGCCGTGATCAAGAGGTTGCGGAAGATCGCCGCGAAGGAGAAGATCAATGCATTTTTGTAAAGTTGCTTCCAACTGAGTTTAAACGTAATGATCATCAGCGGGATGTAATACCGCATAAATGCACACACGAGGAACAAGAGCATCGCAAAAACGCACATGATCACCTGCGTGATATCGGAGGAGGTCTCCACGTTCAGATAGAAATACACGTCGAAAGCAAGGATGCCCAGCGCCAGAGTGTTGATAAACCCGATAGGCAACGCCTGCCGCCAATTCTTCTTGATGGTGTCCACGAAATCGCCCCAGATGAACGCATGTTTTTCGCGGGCGTAATTGCGGGTGACGTAGGTAAGCCCCACTTCCGCCAACCCCACCGTCACGATCGGCAGGGAGAAGAGAACGTAGATGAAGTTCGCTTGGATCAACTTGAAAAACTTGCGGAAATACAACTCCCAAAACAGAAAAAACCGCTTTTTCTGCGGTGCGTTTTTGGACACACCGGGGCCTTCCTTCGTGGGGTTGAAAAACTTAGGAAACGCCATTGAACATCCTCACCTTTTAAAAGATTGCCGTCACACGAAACGGTGTATAAACAGTATACGTAACACGGTGTCCAGCACGGCGGCGGCAAACAGCAAGCCGACGCACAGCAAAAACCGTGCCAAATACAATTTCAGATCCTGCCACAGCCCGCCGCCGAGTGTGGCGTGGGGTAACATTTGCCCTGCCAGCCGTGCCGAAAAGCGCACCGACTCGGCACACGCGATAAGCAGAGCGGCGGCAACGAGCAGGGTGTGCGGCAGTATCAAAAGTGCCGTGTAGGCAACGCCCTGCACCCCCGTGGCGTAATGATACGCCATCGAAAGTCCCGTGCCTGCGCCGAAAAACAGCGGTACCAACAGCGAAAGCGGTGCCCCGCAGGCGGAAAAGCCCAGAAAAAACAATAACAGCAGCAGGAGAACGTGCGGTGCCGCCGCCGAAAGCAGATGTGCGGTAACACCCGCTAAACCACTGCCGAGCGGGGAGGGGGTGAGCAAAGGCGACAGTGCTGTGCCGAGCGGCTGCCACGCAGTGTGAAAGACGGCACAGCCGATCTGCACCCCTGCCAGAAACAGCGCAAGCAACCACAAAAGCCGCCTGTTTTGCACCACAAAGCGAACGAGATTTCGCCGCCATTCTCCACGTGTATGCATGTCCGTCACTCCGTTTCACACCGTTTGTATATGTGTATGAAACGGGAAAGCGAAGTATTACCGCTTTTTCTTCAAATTGATGCCCACGATGCCGCCGACAGCCGAAGATCCCAGCATTACCGCCAGTTTCACCCAGGTGTGCGAGGCCTGCGCGTCTTTGAGCAGTGCAAAACCGCCCGCAAGCATCAACAGCAAAAACAATGCGCCGCCCGTCATAAGCCCCATCAGCCAGCCGTTTTGCCCCGCAAACCGTGCCGCAAACAGACCGCCCACGAACGCACCCGTCACCAACGCGACCAGCGCGAGCGGGGTGACGCCCGTTTGCGGTGTGTCCTGTGTCAGCAACAGTGCCGCCATGGCGAGCAGTGACAAAAAGCACGCGAGCGTGCCGCACAGGATACCGATACCGAGCGGGCGCACCCACCGTTTTAGCCAGACGGGTTCTTCTTTGCGTGATCGCATACAGGATCCCTCCGCAGTTTAAAAATCGAAGCCCGCCACCAAAGCGGGCTTCGATCTATTGTATTCTGTTTGCGGAGAAAATAGACCTAAGGCGTTTAGATATCGTCGTCGTCATCGTCGTCGAGACCGGCATCTTCGTGCACTGTCTCGTTCGCCTGCAACGCCCATTTCTTTACCGTCATCTTGTTGCGATCGGCACCCGTTTCGATCACGAGCGAATCTTCGCGCACCGTCACCACACGGCCCATAATGCCGCCGATGGTGATGATCTGGTCGCCCACGCGGACGTCGTCACGCATCTTCTGCTCTTCCTTCTGTTTTTTCTTCTGCGGGCGTATCATCAGAAAATACATCAGTGCAAACATCACGACCAACATCAAAATGCCGCCGTACTGTGCAAAGAACGCCGCACCGCCCGTAAGTTCCGCAACAGTCGTCGCAGCGGTGTCCGCTTTAAACATCAACATAATAACATCCTCCTAAAACATAGATCGCCAAACAGTATACTACATTTTTATACGTTTCGCAAGAGGGAAAGCCCGAATTTACCGATTTTTTACAATCTGCGGTCATATGCGACGGTCCAGCACTTCGCGGTATTCACGGTAGAAACTGTCGTAATTGCCGTTTTCCAACGCTTCACGGATCTTCTCCATCAGCGTGTTGTAAAAATAGAGGTTGTGTGCCACGCACAGCCGCATCGCCAGCATTTCGTTGGCTTTAAAGAGGTGGTGGATGTACGCGCGGGAATGACGGCGGCAGGTGGGACAATCGCACGTCTCGTCCAAGGGGGTAAGATCTTTTTCGTACTTTGCATTGAAGAGGTTGCGCCGTCCGCTCCACGTAAATACGTGGGCGTGCCGTGCGTTACGCGCGGGCATCACGCAGTCAAACAAATCGATGCCGCGGAAAACCCCTTCCAGAATGTTCACGGGGGTGCCCACACCCATCAGGTAACGGATCCTATCCTTGGGGGCAAACGGCTCGACGGCTTCGAGGATGCGGTACATATCTTCGGCAGGCTCGCCCACCGCAAGGCCGCCCACGGCATAGCCGTCCAAGTCCATCGCGGCGATCTCCTTCATATGCTTCACACGCAGATCGTCAAAGGTGCACCCTTGGTTGATGCCGAACAGCAACTGACGCGGGTTCACCGCATCGGCCGAGGCGTTCAACTTGGCCATTTCCGCCTGACAACGTGCCAGCCACCGCGTGGTGCGGGCGCAGGACTTTTCGGAATATTCGCGGGTGGCGGGGTTTTCCACACACTCGTCAAACGCCATGGCGATGGTCGAACCCAAATGGGACTGTATCTGCATACTCTCCTCAGGGCCGATAAACAGTTTGCGTCCGTCAATGTGAGAGGCGAAATCCACCCCTTCTTCGCGGATCTTACGAAGCCCCGCGAGCGAGAACACCTGAAACCCGCCGCTGTCGGTGAGAATGGGGCCGTCCCATCCCGTGAATTTGTGCAGTCCACCCACCTCGTGTACCAGTTTGTCACCGGGGCGCAGGTGTAAATGATAGGTGTTGCACAGCATCACCTGGCATTTCAGATCCTTGAGGTCGTATGCCGAAACGGCACCTTTAATGGCACCGCAGGTGGCAACGTTCATAAACGCGGGGGTCTGCACCGTGCCGTGCGGTGTTTCAAACACACCGCGGCGCGCTGCTCCTTCGGTTTTTGTTATGGTCAGTTTGGAATTGGGCATAATATAACTCCTCACACGATCAACGTTGTGTTATCGAGGTAGGGGCGGCAATCTGCCGCCCGCGGGCGACTAGTAGTCGCCCCTACTTATACAATGAGCATTGCGTCGCCGAAACTGAAGAAACGGTATTCTTCCGCTACGGCGTGGTCGTACGCCGCCATGGTGTGTTCATACCCCGCAAATGCGGAGACCAACATGATGAGCGTACTTTCGGGTAGGTGGAAGTTGGTGAGCAGGCCGTCCAGCACCCGGAACTTGTAACCGGGATAGATGAAGATCGCCGTCCATCCTTCGGCAGGGTGGATCACCCCGTCGGTCATACCGATACTTTCCAGCGTGCGGCAACTGGTGGTGCCTACCGCGATCACCCGCCCGCCGCGTGCTTTGGTGCGGTTGATGAGATCGGCGGTCTCTTGTGAGAGAGCGTAATGCTCCGAATGCATCTTGTGCTCGGCAATATTCTCTACCTTCACGGGACGGAAGGTGCCGAGCCCCACGTGCAACGTGACGAACCCGATCTCCACGCCCTTGTCTTTTACTTTCTGCAGCAATTCGGGGGTGAAGTGCAGCCCCGCCGTGGGTGCGGCGGCCGACCCGCGCTCGCGCGAATACACCGTCTGGTACCGCTCCTGATCTTCCAGTTTCTTTTTGATGTACGGCGGCAGCGGCATCTGACCGATGGATTCGAGCACTTCGTAGAAATTCCCTTCGTAGAAGAACTTCACCAAACGGTTGCCGCCCTCCAACACGTCCAGCACTTCGGCGGTGAGGGCACCGTCACCGAAGGTCAGCCGAAAGCCGGGGCGCGCCTTTTTGCCGGGGCCGGCCAGTACCTCCCACACGTCGCCGCCGTGCGGGGTGAGCAGAAGCACTTCAAGCGGGGAGCCGGTATCCGCCCGCTTGCCGTAAATACGGGCGGGCAACACACGGCTGTCGTTCAAAATAAGACAGTCGCCTTCCTTCAAAAAATCCAAAAGATCGTAAAAATGTTTGTCCGAAAGTGAGCCGTCTTCCCGTCCCATTACCAACAAACGGGAATGGTCGCGCGGCTCAATTGGTTCTTGTGCAATCAAATTATCGGGCAAGTTGTAAAAAAAATCGTGCGTATTCATGAATTCTTTTCGCCGTCCTGAAAAAATTAAAATGGGGTGTTGACATTACACTCCTATAATGCTACAATGAACAAAGCAAAAAGTCAAGCATATAATTTTGAGTAGAGGCGCGTTTGCGAAAAGTATCTTGTGGGAGACACCCGAGTCGCGGATCACAGGGGAAAGGCGTTGACGCCGAAGGATCGGTCATGCGGGTCGTGGGGATTCTGGCTGTACGGTCAATAGCCGTGCGGCTGTCATCGGAAACGGTGGAGTGCTATTCACAAAGAAGGTCACACTTTGGGAATGTCTGCCGGTTTTCTGTAACCGGCTTTCTTTTATGTGTGAGGCTTATTTCGGAAAGGAACTGATTGGTATGAAAAAATATCGTGTTGGTGTCATCGGCGGCACCGGTATGGTGGGGCAGCGTTTCTTGTCTCTCCTTGAAAATCACCCGTGGTTTGAGTTGACGGCGATCGCCGCCAGCCCCCGTTCGGCGGGTAAAACGTACGAAGAAGCGGTGGGCAACCGCTGGGTCATGAAGACGGCGATGCCCGAAGCGTATAAGTCCATCGTGGTGCAGGATGCCGCCGACGTGGAAGCGGTAGCTTCGAAGGTGGATTTCGTGTTCTGTGCGGTGGATATGCCGAAGGCGGAGATCCGTGCGTTGGAAGAGGCGTATGCCAAAGCGGAATGCCCCGTGGTGTCCAACAACAGCGCGCACCGTTTCACCCCCGACGTGCCGATGGTGATCCCGGAATTGAACGCCGATCATCTGGACGTTATTCCCGCCCAGCGCGCGCGTTTGGGCTCCAAGCGCGGTTTTATCGCGGTAAAGTCCAACTGCTCGCTGCAAAGTTACGTGCCCGCGCTGTTCCCGCTGGATAAGTTCGGTGTGAAGCGTGCGGCGGTGTGCACCTATCAGGCGATCTCGGGTGCGGGTAAGACGTTCGAACGTTGGCCCGAGATGGTGGATAACGTGATCCCCTACATCGGCGGTGAGGAAGAAAAGAGCGAGCAAGAGCCGCTGAAGATCTGGGGTAAGGTGGAAAACGGCGAGATCGTTTCCGCGACCTCGCCCGCGTTCACGGCACAGTGCCTGCGTGTTCCCGTGAGTGACGGTCACTTTGCGGCGGTGTTTGTGGAGTTTGAAAACAAGCCGTCGAAGGAAGAGATCATCGACGTATGGAAGAACTTTAAGGGCCGCGCGCAGGAGTTGGAACTCCCGTCCGCACCGAAGCAGTTCTTAAACTATTTCACCGAAGACAATATGCCGCAGACCAAACTGCATCGCGATCTCGAAGGCGGTATGGCGATCTCCATCGGCCGTCTGCGTGACGATACGCAGTACGACTACAAGTTTGTCGGTCTGTCTCACAACACCCTGCGCGGTGCGGCGGGCGGTGCCGTGTTGCTCGCGGAATTGCTGTGCGCCGAAGGGTACATGGACTAATCTCTATTTGAGGAGAGTTGATTATGAGCAAACACACGATTTTCACCGGCGCGGGCGTGGCGATCGTCACCCCGATGCACGCCGACGGAAGTGTCAATTTTGAAAAGTACCGTGAACTGATCGATTGGCAGATCGAAAACGGTACCGATGCCATCATCACCTGCGGCACGACGGGCGAATCCTCCACGTTGGATCACGAGGAGCACGTGGCGGTCATTCGCACGGCAGTGGAGCAGACGGCGGGTCGCGTGCCTGTCATTGCGGGTACGGGTTCGAACGATACGGCATACGGCATCAAACTGTCGCTCGAAGCAAAATCTCTCGGTGTGGACGGCCTGTTGCTCGTCACGCCGTACTACAACAAAGCATCGCAGCGCGGGCTGATCGCGCACTACACCGCGATCGCGGATGCGGCAGATCTGCCGATCATCCTCTACAACGTGCCGTCCCGCACGGGTGTGAATATTCAACCCGCCACGGTGGCAGAACTTGCCAAACACCCCAACATCGTGGCCATCAAGGAAGCGAGCGGGAGCATCAGCGCCGTGGCGGAGATCGCTTCGCTGTGCGATATCGACATCTATTCGGGTAACGATGACCAGATCGTGCCGTTTTTGGCGCTGGGCGGCAAGGGCGTGATCTCGGTGCTGTCCAACGTGATCCCGCGTGAGACCCACGATATTTGCCAAAAGTGGTTCGACGGCGATATTGAGGGCAGCCGCGCGCTGGCTCTCAAATATCTGGAACTGGCAAACGCGCTGTTTATGGACGTCAATCCCATTTCGGTGAAGGACGCTATGAATATGATGGGGTTGCAGGTGGGCGAATGCCGCTTGCCGCTCGTCACCATGGCGGACCCGCTGAAGGAAAAGATGGCGGTGGTGCTGAAAAAGTACGATTTGATCTGAGAGGAAGAACAAGGATATGACAAAGCTGCTGCTTTGCGGCTGTAACGGAAAAATGGGCCGTGCCGTCACTGCTTGCGTGGCGGGCCGTTGCGATTGCGAGATCGTGGCGGGGATCGACCTGAACACCGAAAGCCACGCGGGGTATCCCGTGTATGCCAACCCGATGAACTGTATGGCCGAACCGGAAGCCCTCATTGATTTCTCCCATCCCTCGGCACTTCAAAAGACGCTCGAGTATGCCAAGGCACACAACATTCCCGCCGTGCTGGCTACCACGGGGTACAGTGAAGAGCAGATTGCCGCCATTCACGAAGCGGCAAAGGAGATTCCCGTGTTTTTCACGGCGAATATGTCGATGGGTGTGAACCTGCTGGCCGAACTGTGCAAGAAGGCGGCGCAGGTGCTCGGTGCGGACTTTGACGTGGAGATCATCGAAAAGCACCACAATCAAAAGATCGACGCCCCCTCGGGCACGGCACTGATGTTAGCCCGTGCGGTGGAGGAAGGGCTGGACTACGAGCCTACTTACGTATACGACCGTCAGTCGGTGCGCCAAAAGCGCGACCGTCACGAGATCGGTTTTTCTGCCGTGCGCGGCGGCAACATCGTGGGTGAACACGAAGTGCTGTTTGCGGGACACGACGAGATCGTGACCCTTACGCACTCCGCCCGCTCCAAAGAAGTGTTTGCGGTGGGTGCGGTGAATGCGGCGTTGTTTATGGTGGGCAAGCCCGCAGGGCTGTACACCATGGCCGATCTGGTGAAATAACGAAAGAATATTTACCCCACACATTATGTCCTTTTGACATAATGTGTGGGGTAAATGATTTTTATATCGTATACTCTTTATACGCGTCGCCGTCTAACGTTTTCCACAAGAAAGCGTTACCCTCAAACACCATATATCCGTGCGGCGAATCCTCCTTCGGAATGGAGACCGAACCGGGGTTGAGATATACGTTATCGTTGCCGAACGGCACGGCGACCGGCACGTGGGTGTGTCCGTGAAGCAGAATATCTCCACGGCACAGCGGCGGTGGATTCTGCGTGTTATACACGTGCCCGTGGGTGGCGTAGATCAAACGGTCGCCTGCGGGAATCACCGCGTAATCCGCCAAAATGGGGAAATCCAGTACCATCTGATCCACTTCGGTGTCGCAGTTGCCGCGCACACACAGCAGGCGGTCACGCAACGGGTTCAGGAGCGCGATCACCTCTTTGGGTGCATACTGCGGTGGCAGGTCGTTGCGCGGTCCGTGATACAAAATGTCACCGAGCAACAAAAGACGGTCGGCACGTTCATTGTCAAACGCGGCAAGCAATCGGCGGGTGTATTCCGCATCTCCGTGAATATCCGAGGCGATCATAAATTTCATACGTTATCACATCCTTACGGTTAGTATAGCATACGTTCACTGCATTTTCAAGATTGCGTTTTTCAGCAGAGTGTGGTATGATACAAACACAACTTCTTGCCTCTCCTTTGAAAGGAGAGGTGGTTTTCGTGCGGTGATATACCGCACGAAAAGCGGAGAGGTAGCGGAAAAGAAGAAATGTGCTGTAGGGGGCGGCGATTTTCGACGCCCCGTTTTCGTGGTTAATCTCGCGGTGCGTCGTAAACGCCGCACCCTACGGCAATGGAGAAGGAGGTGACCTCGTGCAAAAAACAGTAAAAATGGCGCAGTGCGCGTTGTCGGCGGCGCTGCTTGCGGTGTGTGCGTGGGTCACCGTGCCCGCCGCCGTGCCGTTTACGTTGCAATCGTTCGGCGTGTATCTCACGCTGCTGTTGCTCGGCGGCAAATACGGCACCGTGACAGTGGCGGTGTATCTGCTGCTCGGCGGGGTGGGACTTCCCGTGTTTGCGGGCGGCGCCGGCGGTGTCGGCGTGCTGTGCGGGGTCACGGGCGGTTACTTGTGGGGCTTTTTGGCGGCCGCCGTGCTGTTTTGGCTGTGGCATCCGAAAACTCAAAAAGGCTGTGCCGCGGCATTGGCGGTCGGGCAAGCGTGCGGTTACCTGCTCGGTACCGTGTGGTTTTCGGTGTTGTCGGGGGATCGCTTCGGTGTGTCACTCGTCGCGTGCGTGTTACCCTTCGTGTTGCCCGATGCACTCAAAACGGCGCTCGCGCTGTGGCTCGCACCGCGTATCAAAAAAGCGGCAAAACTTTAAAAACTGTTCACGGTTTGCTGATAATGCCGTCACATTTGCGGTATATACTGCTTTCTGCAAGGAGTGAGGGAACATGTTTCAACGGTTAGGCTATACGATCGCGCGGTTTATGCAAGGGCGCTACGGCGTGGACGCGTTGCAAAAAGCGCTGTTGTGGGTGTACTGCGGGATCATCGTGCTGAATCTGTTTTTAGGCAGTTTGGTACTGGTGTTGCTGGAGTTTGCGCTGTTCGGCTGGCTCTTGTTTCGCACCTTATCGCGTAATATTCCCGCCCGTATGCGGGAGAATGAGTGGTATTTGAAACGGTCAGACGGTATGCGCCGTTTTTGGAAGTTGCAAAAGAATCGGTGGCGCGACCGCAAGACCCACGTCTACCGCACCTGCCCGCACTGCAAAGCGACGGTGCGGCTTTCAAAAGCCAATCGCGGCCGCCACGCCTGCGACTGTCCGCGTTGCCGAAAAGAATTTCAAGTGACGATATAATAATTAAAACGCCTCATCCATATAGTGTAGAGAACACGATAGGGATGAGGTGCTTTTTATGAAGGGAGTTGTCGAGGAACGCGCGGTCGAACTCGGGGTGTATATCATTGAAAACAACGCCACGGTGCGGGCGGCCGCTAAAAAATTTCATATCAGTAAAAGCACGGTACACAAAGATGTGGCGTTTCGCTTGCGCACCCTTGACCCGCATTTGTACGGGCAGGTGCGCGGGGTGCTGGAGGTGAACAAGGCACAACGGCACATTCGCGGTGGACTGGCCACGCGGGAAAAATATTTGCACGAACGATGAAAAGGGTTGCAATCTGCGGATTTGGGTATTATAATAGGGGGAGTGAATAAAAACAAAGGAGAAAACGAATATGATTACGAAAGATACGTTGATCGGCGATATTCTGGATATGGATCGCACGGCGGCACCCTATTTCCTGGAGATGGGTATGCACTGCCTCGGTTGCCCTTCCGCCCGCAGTGAAACGGTGGCGCAGGCGTGCGAGGTACACGGTGTGGATTGTGACGAGTTGGTCGCAAAGATCAACGCACACATGGCGAAATAAGAGAAAAGAACACGGCGGGTTTTTGCGTTTGAATTTGAAAAGCAGTTTCGTGTGCGGCTCCCCTTGTTAGGGCGATGCCATTAAGTTAAGTAATGTACTCTCATAATTATGCGCTGAAGCACCTTGCCTCGCCCCGCTTGCGGGGA
>CAZESL010000039.1:0-19929 GCA_964515215.1 uncultured Eubacteriales bacterium
CCCTCGTCAGAGGGAGCCAAGGTGTAGATTTGTTCCCAATTTAACACAAGCATATAATACACCCCAAGGCGGTGACCCTATGTATATACTTCCGATTCTTCTTTTTTTCCTTTTGGTTATAGCAAGAATTAGTGCTTGTTATGATAGCAGAATTTCCAAAGGCAAGTACATAACGGTTAAATATAATCGATTGGCAATAATATTGATTGAAAAAGAACACTTTTTGTATAAGGGAAAGCCTACGTTAAAAAAAGATCGAAACAAAATGTCTGTTGCAGGCTTAATCTTTTATTTGTGTGTGATCTTTATTGTTTTATTAATACTGATTTTTCTTTTATTACCCCCGATTCCCTGTGCCCCTTTTTCGATTGATGCGACCAAGCTGTATTTGTTTGCGGATACTCTAAATCAAAAACTACCTATTATTTTTTCGATTATGCTGTTATGTTCTGAATTTATATATTTTGCCGTTTTGCTATTTCGATATAAGAAAGAGTTAAAGCAAAAATGGATCAAGGTTTTAGTTTGCTTAAGTTCACTGCTTTTAGGACTTATCAGCATGATTGTAATTTTCGAAATGTTTTTCGAATTGTTGAAATAGCAGTCAAACAGGAGAACATCTTCGGTTCTCATTTTTCAGCATAAAACACAGCAAAAGGAGACGAAACGCTTGAACAAATACATCGTTATTGAATACCGTTTGACGCGAAAGGTCACCCCTTCCGCTGTTCTCGAAGCTCTCGAATCGCTTTTCAACACACAGTCCCTGTTCTATGCGGAGTGCCTTTTTGAGATAAATGTAGGGCTTTATGAATTTGAATACGAAGGGAAACGGCATACCAACAAAAAGCGAAACTCCGTGAACACACTGTTGAAGCGCTATCCGGAATTGGCAAATTTTTACCGTTGCACACCCACCGAGAATTCCTTTACGGAAGCAACCGCTTCCATAAGTAACATATCCCCCGATGTCTTTTCCTGCAGCGGCGATATTGCATACAGCGTTATCCGCGATATCGTTGCCAAAGTACCGCGCCCCTATGCAGCAGATGAAGTAAGCCTGATTTTTAACGGCATACGTTTTGATTCTAATGATGCCCCGGGGACGAAAATCCACCCCGCTACCGACGGTGGGGCAGCCGTGGGGAACTTCATTGAGTATTTTCGAACAAGTTACGGCAACGAAAAGCATTCGTACGTCATTTTTGCAGCAGATGCTGATAAATTTGACCTTCTCCGCCCGCTCTTTTTTGCATTTGCCGAAAAAGTTCCGGGGAAATACATGGGCGCATCTTATCACGAATAACGATTACGCGGTTCCCTAAAACGCAGAAAGAGCCCGTCGCTTAGGCGACGGGCTCTTTGTATTCCTATTCACACCAACATACACACGGGAATCAGCACCGCCAAAAAGCCGAAATTGAACAGCGAGAACGTCTTGACGTACGCGCCCGTCTTTTGCGGATCGTGGCAGGTGTATTCACGGAAGGTGATCAAACTGGCAAGCGACGCGATCAGCGTGCCCACGCCGCCGATGTTCACACCGAGCAGCAGATCACGGTAATTTTCGGTAAACTGGGAGAGCAAAATGGCCGACGGCACGTTGCTGATGCATTGGCACGACAGCACACTGAACAGAAGCGTGCTTTTATCAAGCAAGAAGGAGAAGCACTCCCGCACCACGCCGATACGCGCCATATTCCCCGAAAAGATGAAGAAAAACACAAAGGTAAGAAGCAACGGGTAATCCACCATTTTGAGCGCCTTGCGGTCGGCGAACCACAACACCGCGGGAATAATTATCAGTCCGATCCAATACGGAATGCCGCGAAACACAATGGCGATGGACAGCAAGAACAGCAAAAGGTACAACACCGTGCGCCCTTGCGGCAAGGCCGTCTCCTCCGCCTCTACCGTGAGCGGTTCGGCTTTCACGAACACCAATGCACACACCGTAAGCAGTAACACCGACACCGCAAACGGCAGAGCCATGATCCCCATGAACTCGCCCGTGGGAATCGCATACTTCGTGTAAAGATAGAGGTTTTGCGGGTTGCCGAACGGGGTGAGCATCCCGCCGAGATTGGCGGCAATATTCTGCAAAATGAAGGTGACCGCCATGTACTTTTCCTTACCCGTAGTAGACAGCACGAAATAGCCGAGCGGTAAGAACGTGAGCAGTGCCATATCGTTTGCGATCAGCATCGACCCGATAAACGTGATATACAGCAACGCCAGCACACTCATGCGGGCATTTTTACAGCACTGTACCACTTTTTGTGCCAAAATGTAGAAAAACCGAATGTTTTTCAGCGCACACACCACCGCCAACACGCAAAACAGGCAGGTGAGCGTTTTCACGTCAAAATAGGCAAGATATTCCGCATCGGGCGGCACCACGATCGCCGTGAGCAACGCCGCCGTCAGCGCGACCGTCATCACGACGTTTCGCTTGAAAAAATCTGCTGCGCCTGCAACGTCCCGTCGCACATGATGCAACGCACCGTGCAACAACTGACGCGGGTGCTGTAGCGCGTGTCCGTGCAAATGCATATCCCGTCCCCCTTTTTACAAACCGAAGTCGAGTATACCACGCACAGTCGAAAAATGCAATGAACCGAACAGAAGAAATTCGTCCTCGTTATTGACATTCTTTTATGAAAAGTGTACACTGAAGCCATAGACAAGGAGGGGGTTCCTGTGAAGCAAAATACCGTTTACGTCGGACTCGGTGGCGGCAGTCTGTTGCAACTTGCCAACCGCGAGCATCCGCAAACCATGTCCTATATCCTCGACACCCCCGACGGCAAAACCGTTGTGATCGACGGCGGCTGGTACGGTGATCGATACGAAGGACTGGAAGCACAAGATACCTACAAACTTCTCAGCGAACGCGGCAAGACCGTGGATCTGTGGCTCATCACCCACGCACACAAGGATCATTTCGGTTGTCTGCAATACTTGCTGAAGACCGTGCAACCGTTTGATCTGGACATTCGTGATCTGCGCTTCGATTTCCCGCCGTTGGAATGGCTTCAAACGGTGGAAAACGGCAGCAGTTTTGCCGACGTGACCGATTTCTTGCAACGGGTGGAGCAAGCCGCTGTTCCCGTCAAAAAACTCAGCGAAGGGGACGTCATCACCGTCAGCGGCATTACGATCGAAGTGCTGTCCGACGCCTGTAACTACGCAAAATACAACAGCATTAACGACACGTCCTGTGTCCTGCGGGTGCATTTCCCGAAACGCGACGTACTGTTTTTGGGTGACCTCGGGCCCGAAGCCTCTCTCGATCTGCTGAACGTCTGCCCGCCCGACAAACTGCGGTGCGATATCGTGCAGATGGCTCACCACGGGCAAGGCGGTGCCACGCGGGAGTTTTACGAAGCGGTACGACCGAAGATCTGCCTCTACACCACCCCCGACTGGCTGTGGGATAACAATGCGGGCGAAGGCTTCAACACCGGCCCGTGGAAAACGGTCGTCACCCGCGGCTGGATGGAGGAACTCGGCGTACAGGTCTCTCTCCCCCACGCCTACGGCGATTATCTGCTGAAATAACCAAAAGTAAAACCACGCGTCTAACGCGTGGTTTTACTTTTACAATTTGATGCGTTCGCCGCGCAGGCGGGATTCCTCTGCCGCAAACACAATGCGATGCGCTTCGAACATCCACGGATCAACGCCGCCTGCCTTGCCGTCCGCTTCGTATACCGTCTTGGCAAAATGCTCCATCAAGCCGCCGTCACCGCCGCAATGCTTGGTGCCGTCGGTGGTCACGGTGATCTTGGTTTCCGACATATCGCGGAATTTCTTCAGCGCGATCTCGCCCCGTTCCATGCAACCGCCGACCTCACCTTTGGTGCCCATGATCTTCATGGTGCGGTTATTTTCCAGCGAGAAGGCACTGACGGTGAACATCGCCGTCGCACCGTTCTCAAACTGCATACCCACCACTTGATGATCGCACACGTCGTTGTCACAACGGTACACACAGCGACCGTAGGGATTGGTCTTCAGCGCCTCTACGATCGCCGCATCCTCTTCACCGCATTCAAATTTGTGCACGAAATAGCGGGCTTTACCGTTCGTATACTGTTCCACCGCGTTGTAACTGCAATGGTCGGCATAGGGGCACCCGTCGGTGCAACGCGCGGGCACGTCCTCTCCCGGAGCGTTTTCGTATTTGAAATAGGTATTGCTTCCGTAGGACGAGATGTATTTGCAGGACGAGCCCACCAAATACAAGATCAGATCCATATCGTGGCTGGATTTTGCCACGATCAGCGGCGATGAGGTCTTGCTGTTGTTCCATTCGCCGCGCACGTAACTGTGGGCATGATGCCAAAACCCTTCATTTTCGTTCAACTGCATCGTAACGATGTCGCCGATCTCCCCCGCCTCGATGATCTCTTTGATCTTTTGAATAAAGGGGGTGTAGCGCAACACGAAGCCGGTCATAAACACCTTGTCGTAGTCTTGAAACGCCTCTTCGAGCAACTTCACTTCGGGAAGTGTGGGGGCAATCGGCTTTTCAAGCAAAATGTGGTACCCGCATTCTTTCGCAAGCAAGGTCGGTTCGATGTGCATCCGATCCTGTGTGCAGATCAGCACGGCATCCGCCAGACGTCCTTTGGCGAAGAACTCTTTATAATCCTCAAAGCACATATTCTCCGAAACCCCGTGCGTTTGGCGAAACTTTTCCCGCTTTTGCCGATCGGGTTCCACCACGCCCGTGATTTTGAACAGACCTTTGCTTTGAATGTACGGTGCATAACAGTCTTTTCCTCGGCCGCCTGCACCGACGACAATACACGTTTTCATTCGCTCACCGCCAAATTGAGAAAATAACGCCGTTATTATATCACATTCGACTTCACTTGACAAGGTTTATACTCGCTTTTTATTTTGTCCTTTTTTATTGTGGAATGTGATATTTATCACTCTCTTGCAACCTGAGCGCGTCCACGCCTTTTTTAAAATACGGAAGAGCGCCCTCCAACCCCTGCGGGTGATGCGCGTCACTGCCGAGATAGAACTTGCAACCGCATTCTTTGGCGATGCGGTATGGGCGAAGCACCGTATTTTCTTCTGCGGGGGCGTATTTCATATCCTCTGCATTCAACTCGATACCCAACCCTGCGGCCGCCGCCTTTTTGAACAGACGGTACATCTCCTCCGCAGGGATACGCGAAAGCGTTTCCAAATAGTTCTCGCGCGAGGTGTTGTCGATCAACGGACAGGTGAGGTGCGCCACCCCCATCTTGTGCAGCGGCAGACCGCTGTCCAGCAACACGTCAAACCGTTCGACCCACAGTACCGCCCGCTCGGCAGGGGTGCGTTTTTCCCCGTGCGGGAACGCCTGCCCGCCCAAATGCAGGTGGGTAGTCGCCACCACGATGAAGTCCATCTTGTCGCAGGTCTCCTTCGTAACGGTCACGTGACCGAACCGATCCACGTCGCATTCGCCGCCGAAGAAAAACCGAACCCGCTCGCTTTGCGGCAGGGGCAGAGCCTGCATAATGTACGGTACCGTTTGCTTTTGATAAAACTCACCGAGCGCCCCGGGGATCGCTTCATCCCAAAAATGGTCGGTCAGGCACAGCGAGGTAAAACCGTTTTCCTCGGCATACCGCAAAATACGCGCCGCCGTCTGCTCGGCATCCCCCGAACACAGCGACAGTCCCGAATGAATATGGTAATCATGGTCGATTTTATAGGTCATACTATCGCCTCCATATCAAAGACCGCCCCGACGTTTGTCGGGACGGCCTTGGTTTTAGTCTTCCTTTTTCCCCTCTTTTTCCGAGAAGATCTTGTTGAGTGCGACCGTCGCCACGATGATCACACCGATAACCAGGAAAATGCTGATCATGCCCGCCGCCAAAACCGTCAGGCTTTCGGGAAGTTGGTCAAGTCGAAATTGAATATTCATAGCGTTTCCCTCCGTTTATCACTTGAAGAACGCGAGGATCAAGCCGCCCGCGATGACCGAGGCGATCTGACCGGACACGTTAACACCGATGGAATGCATGAGCAGGAAGTTCTGCGGGTCTTCTTTGAGGCCCATTTTGTGCACCACACGGCCCGACATCGGGAACGCCGAAATGCCCGCCGCACCGATCATCGGGTTGATCTTCTTATCCGCCGGCAGGAAGAGGTTCAGGAACTTCGCGAACACCACGCCGAACGCCGTATCGAAGATGAACGCCACGAGACCCAGACCCAGGATGAGCAAGGTTGCGGGATTCAGGAATTCCTCCGCCTGCATACGGCACGCAATGGTGATGCCGAGGAAGATGGTGATGAGGTTGGCAAGCACGTTCTGTGCCGTTTCGGACAACGAATTCAGCACACCGCACTCACGGATGAGGTTGCCGAACATCAGGAAACCGACGAGCGCCACCGATTCGGGTGCCACGATACCCGCGATCATCGTGATGATGATGGGGAACAAGATCTTCGTCAACTTCGAGACCTTCTGCGGTGCATACGGCATACGGATCATACGCTCTTTTTTGGTGGTGAGCAACTTGATGACGGGGGGCTGAATGATCGGCACGAGCGCCATGTACGAATACGCCGCCACCATGATCGCACCCGTGATCGGACTGGTGGGACCGAGCAACTGGTTTGCCACCACGATCGCCGTCGGGCCGTCCGCCGCACCGATGATACCGATGGAAGCCGCCGCTTTGATATCGAAGAACATCGAAGCGATGGTCAAGGTAGCGAAAATACCGAACTGTGCCGCGGCACCGAAGATCATCAGTTTCGGATTGGAAAGCAAGGGACCGAAATCGATCATTGCACCGATACCGATGAACAGAATGAGCGGGAACAATTCGTTGGCGATACCTGCGTTGAACAGCGTAGTCAACGGACCGTGTTCACCGATCGCCCCCGAAAGGGGCAGGTTGACCAAAATCGTGCCGAAACCGAGCGGCAACAGCAGAGTGGGTTCCATATCGTGACGGATCGCAAGGTAGATCAGCACGCCGCCGATGATCCACATCGCAAAATACCGCCAATCGCCAAGCATGCTGACGTTTTGGACGAGAAACCCGAGTTTTTCGATGATTTCCATCTTTTACGACCTCTCTTTTACTGATTTTGGGGGAATAAAAAAACTTTTACCGTGACTTGCCCACGGTAAAAGTCTTGCCGTTTCAGACAAACAGCGGGGTGTGCTGTACACCCGTCATGACGCCGCTTGCCGCGCATATCGCACCGGCTACTCCCTTTTGACCATAGCATAGTATACCATATTTCAGCAAAAAAGCAAGCATTTCTTTTCGGGAAACGCTTGCTTTTTCGCTTTTTATTTCTTCGGCTTACGAATGCGGTTGAGTTGCTTGTTCATCTTCAGCAGATCTTCCTTCGTGAAGGTGATGTTCATCATACCGATCAAACTCGTGAGTCGCAACACAGTGAAGCCACCCATCATCTGCATCATATCTTCCGACAGTTCAAAGCCCATTGCTTCCTTCTTCTTACCGTCGCCGTTACCGCCCATCGCTTTTTTGATCTTCAAGCCGACCTTGGCAAACCACAGTTTACCGCGGAAAGTCGCCACGATACCTGAGATCTTCACGTTGTTGTAGTAGGACTGGAAGATAACGGTGACCGCCGTTGCCGCGCCCTGCATACCGATGAACATACCCATCGCCGCCAAGGTCGCGCCGACGGCAGGACGGTTCTTCACAAAGTTGCCGAACGCCTTGAACACGTTAAACTTCGGTGCATCCTCGTTCAATGCCACATTGGTCTCCACACGAATTTCGGTGTTACGGATCATAAACTGGAAGCAAAGGAATCCGAGCGCACCCATGATGAGTGCCGCGATAAACACGCGCTCACCGATGAGGTTGTCATCTTTATCGTAGATGATAAAGGGCAGGATCACCATCGGGAGCATATTGCCGAAGATAGAGCCGACCGAGCGCCAAGCCGACAGCGAGGCACGGTCTTTTACGTCGTTGGAGATAAGAGACAAGAGCGAGCCGTACGGCACGTTTGCCACGGTGTAGAACGCATCCCACACAACGTAACCCGCAATGAAGATGATCGCTTTCGCCCAAACGGACGCATTCGGGAACGGCAAGAAGCAGCACGCGCCGCCCACGATCAAGCCGATCGAGCCGGTCCAAATGTACGCAAGGAATTTGTTGCGTTTGTACTGCCGACGGTCGGCGTCGACGATGGAACCGATCAGCGGATCGTTGACCGCATCCCATACTTGTACCACGATCAGCAGCAGTGCATACCACAGATCCATCTGCATAAATTGGGTCCAGAAGATCGCCATTGTGCTTTTGAGTGCAAAACTCATGTTACAGCCGAGATCGCCTGCCGCGTTCAAGAAGGAAGTGGGACAGACCCTCTCGGCCTACGTGCGTCAAAAGCGTATGGAAACGGCGGGGCACCTCTTGCGCTCGACCGACCTGCAGGTGCAGACCGTCGCGGCGCATTGCGGTATTTTGGATACACAGTATTTTTCAAAGCTGTTCAAACAAGCCACCGGCAAAACGCCGAAAGAGTTTCGCGCCGCCCGATAGGATTCTATCGCCAAAAGTTTTCATCCGACAACACCCACCCGCCGTAAGGTGGGTGGAGTTAGGGATAAAAATAGGGCTGTCGCGTTAAGGCAAAATTGCACAAAAGAGGATACTAAGCTTTGCCTCCCCTGTATAAGGGGAGATGGCAAGTTGTACCATCGAACACGGTGCCGCCTTCGGCGATCACCCGTCTCGACACGACGGAAAAATATTACGTATGAAACACGCCCCCGCGTGCAGACTGCACGCGGGGGGAACTTACTCATCTCAATATTCATCGATAACACCGTGCGACGCCACATGTAGCGCCATAATATGTCGTTCAAGATCGAACGGTGCATCGTCGGCAGCGTCGATATCGCCATCCTGCAGTTCAAACACGGCACTGTAGCGTACGCCGCCTCCTGCGGTAAAACGGTTGAAATAATACCCATGCATCGCGGATCCCTGAAAACGTATGTCTCGCTGATATTCGTGCAACCACGTATCCGGCAATTGCGAAGCACGCATACCCACCGTTACGCCGTCGATGCTATGTCGTTTATCCAGCAGTGTCAAAAGTGAAAACCGTTCCACCGTCTCGCCTTCCAAGACCACCGTCTCCACATGGCAATCAGCGTAGCTATATTTTGCATACCATTCGCCGTAGTGGTCGGAATTGCGCGAGCGTTCCACCGTTTCGGGCTCTCCCAACAACGCCAGTAACGGTGCGGCTTCGCCGTAACGTGCCATCGTCAGATCTCCAACAGAAAAACCGTCTTCCGTTATTTTCACGTGAATATCCTGCGTGCGGCGCGGTTCTGCCCGCTCGTTGCTATCCGACGGCACGATCGCTTCAATACCGATCGCGCACACGCGCCCCTCGCTGAACTCCGATTGATAGAACACGATCTCATACTCCTCCGAAAGCGGATACACCGCCCCGATATAATGATCGCCAATAATCTGCGTGTCCAGCATACGTTCCTCGCTTGCCGCCTGCCATTTTTCCGTCACTTGGGAAAACATCGAACCGACGAATACGCCATTAAACCCGTATTTGCTTTCGTACGTAAGATAGCGCACCAGCCGTGCCGTATCTTCGCCCACGGGAACGACCGTTTCGATATACGCCGTACGATCGATCCCGCTTTCGCCGTATACGTACTCCGTCATCCACGCATTCGGGAACTGCGCGTTGTGGATCGTACCGTATTCGTCCTGCATCGCACTGCCGCCTTGTTGCAAGGCAGAAAATACCATCTGCACGCCCCCCAGCGGGACGATCGCCGTGTCCCCGAGCAGTACGCGGTCGTCTTCGAAAGTGACCTTCACCGACCCCGCCACGGGAAACTTGTCGTTTGCCGTCGCGGTGGTGGTCGTCGTCACCGTCGTCGGCACGGTGGTAGGCGTTGTCGGCGTATCCCCGCCGCCGTCACACGCCGTCATACCCACCAACAGCAAAAGGGTCAGCACGCCGCACCATACTCTTTTCATCCAAGCCACCTACTTTCACCCTAAATTAAATCATTCCGCTATCGGCTCCACTTCCGGAAGCGCCGCCGGCAGATAGGTGGAAGTCTTAAAGCATACCGTACACCGATATCCACCGTTCGTACTCACCCACGTATGATTGGTCTCCGAAACGCGTTCGCCGCACACTTTGCAACCACGCCAATGCGTCGTTGCCGTATTAAAATAACCGGTTGCGAGTGTATGCCCATTTGCACAATGTCCGCTGCTCATACGCCATGCGTAATAAACCAACTCATGTCCCGCCGAACAGCGACTCGTCCATCCTAACGGGGCATCGGGAGTCGCTACTCCGTTGCGCGCGTATCCCACTACATAATCGCTGTTATCGCCTCCCGCACAAATTGCCACGTGCGGATATTGATTACAGGTGAAACATTTGCTGAATATCGGGTCACCTTTCGCAATCTTATTATCGTTACTTGAAAAATAGATATAGTCCACTGTAGAAGATTTCGTTTTATGTTGCAGTTGCACCGTTGGAACAATAAAACGCGCATCCAAAGCCGTCCACAATGCTGAACATTGCGTTATCTCTTCACCTGTAAGTGCACCACCGGCATTCAAACACCGCCAAACGAACTCTGCACACAGACCTACATTTGAATTCACATTGTTAGCAGCGTATGTCAGTGCAGCATTATAGTCATAAGTTGGCATAGCGAACGTTGCTGCCAACGCCGGCATTCCGGTTATGACGCCAAACAAGAGAGAACACACAGTAAGTACAGTAACGAGCAATCGTACTCTTCTCAATTTTTCGTCATAGTAGTCTGCTCCTTTCTAATCACCTTCTCCTTTCATACACAAAACGGACGGTGACACGAGAAAACCCGACGTGTCACCGTCCGCTACTGTCAGCAACAGTAACACCGTCCTCGTGCAATGCCCACAGTTTCTCATAGTTCACCCTCCTTTCACAGCGATAGCGTTTCTGCCTTGACGAAAATCCAAAGCATTAAATCATACTATTCATCAATCTTATATTAGCAAAAGTTCCACCGTTTGTCAAGAAGTTTGGTTAAAATTAATATATTTTTTTAACTTTTTGAAGTTTTTACAGATACAATTGAAAGTACCTCGTGCAGATCACACGCGGTGCTTTCGGTTGTATCTGTTATTTCGCAATCTTTCCCATTCGCTTGCGATACGCGTCCCACACGTTTTCAAACCACGCGTCGGCTTGCGGCATTGGGCGCACGGGTTCGTAGCGGGACGTGAACGCCCCCTCCCCCGTCTGTTCGGTGATGAGGCGTTTACCCGCAGGGTACGGCTTCGGCAGAGCGTACCGCACATTGGGCAGCGCCTCCGACAGCACTTCGCCGTCCGCTTTCAGCACCAATGCCGAGCCGCACGTACCCACCGTATCTGCCGCCGTACACATAGCCGACAGCACCGCCGCACGGGTGACCATCAAGTCCCGCGTGGTGAGCAGGGCGGGCAGATCGGCGCGAGCAGCCGCCACCGTGTCCCAAAACGTCGTGAGCGTCGCCCGCTCGCGCGCGGCCAATGCCGCCATCGCCACGGGATCGCGCAAGTGTGCCGCCACGTCGCTCATCTCTCGCTGACTTGCCGTGCGGACGTCTTTCGTCTGCGGCGCACGCGCCGTCACCGCTGAAAGATGCGCGAGCATTTCCCCTGCGGCGTCTTTTGCCAACGTCCCAAATGCCGCCGTTACGGTCACGTCTTCGTCGGTCGTCGCAGCAATATGTTCCGCCGCCCGCATGGAACCGACCTGCGTGGAGTTGAGCGCACTGCCGCCGGGGCGGTGCAACCCGAAGGTGCCCGCGACTTCCCCCGCGGCGTACAAACCGCCGATCGAGGTCTGCCAGTTCGCATCCACCCACAGACCGCCGTTGTGGTGTTGCGCGCACACGCCGATCTCCAGCGGTTCGGTATACAAGTCGATACCGTGCTGACGGTAAAGTTCGATTGCCGGCGGGTTCATTTTTTCCAGTCGTGCAATGGGCGTCGCCATCAGCGCACCCGAATTGGCGAGGTAACGGTAAGGCTCCTCCGAAAGCCCGTCAAATCCATTTTCGAGCCCCTTAGGATCGGTACGATAGTCCATATACACCCGCCGTCCGAGCACCGCCGTTTCGTGGTGTACGATAAGGTCGATCAGCGACGAGCCTTGCAATTTGGTCGTATCAAACGGCCACTGATAGCCTTTTAAGAACACGCGGTCAAGCGCCTCGGCAGGCGAATCGAAGTAATCGAGCAAGAACTCCCGTTCCACCCCGTCGCCGTCGATCGAGATATACCGCGGCAACACCTGCTGATACGTCCCCGACACGTTCCAACGAAAACCGATCGACGCGAGCCCGTATTGCCACTGGTCGAGATTGGCGGCTTTCGCCCCCGCTTCGAGCGCGATACCCGACATACCCGCCTGACTTTCGGGATACACACTGCGTAGGTAACACCCCGCAGGGCCGCCTGTCGCGAGCACCACCTGCCGCGCCTTCACGACGGTGAGACCGCAGGTCGGCGTATCGAGTGCCGCGTGGTCGAGGCACAAAAGCCCTTCCACGTGTCCGTCGACGACCAACAGTTTCACCGCAGACATACCGTCCCACACGGGGATCCCTTTGGTGTGTACCGCCGCTTCCAACCGTTCGGTCATAAATTTGCTGGTGAGCGGGCCTGCACTGGTCGCCCGCTGACGGGGGTCGTGGTCGGTCTTGTACCCCACGTACTCCCCGTATTCGTTGCACGGAAACGGCACGCCGAGATTACAGAGTTTCATAAATCCGCGCACCGAGCCCGCCGCTTCGGCCAGCGCCGTGTCGCCGTCCACCGCTTCACCGTCAAACAGGTCGGCGGCCATGGCCGCCACGCTGTCGGCGCCTTCACCGCCGAGCGACAATTTATAGTACGTCTGTTTATCGCTGCCCGTATTGCGGCTGGTGCCGCAATTCACCCCTTCGGTAATGACGGCGATGTTCCGCCGTCCGAGTGTCCACAGCCAGTCTGCCGCGTTAAACCCTGCACAGCCCGAGCCGACCACCGCCGTATCCAGCACCCGCACGGGTACTTCGACACCGTTCACGTTCCACTGCATACCGTCACCTCACAGTCGGCGGATATGGAAACCGCCGTCCGCGTTCAACACTTGTCCCGTGGCGAAATCCAGACGGCCGCTCACCGCCGCCATCACACAGTTTGCCACGTCTTCGGGCTGACCGAAACGGCGAATGGGGGTCACCCCGCCGTCGATCAGTTTTTGATACTTTTCGGTGACTGTCGCGGTCATATCGGTTTGAATGATACCGGGCCGCACCTCAAACACGGGGATCCCGTCCTCCGCCAATTTGTCCGCAAACAGTTGCGTGACCATCGAGATCCCCGCTTTGGAAATGCAATATTCCCCGCGGTTGGTGGAGGACGTATACGACGACATCGACGCGATATTCACGATACGCGGGGTATAGTTTGCGATTCCCTTCGCCTGACACGCCCGCATCAGATTTGCCGCCGCCTGACACATAAAGAAGGTGCCGCGCAGATTGACACCTATGAGAAAATCAAAACTCTCCTCGGTGGTCTCCAAGATATCCAAGCGCACCTGCGGAGCCACCCCCGCGTTGTTCACGTGTACGTCCAGGCGGCCGTAGGTTTTCTCAATATACGCGAAAAACGCCGCACGGTCGGCGGTGTTGCTGATATCGCAACGCACGTAATCCACCGACAGTCCTTGTGCCGTGAGTTCTTCCAACAGCGGTGCCGCTTCTTCTTTCTCGATAATATCCGACAACACAACAATGTATCCGTCACGTGCCAACTCCCGTGCAATAGCAAGACCGATGCCACGGCGCGAGCCGGTAACCGATGCTACTTTCATCATTCACCACTCCTTACTTTTTCAATACGTCACGCTGATAGATGGGGGCATAGATTGCACTGTCCCGCGGGACACAGCCCGCCACACTTCCCGCACGCATCAACTCGGTACATTTACCACAGGTGATACAACATTTTTTCGGGTCTATCGCCCCGTTTTGCAGGATGTCCCGCGCAAAGGTCGGGTAGGCAAACGCTTCGCGCCCGAATCCCGCCATATCGCACACACCGCTTTCCACCGCGCCTGCCGCGAGCTCGGGTGCGAACTGCCGCAGATACGAATAGCCCGAGCCGATGACTGCCAGTTCGGGGAACGCGCGGCGCACTTCACCGACACACTCCATCATCCGCGCCACCCCTTCGAGCGGATGCTCGGGCGGCAGATACCCGCCCTTATCGTACGGGCGGTTGACGTGCGGATTGACGTACGGATTGCCGATGGTGAAATCGAGCAGCGGCATACCGTATTTTTCATGTAAAAGCGAGACCACCGCTTTCGCTTCGTCCAATGTGGGAACAAGCCCGCCGCCGTCGGTCACACCAAACCCGTACGGATACGGAAAACCGTCGTACAAATTGAGACGGGCGGTCAACGTCAGCGAGGAAGGTGCAGCGGTTTTTACCGCCTCCACCGTCTCACGCAACAAGCGAGTACGCCCCGCAAAATCCCCGCCGTAACGCCCTTCGCGTTCATAGGCAGAGAGCAGTTCGCTCATCAGATAGCGGTGACAGCACTTGATATCCACCGCATCAAACCCTGCCAAAGCGGCAAGCCGTGCCGTTTCGGCATAGTGTGCGGGCAGGCTTGCAAGATAGTCGTCACTCACCACACGCACAGGGTCAATGGGGGCGTTCTTTTCAAAAATCGGGTTGTTGTACGCGATCAGCGGTGCAGGGGTACCCGTCGGTTTGGAATACCGCCCCGAATGGGTCATCTGCAACACAATAAACGGCGAAAACCCGTTTTCCCTGCGGGATATCTCCCGCATCTCCTCCACCATGGCTTTGTAAACGTCCACGTTGTCGGCGGTCAGCATCAATTGCCGCGGATTTGCGCGCCCCTCGGGCACCACCGCCGTCGCCTCTGCCCAAACGAGCGCCGCCCCGCTCGCCGCAAAGCGGCGATACCGCCGCCGTGTCAGTTCGTCGGGAGCACCGTCCGCCGTGCCGTCACACCCCTCCATCGGCTGGATCGCCAGTCGATTCGGCAAAGTCACGTCACCCACCGTCAGCGGCGTGTTCAGCACCGCCGTGTTATCCGAAAGCGGCAGCGACTTACCCAACGCACGCAACTCCGCCCGTACGTCATCCATTGCGGTATAGTGAAACTCTCTGTGCTCCATCTTGCACACTCCTATAGGCAAATTTATCCGCTATCATCATACCATATCCCGCTTTGCCCGTGTCAGCAAGTTCTGTAAAAAAATATGTAAAATCCGCTTTTTTTCGTCATCCCATCTTGCAAGTAAGCAATATAAATGATAAGATAAATTTGACATTCTGTGAAGCGAGGGGCGGGATATTATGCCGGAAGAACGCATTGTCTGTGTCTATTCAGACAGTACCGATTCCACCGCACAACATTTCCACAATACGCATGAATTGATCTACGTCAAAGAAGGGCGTATTCGTATTCGCATCGGCAAAGAGACCTACGAAGCGGGAACTAATGCGCTCGTTTTTATCAGCCGTTTGGAAGAGCACAGCGTAACCGTGCTGGAAACGCCCTACCGCCGCTGGTGGATGCGTATCACCGCCGAGCAGTTGGCAGATGCGGTGGAAGAACCGCGCCTGCGTGCCGTATTCGATCGCCGTCCCGACAATTTCTGTCACGTATTTCACGTAGAGAACGCAGCGGACGAAGTGGAAAATATCCTTGAACAGATCACCAAAGAGAACACTGCCCCCCGGTCTTTTAAGCGCCACCGCATCGCGGCACTTCTTCAGTTGTTGCTGATCGCCTGCTATCGCCTAAAACGCGAACAATTCCCTCTCCCCGCCCATCGCGTCAGCGAAACGGTCTTGCAGATCCAATCCTATCTCGACGCGCATTTCAGCGAGGAGATCTCTCTCGAAACGTTGGCACGGGATTTTTTCTTAAGCCCGTCCTACCTCTCCCATGCCTTTCGGGACTGGACGGGATACAGCCCCAAGCAATATCTGGTACTCTGCCGCCTGTCCTACGCACGCGAACTGTTGCTCACCACCGACCAAAGCGTGGCACAGATCGCCGCACGGTGCGGGTTTGGCGACGTGAACAATTTTATTCGCACCTTCCGCGAGCGAGTGGGCTGTACCCCCGCGGTCTATCGCCGCAACGCGGAACAAACACTCTACGAATCGTAGAATTTCGGCTCAAAAATCGCAAAATTCTACGCACAATGTCTTGTAAGTATAGGTTTACGAACCCTTACCTTTTGCATTATAATAGGTGTAAGGAAAGGACGGGGATCTTATGGATGCTAAAACAGTCGGCAATACGATTGCCGCTCTTCGGCGGCGAGCAGGTATTACCCAGTCGGCACTGGCAACCGCGCTGAACATCAGCGACAAAGCGGTCAGCCGTTGGGAGAGTGGGCTCGGTTTTCCCGAAGTCACGCAATTTCCCGCGCTCGCGGCGCTGTTCGGCGTATCGGTGGATTATTTGATGACGGGTGAGCGCAAAGGCATCGTGCTGGCAGGCAACATCCTGACCGACACGGTGAAAAACATCGAGAGTTATCCCGAGATCGGTATGCTCAGCAGTATTACGAGCGTGTCGCAAGCGGTGGGCGGCTGTGTGCCGAACACGGCGATCGATATTGCGAAGATCGACCGCAGCGTACCGCTGACTGCCATCGGTTGCGTCGGCAACGATGCGGCAGGGCGGTATGTGACCGAGCAGATGCAAAATCACGGCATCAATACCGAGCACGTCACCATTTTGGCGGACGTACCCACCAGTTTCAGTGACGTGATGAGCCTGCCGACGGGGGAACGCACCTTCTTCCACGCGCGCGGTGCGAACGCGCGCTTTTCGCCCGAACATATCGATATGTCGGCACTGAACGGCAATATGCTCCACATCGGCTACATTCTGCTGCTGGACGAGTTTGACAAAGAGGATGCGGAATACGGCACGGTGATGGCGCGGTTCTTGCACGACGTGCAGGAGCGCGGCATCTGCACCTCCATCGACGTGGTGAGCGACAACGACGGCAACTACAAAAAGACCATCGTGCCCGCTCTCAAATATTGCAACTACGCCATTATGAACGAGATCGAGTGTTGCAGTATCGACGGTTTTGAAGCGTGCGACGAAAACGGCCGACCGATCGTCGAGAACATCCGCGCCGCGATGGAAAAGATCGCCGCCTACGGTGTGAAGGATAAAGTTATCGTCCACTGCAAACAAGCGGGCTTCTGTCT
Source organism: uncultured Eubacteriales bacterium (assembly GCA_964515215.1). Taxonomy (GTDB): domain Bacteria; phylum Bacillota; class Clostridia; order Oscillospirales; family Acutalibacteraceae; genus SIG588. The sequence goes on from CAZESL010000039.1 coordinate 17,322, forward strand.
GGACGTCGCGAGCGGTGCGTTCACCGCGGTGCCGTCTTTGAAGATCCCCGCCGAAGAGATCCGCGGCAGTGTCGGCGCGGGTGACGCCTACTGCGCAGGCTGTCTGTACGGTCTCTATAACGGCTACGCCGATGAAGAACTGTTGCGTTTCGCCTCGGCCGCGGCGGCATGCAATTTGTTCGCGGGCAACTCGGTGGACGGTATGCGCCCCAAAAATGAGATCCTAAAAATGGAAGAAAAATATGGGAGGGTCACGTTATGAAACAGGCAACCTACGAAGCACAGGTCAAAAAGGCACTCGACTACTACGCCAAAGCGGGCATCGTGCTGACCGAAGAGGAAAAGCAGTCCATCGAAGTCGCGGATTTCGGTCTGGACATCGTGGAGGACCTCGGTCTGCAACTGCTCGTGTACATCAACACCGAGCGCGTGTGCGCCAAAGAAATGGTACTCACCCCCTACCAGACCTGCCCCGAGCACAAGCACGTGCCGAGTTACGGTATGCAGGGCAAGGAAGAGACCTTCCGTTGCCGCTGGGGCAAGGTGTACCTCTATGTCACGGGCGACGGTAAGAAGGAGGATATCCAAGGTAAGTTGCCCCCCTCCGACGTGACCGTGTTCCACGAGATCGTGCTGAACCCGGGCGAGCAGTACACCATTTATCCCGAAACCTGGCACTGGTTTCAGGCAGGTTCCGAAGGCGCGGTGGTGTCCGAATTCTCCACCCGCAGTACCGACGAGACCGACGTATTCACCGACACTCGCATCGTGCGAGCACCTGAAATTGAGGAGTAATTGCTATGTTAGTTAATTTGAATGACGTTTTGAAAGATGCCCAGAAGAATCACTACGGTGTCGGTCTGTTCAACACCACCGATACCGATATGCTCGAAGCCGCCATTTCCGCGGCGGAAGAGCTGCGCTCCCCCATCGTCATCGGCACGGCGGAAGTGCTGTTGCCCCACGGCGAACTGAAGTTGATCGCCCCCTCCATCATCGCGGCGGCGAAGCGTGCCACCGTGCCGGTGGTGGTGCATTACGACCACGGTCTCACCTTTGAGCGTTGCATCGAAGCGTTGAAACTCGGTTTCTCCAGCATTATGTTTGACGGTTCGGCGGGCGACCCTGCGAAAAACTTTGAGAACACCCGTGAAATGGTGAAGATCGCCCACGCGATGGGCGTGACGGTGGAAGGCGAGATCGGCCACGTCGGTCAGGCGGACACGGGCGACAACGAAACGTCCGACCAATACACCACCCCCGCCGAAGCGGTGGAGTTTGTTGGGGAAACGGGCGTGGACGCACTGGCGATCGCCATCGGCACCGCACACGGCGCGTATAAATCCAAGCCGAAGCTGGATATCGGCCGTTTGAAGGAGATCCGCGCCGCACTCGACACCCCGCTGGTACTTCACGGCGGTTCGGGCTTGTCGGACGACGATTTCCGCAACACCATTCGCGAAGGTATCGCAAAGGTCAACATCTTCACCGATCTGTGCGTGGCGGGCAACAAGGCGATGGAGCAGGGCCTCAAAGAAGGGCTCGCTTACCTCGATATCCGCAACCGCAAGGTGGAGTTCATTAAGCAGACGGTGATGGAAAAGATCCGCCTGTTCGGCTCGGACGGCAAATATTAAGCAGAGGAGATACGTACCATGCTGTATACCATCGAAAACGAACGCGTACAAGTCACGGTCAACTCGCTCGGCGCGGAATTGTGGTCGATCAAGACCAAGGCGGACGATTGCGAATACATCTGGCAGGGCGACGAAGCGTACTGGATGGGGCGCGCCTATAATCTGTTCCCCATCTGCGGCCGTCTGTTCGAAGGGAAATACACCTACAAAGGTGAGACCTACGAAATGAAGTTGCACGGCTTCCTGCGCAACGCCGAGACCCGCCTTATCGAGGAGACCGAGACCTCTTTGGCGTTTGAACTCACCGAAAATGCCGAAACGCTCGCACAGTATCCTTTCCGTTTCCGCATCGTGATCGGTTATGAATTGGAAGAGCAGACGGTGCATCACACCTTCCACGTGGAAAACACCGATACGAAGGACCTCATCTTTGCGGTCGGCGGTCACCCCGGCTTCAACGTTCCGCTCACCAAGGGCGAGACCTTCGAAGACTATTTCGTGGAATTTGACTCCGACAAGCAACCCCAACTGGTGGTCATGAGCGACACCTGCTTCGACACCGGCTACCGCCGTCCCTTCCCGCTTGCAGACGGTTGCCGTCTGCCGCTGCGCCACGACCTCTTTAACGTGGACGCCATCTTCCTCACCTATATGAGCGACGGCATCACCCTGCGTTCCAAAAAGAGCGACAAGTTCGTGCATCTCTACTACCCCGACATGAACGCACTGGGTCTGTGGCACAAGCCGCGCACCGACGCCCCGTACATCTGCATTGAGCCGTGGTACAGCGTCCCGTCCTACGACGGCGAGGTGGACGATCTCGAACAAAAGCAGTTGATGGTGCATTTAGCCCCCGACTGCGAATACGAAAACACCTTCAACATTACCGTGGGATAATTGCACAACCACGGCGGTGTTTTGTAGGGACAGGCGCCCTCGCCTGTCCGTGTAACTTCCCCAACACTCAAACG